>JBDTNJ010000285.1:0-8406 GCA_039933825.1 Luteolibacter sp.
GGTCGGCTCCTCCGCCATGCCGCACAAGATGAACAGCCGCTCCTGCGAGCGCATCAACGGCTTCCACGTCATCCTCAAAGGCTACCTCACCATGGCCTCCGGCCTCGCCGGCGATCAATGGAACGAAGGCGATGTCTCCTGCTCCGTCGTGCGCCGCATCATGCTCCCAGATTCGTTCTACACGATCGACGGACTGTTTGAAACATTCCTAACGGTTCTTGATCAGATGGACGCCTACGAAGCCGTCATCGGCGCGGAAACCGCGCACTATCTGCCGTTCCTAATGACCACCACCATCATGATGGAAGCCGTGAAGGCCGGGGTCGGCCGCGAGACCGCGCATCATGCGATCAAGGAACACGCCGTGGCCACTGTGAACGATCTCCGCCACGGGAAAATCGATCGTAACAACCTCGTCGTGCGCCTTGCCGAAGATAACCGCCTCGGGCTTTCCCGTGAATTTCTCGATGCTATCCTCGCCCGTGGCGACCGCGAGTCCGGCGCGGCAAAAACCCAGATCGAAGCATTCGCCGCCGCCGTGAGAGCTCTGGAAGCCGCCAGCCCGAAGGCGGCCGCCTATGGGCCGGGCTCGATTTTGTAAGATCAATTCAGATGAAATCGCAGGCGGACGAAACGCCGTGGGCTGGCCGAATCATTGATCTCGAAGGTCATGCGCTCGAAACCGGCGGAAACACCGGTTTGGCTAACGGGGGAAATTTTTTGAATCCCCGATGTGCTCCACGAGTTGGGATTGGCAGGATCGGTGGTGGTTTCCGCCGCTGAAATCAAGCCGGCGTCACCGGTGCGGATGATCGCGGTGAGACGGGTTTTGGTAGGTAGCTTTTCCAATTGAGGGGAAACCGACGGCGAGTCGGAAACAAGCGGTGAGCCGCCGAGCGCGTATTCAGCAAGATTGCCCAAGCCGTCCTTGTCGTAGTCAGTTTGCGGGTCGGCATTCTGCCCGCTGAGTCCGTAAGACGATTGCCAGATGCTCCACGATGCCGCGGTAACGGACAGCATGTCCAACTGGATATTACCACCAGCTCTCGCTTGATAGAGAAATGAAACGAAGCGGGTGTTGACTGATAGGGGTTCGGTGTAGCCTTGGTCCGTATTGTCTTTATCGATGACGGTGCGGACCGGTCTGAACGTGATGCCATCCTGGGATTGCTCGATTAAAAAAGTGCCGGAGGTCGCGGTGCCTGAGGTTGGGTTTCCCTTGAGTCGGTAGGTCAGCAGCGCCGGGGATCGGTCGAACGCAATTGTTAGCTGGTCATTGGCCTGGGCAAATTTCACTGAGCCTGATCCAGCATCCACGCCTAAGCTGGTAGCGTAGGTTTCCAGCCCCGAGCCAAGATAACCTAGGGTGGGCAGAGGGCTCCATGGCCCGCCGTAGCTGATCGGCAAAGGAATCGCTGCGATGATCGGGTCGTTATCGGTCACGGTCACGCTGATGGTCGATGGTGTCAGCGATGCGTAGTTCGTATCCGGGGTCGAAATGGAATGTTGGACGGTCGCCGTCAGAGTGGTTTCGTAAACGGAGTCGTTTACGGCGGAGAGAATGATGGTTTGCGGCAGGTTCCAGTTCGTGCTGGTGAAGGTGACACTGGCGGGCGTGGCGATCACTTGTGAGACAGGCGTGCTCGTGGTGTTGATCGTCACATTGGCAGTCGGTTGGCTGGTCAGTACGAGCGTGTAGCTGTCACTTATGCCACCCTCGGTGACTGCTGCGGCGAGCTTGCTGACCCGCACGGAACCCCAAATAAGGGCGACGTATTCCGGATGATCGATGAACGGATTTCGGTTGTGTTGATAGTTGCTATAGATGAGCTGGTTCCGCTGGCGTTCCTCGGTGCTCACAGGATCGTCCTCATGCCATTTGAGCAGGGTGGGTAAATTGGCGAAGACGCCGGTGACGGGGTTCGGCGAATTGCCGACCTCAAGATCGATCGTGTTCGGATCGGTGCCATCGTAGCGGGTGGCCATGTAAAGTATGGTGCGGGCCAGGTCACCCTTTTCGACATCGCGCGGTTCCCAAGAGTTGCTGTCCTTGCTACATAAGGGCGCAAGTGGTGGCACCGTGAGAGTTCCGGTGGATTGGTCGTAATAAAGATTTCCTCGTGCCCCGTTCACTGTTTGAAGGGCGGGTTTCAAGTTGAAGAGATCGGTGTAATCGGCACCCGCATCCGCATCCGTGAAACCGGGATCCACATTGGCGGTATCGAGTCCGAATGAAGCGGGCCAGACATGCTCACGACTCCAGGTGGTATCCGGATTAGCCCCGGAATAGTAACTCGAAAACTTGCCGAGTGACGTCCCCGAGTAAACCGTTAGGAGGTTGGTCGGATTGGCCGGATCCTCGTAGATAGCGCGAAGCGGAGTCAGCGTTCCACTGTAAGAATATTGCACATGCCCTGCAGTAATGATCGTTTTCAATGCTCCCTTGAGAGCCGCCCCGCTGAGCCCTTCGGCGGCGGTGTAGTACGCGGCAGGCGGCGTGTAGGCGTCCTCGTTATCCAAAACCGTTAGCAAGGCGCTTGCTCCTGCGGTGGATGCCGCAGTGGCTTGCAGGCTGACGCTTTGTGTGCCGTCCAGTAACAGATCGTCCACCGCACGGATGCTGAAAGTAGCTGAACTTTGCCCCGCCGGGATGATGGCCGGATTCGGGCCATCGACTGCGGCTTCCGTGGCATCGCTGACATTGAGAGTGACTGCAAGGTCCGTAGCGACCGGGCTGGCGGTGGTGACCGTGACCAAGGCCGCGCCCGCCCCGTCATTTTCGTGAATAGTAGAAGGCACGACAGCGATGCTCAGAGAATTGCCGGTCTGGGTGCCGGTGACGGAAAGGTTATCGATCGCTGCGCCCGAGCTGTTACCACTTTCCGCTCCGCGCCAGAAGGCCCAGCGGATTTGCACGACCGGCTTGTTTTCGGCGGCAGATGGCAGTGGGATCACCGGGGAAGTTTTGACTCCAATGGTGCCTGCTGCTTGGCTGAACGGATTGGTTCCCGAGCTTGTTGTCAATGTGGTCCAGGCACCGGTGTTGCCAACCCGATATTGGCATAACACGCCGATGGTTCTGGGTTGGGCGCTAACAATTTCAATATCGTATTGAAGGCTGATGTTGGACTGGCCGCTTGTGTCCAAGGCAATGGCCAATTGGTTGGCACCGTTAGTGGCATTGCTGCTGCTCTGCACATAGAAACGGGCGTTGCCACCCGAGGCGTAGCCAAATGAACCGCCACCAGTCGTCGCAGCGGTCGCGATGCTTAAAGTGGCATCGCCATTGGGCACGCTGAGCGCGGCTTTGGCGGATGTATCAACGCTGCCACCGTTCAACCCATTCCAAGCGGCCATGCCCGCAGGCAGAACGGTGAAAGTGTTCGCCCCGAAATTTTGCGAATAAGGAAGCGGTTGGGGAGTTGGGTTGGTTTGCGCCGAGACGAAGCATGTGAGCGCGATCCACCCGATCATCGAAACCAAGGATTTTCTGCTCATCAATCCCGGCAAAGCAGTCGGAGTGCCGTAAACAAGGCCATCGCCGCAGGTGGGAGGAGGTCCATCGCGTCGTCGCCGCATGGCGGGAACCTACCGAGACTTATCTTATCCGCAAGGACTGTTCGTGTTCAGGATTGTTCCACATCCACCCACTGCTTGGTTCGGGCGGATTACAATACGGCATCACAGACGTATTGGGTGCCGAGAGCGTGGCGGAAATCCGGGTAACGTTTTGCGGCGCTCGGATCATCGAGCGATTTGAAAAACTCCGCGAGTGCGTGCGTGAACGACTGCTGGCAGCCGAGGCAAAGGCCGGGCACCCACCAGTTTCCGGAATAGGGATGATCGCCATCGGTGGCGTGGATGTTCGTCCCGCCACGGCGATCTCCCGGGAGTCCGTGGTCAAAATACAAAGAGGTAGTTCAAGTCGTGGCTCAGGAGGGAAAATCCGGGATGGATTTCTGCCAGTCCACGATGGCGGAGAGGCTCTGCTGCCAGAGGGTGGCGAGCGTCGAGCAGATGGCATCCGCTTGGCCGGGCTCCAGTGGGGCGCCGTATTCCAGATCACGGAGAATAGAGGTCATGCCGATGCAGCCGAAATTAGCGATCATCCCGCGCATGGAATGGGTGGTGGATTTGAGTTCTGTGGAATTGCCTCTGCGGATGGCGGTGTGGATTTTTTCCAAATGCTCCGGCACGTCGTGGATGACGTCGCCGAGGATATCGAGGAAGTCGGTTAGGCCAATCTCGATGAAGGGTTCAAGCTGTTCGAAATCAAGCAGCGGTGTGCAATCCGGATGGCCTGTGTTCGTGATTTCCATGAGGGTTACGGGTGTTTGAGTGGCGGATCAGTCCGGCTGTGTGACGGGATTGAGAATGGAAGTGAAGCAGTCCCGCAGGCGGGCGAGGGTGATAGGTTTGGAAAGGTAGGAGTCCATGCCGGCAGCGCTTGCAGCGTCCCGGTCTTCTTGGAATGCGTTTGCGGTGAGGGCGACGATGACGGGGCGGTTTGTCAAATTGAGGGCGCGGATTCCGCGGGTGGCTTCGAGGCCGTCCATGACAGGCATCTGGATATCTAGCAGCATAATATCATACACATTTGCGCGGGCGGCCTCCACTGCCTGTGCGCCATTGTCCACGATGGTGGGCTCGATACCGAGGCGGCGAAGCAGAAGGCGGATGACCTTTTGGTTGTTAGGATTATCTTCCGCGACGAGGACTCGGAGGTTTTCGAGGATGGAGGGCTCGAAATCCCGGGCCGGGCGATGGGTCTCGGCGGGTTCTGCAATGATGCCGGGGAAGAGGCGGGTGAGGATGCCCTGGATGATGGAGGGCCAGATGGGTTTGGAGCCGACCTCGTCAAACAGTTCCCGAATTTCCTGGGTGTGGTTGGTCTCGGAGCTGAGGAGGATGAAGCGGGTATTTCCCGTGCCCAGCGAGCGGAGATATTGGGTGAGGCTGACACCGTCCATGTCCGGCATGTGGTGATCGCTGATGACGAGATCGTAGGCTCCATTCTGTCTCCACAGTGCGATCGCTTGGGTGGAATGATCCGCCGTGTGGCAGGAGAGACCGGAGCTCGCCAGCGTTTCTTCGAGGATGCGGAGGTTGAGAGGATTGTCGTCAACGATGAGGATGGCCGGATGGATTCCGGTGGCGATGTGGAGTGGCGCTTGCGGAGCGACGTCTGCGGTGAGGGTGGAGGAGAGCCGGATTGCGGTGAGGAATGTGGATCCCTCGCCACGGACGCTGGTGACGGTGATGTCTCCGTCCATCAGCTCGGCGAGGCGTTTGCTGATGGCGAGGCCGAGTCCGGAGCCGCCGAAACGCCGGGTAGTGGAGGAATCCTCCTGGACGAAGGGACGGAACAAACGGCCGATGGCTTCCGGCGCGATGCCGATGCCAGAGTCTCTAACCTGGAAGGTGATGTCCCATTTTCCTTCAGGGGTTTCTCGTCCTTCGACCATCATGCTGACAAAGCCGGTGGAGGTGAACTTGACCGCGTTGCTGAGGAGATTGACGAGTATCTGGCGGATGCGGGCGCGGTCCCCTTGTAACTTGATAGGAAGATGCGGGGCGACGCGGCAGATGAGTTCGATCTCCTTGCCCATGGCTCCGGGACGGATGACGTCGAAAGCGTCGCGGCAGACGTTGGCGAGAGTGAAGGGAGAGGAATCGAGTTCGATTTTCCCGCTTTCGATGCGTGAGTAGTCGAGGATGTCATTGATGAGTTCTAGCAGGAAATTGCTGGAGTTGAGGATGGTGGCGGCGTAGTCCTGCTGTTGGGGATTGAGGGAGGTGGTTTCCAGCAGGGAGGCCATGCCTAGCACCGCATTGAGGGGGGTGCGGATTTCATGGCTCATGGTGGCGAGGAAGGTGCTCTTCGCGAGGTTCGCCTTGACTGCGGCGATGGCCGCTTGGTGAGCTTCGTCGCGGGCGAGGACGAGGGCGTCTGATTCGTTTTGAGCGACTTGGCGTAGGCCGATGTTGGCGGCGGCAGAGCGGAGAATGGAGATTTCCCAGTCTTCCCAAACGCGGTCCTCATGGCAGGCGTCGAACCCCATGAAGCCCCAGAACCGGTCTGCGGCGAAAATGGGAACGACCACCATCGAGCGGACATTCTGCGAGTTGAGCAGCACCTGTTCCTCAGCGGGGAAATCACTAACCAGGCCGCAGATCTCATTCCCGGCAAGCATCTCCCGGAGCCAGCGGCCGAATCCGGATTGATCAAATGGAATATCCTGGAACTCCATGCGGAGGTTTTCGGAATCGGACGAGCCGAGGTTCCAAACCGCAGTCTCGCTGGCGGCCATGCTGCCGGTGGCGCCGTGCGGATGGACCTGGAAAAGATGGCAACGATCGACGCTTGCCGCCGTCCCAAGAGCGCGGAGGATTTCCCACCAGACGGAAGGTTCGATGCGTTTTGAGAGGAGCGTCGTGCTGATCGAGGCGACGGCTTCCAGAAGGTTGCTAGAGCGGCGGGTGCGGGTGATGTCTCGCTCCAGAGCCATGAAGCCGGTGAGCGTGCCATCCCTATCAACGAGCGGCTGGCACTCGATGTGGACGAGATAGGCGCGGCCGCTTTTGCTGTAGTTGAGGATTTCGGTTTCAAAGCCCTTGCCCGCTTTTATGTGCTCGCGCATAAGCGATTGGGCGTCTCCTGCAGATCCGGGGCGCTGGAGGAAACTGCCGGGAGTTTTCCCAAGGGCCTCGTCCTTGCTGTACCCACTGATCTGGGTGAATCCTTCGTTGACCCACTCGATGCGCCCGGTGGCATCGGTGATCACAACGGCGTTATCGGTGCGTTTCGCGACGAGCGCAAGGCGGGATGCCTCGGCGCGACTGCGGAGAAGGTTCTGTTCCGCCTCCTTGGCAGACGTAAGATCGACGATGGCGAGAATGGACCCAGCGATCTGGCCGGACTCGGTGAGTGGTGCCATGAACGCCCGCACTGAGACCGATGCTCCGTCGATGCAGGTGAGGACGGCTTCGGCACCGCCACTGCCGGTGGGAAGCGCGTCCGCGCCCTGGATGAGGGTGCTGAGTTTTCTACCCGCGAGCGAGGCAGCGTCCCCATGGGAAAGGCGGATGAAGGCCGGATTCGCGTAGGAAAGGACTCCCTCGGCACTGACGATGGCAAGGCCGTTAGGGACGGACTCCATCACATGTTGGGCGAAGCGGCGCTGCTTGTCGATTTCGAGACGTGAGCGATGGTTCTCGTCAATATTCAGGATGGTGCCGACGAGAAGGGTATCCTCGGCAGCCGAGCGGACCATACGCCCGCGAAGCATGAACCAGACCCAGCGCCCGTTGCCGTCGCGGATGCGGACCTCCGCTTCAGACGAAGCGTGGCGGTCGTTTTCCGGGGGCCGCATGAGGTTGAGAAGCTGATAGCGATCCGCCGTATGGATGTTTCTCCAAATCTGGCGGAACGAGGGTTTCGCACGGCTGCCGCCCCATCCCAGCGTCTGGGAGATCCGTTCGCCGATGTTGATCTTGAGGGTTTTGGGGAAGTATTCCCAAGTGTCGAATTCAGCGGCGGTCATCGCGTTGGAAAGGCGGTCCGATAGGCTTTCCAGGCGAACGGCGTTTTCGATGGAGCCCAAATGGAAAGCGAAGAGTGCGATTAGCAGCAGGGCGACAGAAAGGGTGACGCCCATGGCGGCGAGCCGCCTGGCGGCGATCGGTTTCAGCCATTCGTGCGCGGGGTAGTCCACTCCCAGCAGGGCTGCCACCTGATGATTCTCATCGAAGATGGGAACGACTGCGGAGAACCAGACGCCCCATTCGTCGCGATCGGGGCCGCTGAAAGTGGATTGGCCGGCGAGTTCCGGGCCCCATTTGGTTGGGTAGTCTTTGACGGGTTCTCCGGGCGGCGAGAATGTCTCGGAGTTGTTGGGATCCTCGGCATCGGTAAGAAATACCAAACGATCGTTCCTCATCCCGAGAATGTAGGCGAAGCGCGAATCGGGCAGGGCGTTGCGGATTTCAATCAGCTCGGCGCGGAGGATCGCGAACGCATTTCCTTTGGTTTCCTCCGGCTCGCCGTGGATCTGCTGGATTTGATCAATATCAAGGTTGCCTACGCCGAGATGCAGGGCGCTGAGGAGAGTAGAGGTCTGCTCTCTGATTGCTTGGTTACCCAGCCAATGGGCAAGCCACGCGCCGTTCGCAGTGGTGAATAGCGCAGCGACGAGGATCACGGTAGTCCCGATGCGGCGGCGGCGGATCAGGTTTTCAGATAGATCGTTACGGTTTGACCGATAGATCCTGGCCCAGATAATGGCGCAGAAAAGCATGCTGCAGACCGTGCCGAGGGTGAGGATCAGCAGGAAAACGATGCGGGCGGGGGTGTATCCTTGGCCGTTCACATCGTAGGAGATGTCCGCCAAGTCCGGGAGCAGACTG
>JBDTNJ010000286.1:0-19632 GCA_039933825.1 Luteolibacter sp.
CCGGCCACCACAATCATAGCTTAGCCCCTGGCCCGAATTTCGGGGTCCGCCTCAGCGATGGAAAAACTCAAGCCGAAGAAAAACTTCAAACTCCAGATCTTCGCGAGTGATCTCGACCGTGATGCCATCGACAAGGCGCGCCAAGGCCTCTTTCCCGAGAATATTTCCGCCGACGTTTCTGCCGATCAACTGAGCCGCTATTTCACCAAGGAAGAGAGCGGCTATCGGATCCGCACTGAGATCCGTGAGATGGTCGTTTTTTCTCCGCACAGCCTCATCATGGATCCTCCATTCACGAAGCTGGATTTCCTGAGTTGCCGCAATCTGTTGATCTATCTGACGCAGGAGATGCAGAAGAAGCTCTTTCCGTTATTCCACTATTGCCTGCATCCGGGCGGCGTCCTCATGCTCGGCAGCTCTGAAACCATCGGCCAATTTACCGACTTGTTTTCGACCGTGGATGGCAAGTGCCGCATTTTCCGCCGGACGGACACGAACCTGCGTCCGGAAGGCGTCGAGTTCCCTTCATCCTTCGTGCCTGGCATCTCGGACGGGCACGGGGCAGACACAACCACGAAAACCTCTCAGAACCTCCAGACACTTGCCGAGCAATTGATTTTGCACCGCTACAGCCCGCCATCCGTTCTCACCAATGCAAAGGGTGACATCCTCCACATCAGCGGTCGCACGGGTCAATTTCTGGAACCTGCTGCTGGCAAAGCGAACTGGAACATCTTCGCCATGGCGCGCGACGGGCTGCGCTACGAGCTGACGGCAGCATTCCAAAAAGCGATGAAGCAGGATGGCCCCGTCTCTTTGAAAGACCTGAAAATCCGCACCGATGGCGGAGAACGCTACACGAACGTCAGCATCGAGAAGCTCGCTGAAGCGGATCCACTTCGAGGCATGGTGATGATTGTTTTCACCGAAATTCCCGCCCCGGCAGTCTCGCAACCGTCGGGCAAACCTGGAAAAGCCCCGCATGTCAGTCATCGAGCCACGGAAGTGGAACGCGAGTTGAAACAAGCCCGGGCCGAGTTGCAAAACACCCGCGAGGAAATGCAAACCTCGCACGAGGAGCTGAGATCCACCAACGAAGAACTCCAGTCCACCAACGAGGAAATGCAATCCACCAACGAGGAACTAACAACATCAAAGGAGGAGATGCAGTCGCTCAACGAGGAGATGCAAACCGTCAATGCGGAATTACAGGGCAAAGTCGAGGAACTATCACGTTCCAACAACGACATGAAAAATCTCCTGAACAGCACTGACGTCGCCACCCTTTTTCTGGATAACAATCTCCAGGTCCGGCGCTTCACCACCCAGGCCACCAAGATTATCAACCTCATACCAGGCGACATCGGCCGCCCCATCACGGATCTCTCGTCAGACCTGATTTATCCTGAACTGCCGGATGATGCTCATGAAGTGCTGAGGAAACTCGGCTTCTCGGAAAAGCCGATCAGCGCGCGCGACGGACGTTGGTTCACGGTGCGCATCATGCCATACAGGACTTTGGATGATCATATCGACGGCGTGGTCATCACCTTTTGGGACATCAGTGTCGCCAAGGCCCTGGAAGGGAAAATGCAGGACATTCAGGATGGTCTCGAGGAACGCCTGGCAAAAAAAACGATCAGTGCCAGCAAACAGATTGAGGTCCGGAAGTCCACACCGAGAAAAAAACGAGCAAGCAAATCGCTTCGCAATTCCAAACCCTGAACACCGTCATGCCCAAGAAACCGAAGATTCCGGATGCACTCACCGAACTGCGCCGTCGTGCCGAACTTGGGACGTTGAAACGCAAGTCGCAGAATACCGTGCCACGAACCGAGATCGATAGCCAACGGTTGCTTCACGAACTGGAGGTCCACCAGATCGAGCTGGAGATGCAGAACGCGGAACTGCGACTCGCCCGCGACGAAGCGGAGTCTGTCCGCGAGAAATACACGGAGCTATACGATTTCGCTCCAGTCGGTTATTTCACCCTCTCACCGGAGGATCGCATCCGGATGGTGAATTTCACAGGAGCTGCCATGATCGGCACCGAGCGATCCATATTGTTAGGAAAATCCTTCGGCTTGCAGGTTTCCCCGGACATGCGCGCCGATTTCACCAGAATTCTCAAACAAGTTTTCGACGGAGGAGCCGAACAATCGATGGATTTGAAGCTGTTGGGCAAAGACCAACCCGCGAAGATGGTGACCCTCAATTTCAAGCGCGCGCCGGATGGAAATGAGTGCAACGTTGCTTTGGTGGATATAAGCGCTCGCAAGCGAGACGAGGAGGCCCTGCGTGTGTCAGAAACTCGTTACAGACGTCTTTTTGAAACAGCCCACGATGGTGTTCTTATTCTCGATCCGGGAACTCGTAAGATCACCGATGCCAATCCGTACATGACGACCTTGCTTGGCTATTCTCACGGGCAGTTGGTAGGGAAGGAACTATTCGAAATCGGTCTGCTGAAAGATCAGGCGAAAAGCCGCGAAATGTTCACGAATCTGAAGAGGACTCAGGAGGTCCGCTATGAGAACCTGCCTTTGAAAGCGCAAAGCGGCAAGCATCAGGAGGTAGAGGTCGTCGCCAATCTATACCAGGAGGACGGCTGCTCGGTGATTCAGTGCAACGTCCGCGATATTACGGCACGCAAGCATGCGGAAGACATATTGCGGCGAAGCGAAGCACTCTTTTCCGCGCTTATCGAACAGGTTCCCGTCGGCGTCTATGTCGTGGATGCCAAGCTCCGGCTTCAGCAAGCCAATCCCCTGGCATTGAGACTTTTCAACAATATTCATCCTCTGATCGGTAGGGATTTTTCAGAGATCATCCATCTACTTTGGGCGAAGCGGAATGCGGATACCGCGGTCGCACGCTTCCTTCACACTTTTGAAACGGGCGAGTCATTTCAGTCAACAAGCATCACCAAGCGACGATTGGACAACGGAGTGAGAGAGGTTTTCGAATGGCAGATCCAGCGTGTGATATTGCCCAACGGAGAGTTCTCAATGGTCTGCTTTTTCAACAATATCACGGAACGCATCAAGGCGGATTCAGCACAACGTCGTCTGGACGTCATGGCAGCTTCCAACGTCAAACTGAAGAGGGAGATTGTTCACCGCCTGGCGGTGGAAGGGAAGCTTCACGAGACCGAATATGTGCAAAGCCGCCTGCTGGAGCATTCACTCCAACAACAGGTTGAATTGCGGAGCATGTCACACAAGATCCTTCACGCCCAAGAGGATGAGCGGAAACGCATCAGCCGCGAGCTGCACGACGTCATTGCTCAGACTCTGGTTGGAATCAATGTCCATGTCGCGGCATTGGCCCAGGAAACGAACACCGAACTCGGCAACCTTCAGCAACGAATTGCGGACACCCATCAGATGGTCGAGAGATCGGTGGAAATTGTCCACCAGTTCGCCCGGGATCTTCGACCGACGGTTCTCGATGACCTGGGGCTGATCCCCGCGCTTCAGGCTTTTCTAAAGGGATTTATGGAAACCACCGGAATTCGTGCCAGCCTCAAGGTTTCTCCATCCATTGAAGAATCGTCCGAGAGCATCCGCACCGCCTTCTATCGCATCATTCAAGAGGCGCTGATGAACGTGGCAAAACACGCGAAGGCGAGTAAGGTGGAAATCAGCATCCAACAGCTCACCGATAGCACTACTCTGCAAATCACCGATGACGGCCATGGTTTCGAGGTGGAAAAGATCATTCACTCCAAACAAAGCAAGCGGCTTGGTCTGCTAGGGATGAGGGAACGTGCCGAAATGGTGGGCGGTGAGTTCTCGGTCGATTCCACACCGGGAAACCCCACTACCATCCAGGTAATGATCAAAACCGAGCCCAAGACGGCAACAAAGAATCCTTCCAAGAGATCTGCCAAACCACCACCCCCAACAATCCAATGAAACGAATCACTGTCCTGCTGGCTGAAGACCACATGATCGTCCGGGAAGGCTTGCGGTCCTTGCTCAAAATCGAAACCGACATTGAAATCGTAGGCGAGGCGGAAGATGGACGGCAGGCTGTCACCTTGACCCGCAAACTCTCGCCAAACGTTCTGGTGATGGACATCGCCATGCCGATGCTGAATGGATTGGAAGCCACGAGACAGATTCTCCTGACGAACCCGCTAACGAAGATCCTCATCCTCTCCGCACATAATGACGACGCCTATATCGAAAAAGCGATGGCACTGGGAGTGGCTGGCTATTTGATCAAGCAAACCGCCTTCCGGGTCCTGCCGGAAGCGATCCGCGAAGTCCACCGCGGCAAGACCTATTTCAGTCCTGCCATGTCCAAAAGATTCAATTCGCCTCTGAATCTTAACGTCAAAAGATCAGGCATCACAAAACCGGACGCCAAGCATCTGACACCCCGTGAAATGGAAGTCCTGCAACTCATTGCAGAGGGGAATGCCAACAAGATGACCGCGGATATTCTTAAAATCAGCATCAAGACCGTGGAAAAGCACCGGCAGAGTCTGATGGAAAAACTCGATATACACGACACCGCAGGACTCACCCGTCATGCCATCGCTCACGGCATCATCGAGAGTAGCATCCAGACAACTTTCCTCTGAGGGACGCACCCGGCCCGCAAGTGATTCGCCGTGATCAGATCACGGCGAATCAATGAGGATTACACCAGAGTTCAATGTCGGCCATTGGCACACTCGCGCACTGCGAGAAAGCCAAGCAATGCTCCAAGACCGATGGCAACGCCAATTGCCTGATAGGGATTCTGATGCACCGCAACGTCACAGGCCCGGGTCCGTGCCGTCGCTTGGTCTCGAAAACGAGTTGTTAAGCTCTTTCCGCTGTCGAGAGCCGCCGCGAGACGGTCCCTGGCTTCCTTGACATGCTCTTCCGCAACATCGGCGGTGGCGGCGATCAGGGCGCGTGCATGATCGGCAAGATGACTCATGTCATGATTGATTTTCTGAATAGGTGTGCTCATGTTGATTTTCAGTAGATGTATTTTGGGAGAATGGAGTGGATACCCGTGAGCCAATGGCAACACATGGATGAAATCCGTGATTCAAGACTATCGTCCGGGTTTCGGAGTGGAGGACTCACCCGCGACGCAAATGTCCTCTGCGCCGGCATCTGTGAATATATTCCTGGCGCGGTCAATATCAGCATCATCCTCCGCGTGAACGGACATAAGGATATTACCTTCCTGAAGTTTTCCTTCGTAACGCTTGGCAACAAACTCGGGTATTCCCTGACCAATGAGAGTGCCGGTGATGCCGCCGACAGCCGCGCCGATTGCGGCCCCGCTCAGAGCCGCGACAATGGGACCCGCCGCAATAAACGGACCGACTCCAGGAATCGCCAATGCCCCAATCCCGGCAATCCAGCCGAGCGCACCACCGATGACGCCACCCGTCCCAACTCCCGCAATCGCCCCTTCCGGAGCCTTGGTGCTGATTTCATGGGCGAAGTCGTGTGATGATTCCCTATCGGGAAACAAGGTGGAAATGTCATTTTTTGAAAAATGCGAGAGCTTCAGGCACTCGATGATTTCCTCAGCTTGAGTGCGTGAAGTGGCGATGCAAAATACGGACTGACGGGACATGGCTTTATGGATGGGTTGCTAATTTTGACTCTGGAATCAGTTGCCGTAATTCACGCGCTTCACTTCGAGTTGGTTATCGACATTTCCGGGGAGAGCGCAGCTGGTGGCAATATCTTCGATCAGTAGTCGCTCCTCCGCCTTATCGACCGGGCCTCGGAGAGTGACCTTGCCGCTGTTGGTGATGATTTTCACATTCTGTCCATTGACCGACATTCCCTTGCTGGCGATGATTCGCGAACGGATTTGTGAGGTGGTCTCAATATCCGCCTGGTTGTTTCCCTGATCGAGAGGCGTAAGCGACTGGCCATCCCGATCACGGGCATTGCGCGCGGTGTTATCCGCATTTGCTTTGAAATAGGGTTCGACCTTGTACGCCTGATAGATTCCACTGGTGTAAAGAGGTTCGGCAAAGTCAGGCCATTCGTTGGATTTGAAATGGGGAGCCGCGGTCAGCATCTCCTTGTTCGCGTCGAGCAGCAGGTTTTTCCGATCCTCTGTGAACTTCAAAGCCGTAGGGGGAAACGCGCTCAATTCATCGCCCATTCCCAGAAATCCTCCGGAAGAGACAATCACCGCGACGATACGACCAGCATCCATATCGAGTAAAATGTCCTTCACCCTGCCAAGAACTTCTTCTCTCAAGTTATATACTGACGTAGCGATGAGTCCGGTAGCATTCTGGACATGTCTGAGACGGTTCATCGGGATCATGCCATAGACCACGGCGTCACCATGGCTGATGAATCCGAATGCTCCTTCCTCGTGATAGTGATGATAGACTCTCGCCAGATGATCGGAATCATTGAAATCAGCCCATTTTGAAAGATCGAAATCCGGAGCATTTCGCAGCATCTCCTTGTCAGCATTCAGATGGAGGACTTTTGCCGCGATGTCATGATGAAAAGCCGATGGAGGAATCGCCGACAGGACATTGTCGATACCGAGAAATCCCCCGGTGGAAACGATGACTTGGACAATGCGGCCGGATTCCACGTCCACGGCAAGATCCTCGACTTTCCCAAGCACCTCAGCCTGATAATTCTTCACCGTCATGCCAATGATCTCACTCGCCTTTGCGGCGCCGTTGAGCTGGTCCGCCCGCCGATCACGATTCAGCTCCAACTGCTTGGTCTTTTGGTCCCCCCGCTCCTGCCCGGTGGCGGTGCAGAACAAAAGGCACGTTACGAAAACGCTGAACCCAGCATAATTTCTGAACTTCATCATGACGTTTTTTGGGAGAAGTAAATTTGAGACTACCATGGTGCAGAAGTCGCGACTCGGTTCCCAATATAGGTGACATTCTCCGGATCTCCATGGGGTTTAACCCTACCAGCGACTAACATCACTGAAACGGCTCTCCATCGACAGTTCAATCATGAAACATTCCCGAGGTAGGGCATCACCCCATGGTAAGGCCAAGATGCCACGGGCTATCGTGGCAGAGTGAAACCAACCAAGCTCCCTAAGACGCCGAGAACGTCAGGTTCCGAGAATTCACGGAGTCATTCCAAAGCCTATCTCATCGGTGGCGGCATCGGTTCTCTGGCTGCCGCCGTATTCATGATCCGCGATGGCAAGTTTCCGGGTGAAAACATCACCATCTTTGAAGGAGCCCCGGTCCTTGGTGGCAGCCTGGACGGTGGAGGAAATCCAGAAGCCGGTTATTCGCTCCGTGGTGGGCGGATGTTGACCACTGACAATTACGAATGCATGTGGGCGCTCTACAAAACCATTCCCTCACTACATCACGCGGGCAAGTCGGTGTTCGATGAAACCATGGAGTTTAACGAAACCTATCCATCACACTCGATGGCGCGGCTGGTCGATTCCCAACGCGCAGCCGTTCGTGTGACTTCGATGGGTTTCACCATGCAGGATCGGATCGAATTGTTGAAACTCAACAATACTGACGAGGCAACTCTGGCTGACAGCCGGATCACCGACTGGCTTTCACCCGGTTTCTTCCAAACGCCATTCTGGCACATGTGGTCCACCACCTTCGCTTTCCAAGCTTGGCATAGCGCCGTCGAATTCAGGAGATACCTGCACCGCTTCGTCGTTGAGTTTTCGCGCATCGAAACCTTGGCCGGCGTCAAACGGACGGTCTTCAATCAGTATGACTCGCTGGTCCTTCCCTTGCAGACGTGGCTCGAAAGCCAAGGAGTCCATTTCATCACGAACTGCATGGTGACCGATCTCGACCATACAAAGGAACCGGAAGAGTTTCGCGTCACCGCCATCCATTGCATCAACCAAGGCAAAAGCGAGCGGACTAAAGTGAACGAAGGCGACTTTGTCTTCATGCAAAATGGATCAATGACCGATGCATCCAGCTTAGGCTCGATGGCAGCCGCGCCTCCAAAACTGACCAAGGACGACAGTGGTGGCTGGACGCTCTGGGAAAAACTGGTAGCCGGACGCAAGGACTTCGGTAATCCCGGAGTTTTTAACAACTGCATCGCGCAGTCCTGTTGGGAATCTTTCACGGTCACATTAAAGAACCATGGATTCTTTGATATGATGACTCACTTCACCGGCAACGAACCGGGAACCGGTGGTCTGGTCACCTTCAAGGACTCGAATTGGATGATGTCCATCGTGCTGGCCCATCAGCCCCACTTTCCTACGCAGCCAGATGGCGTGCAGGTATTCTGGGGCTATTCATTGTTTCCTGACCGGGTCGGAAATTTCATTCCAAAACCCATGGATGAGTGCAGTGGAGAAGAAATTCTCCGTGAACTCAGCGGCCATCTGCGGATCGATCCGGAGACCGTTGAATCAGCCATCTGCATCCCCTGCCTGATGCCCTACATCACCAGCATGTTCATGCCACGTTTGCCAGGGGATCGGCCACTGCCTGTGCCACCCGGATCGAAGAATTTCGCCTTTATCAGCCAGTTCGTCGAGATACCAGAAGATGTCGTTTTCACGGTCGAATACTCCGTGAGAGCCGCTCAAATCGCGGTCTATCAACTTCTCGGAATCACCTTGGAAATCCCACCTGTCACTCCGCATGACAAATCCCTGGTCACTCAGCTTGAGGCGCTGATCAAGGCATTCAAATGATGCTTCATTTACTTCCGAATCACTCTCCAACCAAAATACCATCCATGAAAAGGAACAAAAACACACTCTCGGATACCCCAACGATGTATAAAACGGGTAACGATCTACCGCTTGGCGAACGGACCGAACTGAACGCAGTCATGAACCTGCGTCTGGCTTCCGCCATCGATCTCCAGCTTCAGATGAAGCAAGCGCATTGGAATGTAAAGGGACCGAGTTTCATCGGCCTGCACGAACTCTTCGACAAGATCGACGAAGCTGTCGAGGGCTACGTGGACATGATCGCCGAGCGCATCGTGCAACTCGGTGGCGTCGCCGAAGGGACGGTTCGCGTGGCAGCAAGCCGCTCGCGCCTCGTTGAATATCCGCTCACACTCTCGGACGGAATGGCCCATGTCGATGCGGTGGCCACGGCCCTCTCGACATTTGGTCAGGAAGCACGCGCTACCATCGGTGAAGCAGAGGAGCTCAATGACGCGGATACAGCGGATTTATTCACCGAGGTTTCACGCGGAATCGACAAATGGCTATGGTTCGTGGAAGCCCATTCGCAGGCGACCACGTGAGCCCGGACTTCCGGCGATAGGCGACCAACCCTACCAATTCCATGAGCGCATTCAATATCATCGTAACCCACACTCTCAATGAGGAGTGTGTCACAGAGAATCCCAGCGAGACCGCCAATGTAACCCGTGGAATGGTTCGGGAGCGCGCGGTCGAACTGGCAGTGATCAACGGCCGAAAACCGCATGAAGCGTCCAAGTCCGATTGGGAGAACGCCAAACGGGAAATGATCGGATTTCCGGAAAACTGAAATCGGTTTAATTGGCCTGAAGCCACCGTAGTCCAACTCCTCCAAGAGGAGGAGTTGGATCACGAGGACAGCGGCATCGATCAATCACGATGAGCATGGGCGACGTGGTGCTCACCCGTCAGCTCAATGTCTTTCTTTGTCAGGTAAACGTGGATCTTGGATTCGTTGTAACTGATACTCTTGATCTTGTTTACGGGGATCAGGATTTCCTTGCCGGAATACCAGTGGCCCGCCTCAACGACCAACTCCTGGATGGCCCATGTTTCGTCATCCACCAGAAAGTCGGTGACACGGCCGACCGTGCCATCACTTGCTTCAATTTCATAGCCGGCGACGGCGAGCGTGCTACGGAGGTGGGTATCGTTCCGCAGACGTCGCTCCTCGTTCACCTCCCGTGCTGCGGTGGCATCCGTGTAAACCATCGGATTTCCACCCAGCCCCAGAATGGCATCTCCACTCCAATAGAAGGGCCATCCGTAGTAGGTGTAGTAATCCGTCTCAAATTGACGGGATACCGGTCTGTGGCGTTCGATCGGAGGACTGTCTTCAATCTGCTTTCGGGTCAAATTGACGATGACGATCTCGTCATCCAGATCCAGCCGATCAATACTATAAGGAGAAATCAAGACCTGCCGCTCTTGGAGCCACGTTCCGGTCTCCGCTATCAGGTAGCGGACATTCCAGGACTGGTCATCGAAGTAGAAGTCCTCAATTTCACCGATGTTGCCATCCGAGGCATTGAGCTTGTTTCCATAAAATTTCTTGATGTGTTGTAACATATGCTGCTGTGATGAGTTGTTGATAATTCTTTGATTCTCAAGAGGAGAATTCGTTTCCTCCATACTCGTTCAGTTTACTTGGAGTGACGGGCGGCAGCTATGGGGTCTAAACCTACTTTACGACGCCCTCCGAAGATGTGTCCGGGATTTCGCCCCCTTCGTTTTCCCATTGTTCCAGAGCTCGCTGTTGTAATTTGCTGGCGTCGGCAATCCTTTGCTCCGAACTCCGGGTGATGCTCAATTCGCGCCGGGCGAGCCACATGCCTGGTAGCATCGGCAGCCACATGGAGAATCCGCGAAATCGGGTCCCCGGGAGTAGCTGGCTCACGGGTCCCACAAAACTTGCTCCGAGGCAATCTTGCCTATTGCTGTCCGCCAAGAGCTTCATACCCGGAGACGACGTCGAAGAGTTCCTCATCGATCGAACTCTGCCGCAGGCGGTGGAACGTGTTTTGAAGATTTTCCAGCAATTCATCAATGTTCTTGTCGGCGCGCTGCATGGCTGATAGCCGGCTGGCATTTTCGCTCGCGAGGGATTCCGCACAAGCCCGGAAGAGAGAGATGAAAAGGTATTCGCGAATCAGGGAACGCAACGTTGACGGGAGATCACCCACCACTTCCGGGAGGAAATTTGTCGGCCACGCGATGTCCGTGAGACCTTGCCGCCAGACTTCATCAAGCGGCAACAGGCGCTGGCTAACGGGTTCATAAAGCGAGCCGGATAGCGGTCGGTTGTGGAAAACATGGACCTCGTCGTAACCACTCTTGGCCCGTTGCGATTCACTCTGAATCTGAATCCGCGCGACGAGCGGAGTGATGGCTTGGACGGAAGCGGGCACCAGAAATTTTCCCGCTACCGGCACCCCGGCATCGACGAGGCGGGCGCAAACACGTTCACCCACCGCCCAGACCTGCGGCTTGCCGGGCAGCGCGGCGAGCGCTATGAGCGCATGGTCCGCGATGATGTCATTGAATTGGCCTACAAGTCCCTGATCGGATCCGAAGATGATGGCCCCGATCACGCGCTCATTTTCCGCTGGCCGGTCCTGCTGGATGGCAAACGCGCGTTCGCTTTGGCGAAGGCAAACGCTCAGACCGAGTTCGACGGTCCGATAATAGTCCGCCAAGGCGCGCACGGACTGCTCGTATTGTCCGATGCTGGATGCGGCCAATGCCTTCATGGTCCGCACGACCGATTGAAGATCGCCGGCGCTGCTGATCTTCCGCCGAAGGCTGGCAACCGTGTCGCTCATGATTTCCGTGACGGTGCGGGTGGTGTGGCGGATTCTGATTTTGTCCCATCGGCAGGCTCAGGCGCGGGCTTGCCCTTTGAATCGGGGTTGGGCTTGGGCTGGAAAGGAGCAAGGGCCTGGCGGGCGATCCCGATGATCGCCTCCCGGTCCTCGTCGCTCAGCTTGTCTGCGGTATCGAATCTCGCGCGCACCTCCTCCGGTATTTTTGCGGCCGCGTCTTGCACGGCCTGTTCGGCCTTGATCATTTGATCCAGCGGAACGGGACCAAAGAGATTGGAAGTTAGAGCGAGCAATACGGTGATCTGTGCGGGCACCGCCACCGGGGAAAACTCCGGCTGTTTCAAACACGCGCGAATGCGGCGTCCATGCTCTATGGTCTTACGCCTGTCCGCATCCAAACGCGCGCCGAAGCGGGCGAAGGTTTCGAGTTCCTCAAACTGCGCATAGGCGAGCTTGAGGTCGCCGGCAACGGCGCGGTAAGAGGATCTCTGCGCTTTGCCGCCCACCCGGGACACGGATTTACCAACATCCACAGCGGGCAGCACGCCGAGCTCGAACAACGATGGCGATAGATAGATCTGTCCGTCGGTGATCGAGATCAGGTTGGTCGGGATATAGGCGGAGATGTTCTGCGCCTCGGTTTCAATGATCGGGAGGGCGGTGAGTGAACCACCTCCAAGCTCTTCACAAAGATGAGTCGCGCGCTCTAGCAGCCGCGAGTGGATATAGAAAATATCGCCGGGGAATGCTTCCCGTCCCGGTGGTCGGCGCAGCAGGAGCGACAACTCACGATAGGCGCGCGCGTGCTGCGTGAGGTCGTCATAAACGATGAGCACATCCCGACCAGCTTCCATGAAATGCTCGGCGATGCTGGTGGCGGCGTAAGGTGCGATGAAGGATAGACCGGGAGGATCGTTGCCTTCTGTAACAACGACCACGGTATAATCCATCGCGCCCTTTTCCCGCAAGGTGGCCACGCTTTTTGCCACCGCTGACGCGCGTTGGCCGATGGCGCAATAGACGCAGAGCACGTCCTTGCCTTTTTGATTGAGGATGGTATCGAGCGCAATCGCGGTCTTGCCCGTCTGGCGATCACCGACGATCAACTCGCGTTGACCCCGCCCGATGGGAATGAGCGCATCGACCACCTTGAGTCCCGTCTGTAGCGGAACGGTTACCGGCGCGCGGTCCATGATGGCCACGGCAGGCCGTTCGATGGGCAGGCGGTCCTTGGTGGAGACGGGACCACTGCCATCGAGCGGACGGCCAAGAGGATCAACCACGCGACCTAACAATCCATCACCTGCCGCGACATCCATGACCCGCCCCGTGCGTTCGACCTCATCGCCGGCATGGAGGTTCACATAATCACCGAGCAGCACCACGCCGATCTCGTGTTCATCGATATTGAAGGCAATGCCATACACATTGCCAGGAAACCTGAGCAGTTCGTCAAAGCCCGCGCCCGGAAGCCCGTAGACCTTGGCGATGCCGGTGGACACATGGGTGATGGTGCCGATCTCGCGAGGGAGGAAACGGGGCGTGAATTTCGCGCACGTCTCCGCGATGCCGGCGAAAGCGCGGTCAACGGCTTGTTCTACGGAATCGGGCGAGAGGCTCATCAACTTGCGGGTGCGGGTTCCGGTTTTGCTTCGGGCTTGGGAGCTGGCTTTTCCTGCTTCTTCAAGAGTTCCCCGACACCGGCTTCGAGCGAAGTTAGATATTCCGAGATGCTCCAGGCGAGCTTCTGTCCACCGGCATTGAGTTCGATCCCGCCGACGAGATCCGGTGCCGATTCAAACCGCAGCGGAACATCCGCCGAGAAAGCCACGTTGATCGCGGTCTGCACCTTTTCCCGCACATCCGGAGGCAGATCGAACGCGCTGCGCACCACGGCTGATTCGGAAGCCGCCTTCATTGCTGCCGCCAGTTTCTCCTTCTCCGGGCCATCCAAATCCTGCAATCGGCGCGTGAAAACCTCAACGATGCGCTCTTCCAACCCCGACGTCGCAAGGTCACCGAGCGCCTTCCGAGCGATGGCGAACACTTCCCGCTGGGTGCGTTGACTGATGGCTTGTGCCAGGCTTTTCGCCTCGTTTTGCAGCGACTCCTCGCGCTTGGCGCTCATCGCGTCGGCGGCCTTTCGTGCTTCGTCCATCAGTCGCTGGCGTTCGGCCTTCGCTTCGTCAGTGGCTTTGGTCAGAAGGGTGGCGCGCTGTTTGTCGAACTCGTCGTTCTTGTGTTGGAAATCATCACGATCCTTGGTGGCATTCGCTTCCTTCGCCTGGGCATCCGCGATCTGGTCAGCGATCCGCTTTTCCCGGGCATCGATGGCGTTGAGCACTGGATGATAGAGATAACGCTTCATCAATCCCACGAGGATGAGAAAGTTCAGTGCCTGCGCACCCACGGTGAACCAGTCAATGAGCACGGTATTATTTGGCGGCGGTTAGCGTGAGAAAATGATTCCAGAATGGATTGGCGAAAATCAGGATCATCGAGACCACGAAACAATAGATGGCCGTGGATTCGATCATCGCGAGACCGACGAACAAGGTCCGGGTGATGGTGGCGGAGGCGTCGGGCTGTTGTGCCAACGAGGTGAGCGCGGTGGCGACGGCTTTGCCTTCGGCGAAAGCTGGCCCCATGCAGCCGAAGCTGGTGGTAAGCCCTGCGGTGACGATGGAGGCAATTGCTACGAGTGTGGTATCATCCATGGTGACTGTGTGGTTGAGGTTTTTCTATTAAGTTTGTGGCGTTGCCTTCACCTTGCGGGTGCGCATGGCAGCGGCGATATAAACGGCGGCGAGAATGCTGAAGATATAGGCCTGCACCATGCCCGTCAGAAGACCGAGCAGGGTCATGAGAATGGGAAACAAGAAGGGCGTGATCGTGAGGAGGATGGCGATGATCATCGCCCCGCTCATCATGTTGCCAAAGAGGCGGACCGCTAGGGCCAGAGTGCGCGAGATTTCGCTGATGATGTTGAACGGCAACATGATGACCGTGGGCTCAATATAGGATCTCAGATAGCCGCCCACGCCCTGGTCCGCGATGCCGAACATCGGCACCGCGATCAGGACACACAGCGCGAGCGCCGCCGTGGTCGAGAGTGAGCCGGTGGGCGGCTCATAACCGGGCAATACCGTGCAAAGGGCGGCCGTGGCCACGAACAGGAACAGGGTTCCGAGAAAGCCGAGGTATTTCTCAGGATGCCGCAGACCGACATCGGCAATCTGTTTGTTCATCGCCGTGACGATGATCTCCAACAGGTTCTGCCACCGGGAACGCTTGTGCTCAGTCGTGAGGTTGCGGGTGATCAGTTTCGCTCCCACTGCGAGCAAAAGCATGATGCCCCAGGTGAATACGATGGTGCCGTTGAGTTTGATGAACCCACGCTGCCAAAAGATCATCTCGTCGGGACTAAGACGCATCGCCAGTCTCCCTCCCCTTGTCGCGCGTGAGCCATGTCACAGTCAAACGCGCGACGACAAATCCAACGAGACACGCCAGCAGACGCCGCCACTGGCCACCTGAGACGAAATAAAATCCGACGATGGCAACTGCCAACCGCAGCACAACGCTGGTTAGAAACAATGTCGCCGGACGCGGTGATGCAAGGCCCTTCTGGATCGTCCACCAAAGTCCTCCGAAGAAGATCGCACCGAGCGCCACACCTGCGGCCCCTGCAAGTATCCATGTGAGTGGATCATTCATCGTCATCCTCCTGTTCTTCGCGCATGGCCCTGTCCTCCTTCGCGACCCAGTGCCAGGCATTCACACAACCCAGCACCAGGCCTGCCACCAGCAATGCCAGTGTCCATGAATGCGCGCCAGGATGGTGCCCGTCCAGCCAGACCCCGAGTGCCGCACCGAGCAAGGTCGGCACGACCACCGACCAACCGACGAGCCCCATCATGCCCAGGCCGAACCAAACGCCGTGGTCCGAGCGTCTCGCCTTGAGCTTGCGCGCGGCCTTCGCTCCGATTTGAGCGGCTAGAGAGGCTTCCCGTTTCGCGACGGAATCTGATGGTTCGTCACTCATTTTTAAAGGTTGCAAAACGGTTCAGGAATCCGGTTTCCAATTTCGCCATGACGGAACGTGCGCTGCGCTCGCTCTCGTCGAGCGTTGAAAACTCCTGCTCCACCAGTTCGCGCAGTTTTGCCAGATCCTTGCCGACGAGCGCCCGGCGAACGGATACCAGAACTTCAGGGCCAGACTTAACCAGCACGCCTTCATCCACCGCGACGAACACCTCCCCGTCCTCCTCCGTTTCATAGAGCAGGATTCCCGGAACCAGCGCCGCGACACAGTCCAGCCGATGCGGCAGCAGGCCGAAAGACCCCTGAGGCGTCTCCGCAACAATCCGTAGCACGCCGGACTTTTCGGCGAAAATCTGGAACGGCAGCAGCAGTTTAAGATTCATAATGATTCGCGGCGGGTTTCGGGCCGGCCTTGCTGCCAGCGGCAGCCTTTTCGGCGGGCATATCCGGCGGAGAGTTCGCTTCGCTGATAGATCCTATCATGTAAAGTGCGCTCTCCGGGTAGTCCTTGAACTCATCGTTGAGGATGCGCTCACAGCCATCCAGCGAATCCTCCAGGCTAACAAGCTTGCCCTCGTGTCCGGTGAACTGCTCGGTGGTGAAAAAGGGCTGCGTGAGGAAGCGCTCCAGCCGGCGGGCGCGTGCCACCACATTGCGATCCTCAGGCGAAAGCTGTTCCAGACCTAGCATCGCGATGATGTCCTTCAGATCCGCGTATTGCGCGAGCGTGCGCCGGATCTCTTGGGCTAGCTTGTAATGGCGCTCACCCACGATGCCGGGAGTGGCCATCTTGGAACTCGATTGCAGAGGATCGATGGCCGGGAAGAGCCCTTCGCTCGACCGCTTTCGCGAGAGGACGATGGACGCAGATAGATGCGAAAACGTATGGACCGCAGCCGGATCCGTGAAGTCGTCCGCAGGCACGTACACGGCTTGGATGGAAGTGATCGCGCCCGTGTCCGTGTTCGCGATGCGTTCTTCGAGCCCGGCCAGCTCCGTGCCCATCGTCGGTTGATAGCCGAGCCGCGAGGGCATCTGCCCCATCAGCCCGGAGACCTCCATGCCTGCCTGGATGAAGCGGAAAATGTTATCGATCAGCAACAGTACGTCGCGGTGCTCATCGTCGCGGAAATACTCCGCCATGGTCAGCGCCGCGTGCCCCACCCGGAAGCGGCTGCCCGGCGGTTCGTTCATCTGGCCGAACACCATTACCATGTTAGGCAGCACCCCAGCTTCCTTCATTTCCCGATAGAGTTCCTCGCCTTCGCGGCAGCGCTCGCCGATGCCGCAGAAAATGCTCACACCTTCCTGGTGGCCGATCATGTTGTGAATCATCTCCGTAAGCAACACGGTTTTACCCACGCCCGCACCACCGAAAAGTCCCGCCTTGCCGCCGCGCTCCAGCGGCACCAGCACGTCGATGACCTTGATGCCGGTTTCGAAAATCTCGGACTTCGTGGAGCGTGATGCCAGTGGCGGCGGCGCGCGATGGACCGAACGCCATTCGACCTCCGCCAACGCGGGTCCACGATCAATGGTGTTACCGAAGACATCGAACATCCGTGACAGAATGGCTTTGCCAACCGGTGCCTTCAGCGGACCGCCCGTGTCCGTCACTTCCATTCCGCGCGCGAGGCCCTGGGTTGGTGTTAGAGCGATTCCGCGAACGTGCCGCGCATCAGTTTGCGAAAGCACCTCAATGACGACGCTGCCGTCAACACCGGTGTGCAAAATACTGTGGATCGGCGGCAGATAGCTTTCAAACCGGACATCCACCACACTGCCACGCACTGCGACCACTCTGCCCGGATTCGAAGGGACAGCAGGCAACAAACCCGGTTTATGGGTCGAAACCGCAGGCTGTTGGATGGAAACAGGCATAATGGTTTGTCCGCCACTTCACTCACCCGCATGGTGAAAACCGACCACGCGCTCAACCGCGTGATAGTTTCTCACACCAATCCGAAGCCTCTTCGTGTCGAAACCAGATGGCTGAAGTTCCCTGATGGCAGCGTCCGCTTCGTCGTGGAAGCCGTCGCTTGCCACGGCGATTTTGTTTTGGGTTATATAATTGATTCCACTCAAAGTAATTGTTTCAGACGGAATTCTAAGTCCTACAACAGGACTCGTCCATGAGGTGAACACCCCATTGCTCACCTGATCGATGGCCCCAGCCGGACGCTCTTCAAACACCCTGGCCGGGACTGGGCAAGCATTCCGGCAAATCGAGCCTCGCCACGCCGATCCGGCTATCGGCCATTCCGTAATAAACGTCGTAGCGGTCCGGCTGGCCAATATCGTCACGGCGATCAATGCCCGTTGGGAATACGACATTGGCAATGGTTCCCCGGAGTTCCTCAGGAGACTCCGGCGTCAACACCGGTTGCACGGATCGATAGCGGATGAAGCGCGGATGATCCTTCTCCAGCACCATGACCCCGGCCGAATAACAGAGTTCACGGCCGTCCTTGTCCGGCTCAGCCGACTTGCTCACGCCATGGTAAACAATCAGCCAGCCGTGCCGTGTTAGAATCGGCGGGGTCCCACCACCGATCTTCAACAGTTCCCAAGGCGATACGGGAGCCGCGAGCCGGTGATGCGAATTGAACAAGCCCGGGCGATGCGGTCCGAGGCCTTTCGGCGGCATCGGGCAGTATGAAATCCAGATGCTTTCATGATTGGGGTCCACCCAGCGGCACGAACCCTGGCAGGCGGTTTCCTCCGGTCGGGTATTCGGGAAAAGCGGACGATGGAGCAAGGCCAATTGCATTTTCCCGGCGTGGTTCGGAAGCGCGACGGGGAAAATGCTGGCGTCCTTGTTGTCCACGTGAACGAAATCAATGCCACGGTAAGGAGCAAAGGTTGCCAGCCCGATCCGCTCCCAGTGGAACAAATCCTCCGACATTGCCAGGGCGATCCGCGGCCCGCTAGACGTAAGCGCCGTGTAAGTCATCACATAATGTTGGAGCGGTTCGACATAGGTCACGCGTGCATCCTCGCAACCTCCGCTACCATCCGCCCGGCGCTCGTAGTCGGTCTCGGGTTCGAGAGCGATGCCGAGCCGCTCCACTCCGCAAGGATCACCAACATCATTGAATCGAACGCGGGCAATTCCAATCCGTGAGTAGTTTCCTTTCGCGACGAGCCGGGGAAACAGGTATAACTGACCATCCGGACCACGAACCGCGGCGGGATTCAGAGTGCCTTCGACTTCGTAGGGATTCCCGGGTTGCGGTGCCATAATTTCACCGAGACGCCGTAGCTGGAAATCTCCCATCAGCGTGAATCCCTTTCCGAGACAGGGGTTGAGACATCCGTCAGACAAGCGATGATTGCCTCGATCACCCGCTTTGTTTCTTCGGGATCGCGAACTTGGATCGAGACAACCCCGGCCTCCTTCGCCGGATGATCATTGCCACCGGGAAACAGGGCATCTCCGACGAAAATCATTTCCGCAATGGCGATGCCAAGGGTCGTTTGGAGCTTCCGAATCCCGTATGCCTTATCAATCCCTGGCTTGGTAACGTCCACGGAGGTCATCCCTCCCACGTGTACAGAAAATTCCGGGATGAGTCGGTTCAATTGCTCCTTGATCCGCTGACGCTTGGTGAAGCAGGGATCCCATTTCTTTTTTTCTTCAATGGGTGCGTTTTGTCCCAATGCCGAAAACGTGATTTGGCTGCCACGGTCCTCGACCAACTCACCCCAATCCGGTCTGCTTTTCAGTTCTAGAATCGAAGTCGCCTGCTCGAAGGCACCGACGATCTGCTTTTTTTCCAACGGTGTGAAATCCTCCGAGTAGAGACATTGCCACCCCGACTTGTATTGATAGAACTTTGTGCCGCAAGTCGGAAGCAGCGACAGATCCTCCAGATGTTGTTCATGCGGGAGATTTGCGAGAACCTGCTTTTCGAATTGCGCCCAGCTTCCTCCCGAAATCACCGCGACCTTGACGACCGTTAGCAATCCGGTCAGAAGAGCGGCCGCTTCAGGATCGAGAGCAGACTTGCTTTCGGTTAGCGTTCCATCGAGATCGAAGACGATGAGTTTTTTCATCGGTGCCCTTCCGGTAATGAAATCTCAAGCA
>JBDTNJ010000287.1:0-4272 GCA_039933825.1 Luteolibacter sp.
GGTTGAGGCCGAGCTTGCACTCGCGGATGGCGCGCTCGATGTCACGGGTGGTGGCGGGATCGAAGGGCTGCACCACTAACATTCGTGGCTCGGGCGAGTTAATGACGGCGAGGCTCTTGAGTTTGGATACGGCACCGTAAGCGTGGACATGTACGTCGAGGTTCTCAATCAGTGCGGGGCTGGCCTTGCCGGTGCGCACGCCGGCGAACTCGTGGATGAGGTAATCGACGCATTTGGTCATGGCGTCTTCAACTTCGAAAATGGCTTCTTCGGGGTCCATGGGGATTGGGATTTGAAATTTGAGATCTGAAATTTCAGATGATCATTCGCCGTGGACGAGCGTGCCGATCGGTTGGCCACGCAGGGCGTGGGAAAGATTGCCGTGTGGGGCGAGATCGAAAACGATGATAGGGATGTGGTTGTCCATGCAGAGGCTGAAGGCGGTGGCGTCCATCACGTTGAGGCGGCTGGAAAGGCACTCCTGGAAAGTGACGGTTTCATAGCGCACGGCATCCGGATTGTGGCGTGGATCGGAATCGTAAACACCGTCCACCTGGGTGGCTTTGAGGATGACGTCGGCCCCCATTTCGCTGGCGCGGAGAGCGGCGGTGGTGTCGGTGGAAAAGAACGGATTGCCGGTGCCAGCCGCGAAGATGACGACTTTTCCTTCATCGAGCTGTTTCTCGGCTTTGCGGCGGATGAACGTTTCCGCGACGTTTTTCATCTCGATGGCGGACTGGACGACGCAGGTGACGCCGTGGTGTTCGAGTGCACCTTCGAGGGCGAGGGCGTTCATGACGGTGGCGAGCATTCCGACGTAATCGGCGGTGGCACGGTCCATGCCGCGGGCGGAGGCGCTGGCCCCGCGCCAGAAATTCCCGCCGCCGACGACGATGCCGAGTTGGAGCCCGCCAGAGACGGCCTCGCGGATTTCCAAAGCGATGCGGTCCACGATTTCAGGCGAGATATTGTCCCGCGACCCCGATCCACGCAGGGCTTCTCCGCTGAGTTTGAGAATGGCACGTTTGAAAGGGCGGGGATCTTTGGGGCGGTTTGGCATAAGTGAATGGAGCTGCCCGATGAAAGCGGAATCACCCCCGGATTGAAAAGGGAAAACAACTCTTCGGAGGAACAGCGCCGGTTTTTTGCTTATCTCGGGGCCACAGTGGGGAAGATTTCTTTAAGCGCCGGCCCGATCGAATGACTGTTTGGAGCGAAGACGTCGAGGCAAGCTCCGTAGAGGAGGAAATGAGAAATCAGAAATCCTGCGAATCCGGCCACAGTGACCAGCAGGGCAAGGGTAAGGCGGGAAAACGATCGCTCTCGAAAATAGGCTTCCAGTGCGGCGTGTGCGCGCAAGCGCCATTTCGGATGAGAGTCCATGAAATGGGTTGGAAATTCAGTTCGCCACGGGGTCTTCTCCAATTACGAATTTTGCTCCCAGATCGCGCAGGCTCGCCTTCGCATCATCGGTGCCATCGATGATGAGGGTGACGGTGAGGGGTTTCGATTGAATCCGTTGGTAGTCCTCAAGGGTCTTTCTAACGGAAAGAATTGAGAGTTTCAAAATCTGTCGGGTGGTGAGATCCAAATCGGCGGGGATGGCGAATTGGGCGACGTTGATACGCACGATCAAGCCGGTTTCGGTCATTTCGCCGTTGATGCCGATATTGCAGAGGACAAGCAGATTTGCCTCCTGGACCTTGTAATTCGGGTTGTTGGTCGGGATCAAATGCGGGCTGCGAATGGCGTGGACCAGATCTTCGGGCATGGCACCGGAGAGGGCCATCGGCCGCGACATGACAGAGGCTTGGAGAGCTCCGCCGATTTCGGAAATCGCGACATCGCCGTCGGTTCCATGCAGGCTGATGGGTTCAAAAATCGGGACAACCATGATAGAGGAGGCGGAAACGCCCGCACACGAGAATCCGCTGCAAATGACCGCTGCAATCCAAGTTTTCATAAGCCGTATTTTGGTGCAGGGCGGATTGGATGGCGAGAGGAAAGGTTGCGGCCGGATAGTGGTTTCCGAAAAACATCCCCTCATGCTTGCCAAGTCCTTGGATCTGGGTTTGTGATGGGTCATGGATTACTTGGCTCGTGCCCGTTCCGTGATTGAGATTGAAACCGATGGGCTCCGCCGGATTTCGGAGCGCCTTGATGGAGCTTTCACCTCGGCGGTCAAAATCCTCCAGCACACGCTCGAACATCGCGGCAAAGTTGTAGTCGTCGGCGTTGGAAAATCGGGAAACATCGGCCATAAAATCGCGGCCACGCTCAATTCCACCGGCGCGACCGCCGTGGTTCTCGATTCGCAAAACGCGCTCCACGGCGATCTCGGCCTGCTTTCCGATGGTGATGCGGTGCTCGCGCTTTCCTACTCAGGTGAGACACGCGAGTTGCTTGATCTGCTGCCCTTTATCAAGCGCTTCGATGTGAAATTGATCGCACTCACCGGCAATGCTGATTCCACGCTTTCCCGTTTCAGCGAGGTGACGCTTGATACTTCGGTCGAGCGCGAGGCCTGCCCGCTCAATCTCGCGCCGACTTCCTCCTCCACCGCGATGCTGGTGATGGGTGATGCACTGGCGATGGTCCTGCTGGAATCGCGCGGTTTCACTGAGGCCGATTTCGCGCGCTTTCATCCTGGTGGTTCACTCGGCCGGGCCTTGTTGACGAGGGTGTCAGACATCATGCGTTCCGATGCTGAGCTGCCGACGGTGGTCGAGGACGCGGATGTGTTCGCTGCCCTAGACTCAATGAACCGTGCCCGTGCGGGTGCCTGTTTGATCCTCAACCCCGATGGATCACTCGCTGGAATTTTCACCCACGGCGATTTTGCCCGCTGTTTCCGCAGCGATCCATTGTTAGGTGATAAACCGGTCGCAGCGCTGATGACTCGCAGCCCTATCACCGTTCGTGCGGACGCGCTGGCGGTGGAGGTGCTTAAAACCATAGGTGACAACCGGATCGATGATATCGTGGTGATGAATGCGGATGGAAAGCCCGTGGGGCTGATCGACACGCAGGACCTAGCGAGGTTGAAAATCGTGTAAGGAAGCAACCAAGATGGGAGAATATTCTCTGCGGTGAAGTAGCGAGCCCTGCTTGTACGATGGCTCGCCGACAGTAAGGTGCGATGTGATCCCTGAAGTTGCCTGGGCGATGGCGAAGCGCCATGCTGAGCTGTGGCTCGGGTGAGCGGGTGAGTCTTTCGATCATCGCTTGCAATGGTCGAGTTGCTCGCCTCCATTGAGGGGCTGTATGAAATCCGACTCCTGCCTATGATTCGTCCGCAGCCAAAGATCCCACGTCTGTTCCGGAACGTTGCCTTATGTTTGTGCGCGTTGTTGACCATCGCTCCGGCGGCGGTTGTGAACAGCCCTTCCCAAGCGGCTGTAAATGCGGCGATCTCCTGTGATCTCATCAGCTATGGATCTTGGTATGCGGGGGGAGCCTACACCAATGGCTCGTTTTACGGCGGGGCGTCCGTAGTGCTTGCCACCGCGAGTTATGCGGGAAACACCACGGCTGACGCACGGCTTTTGCAGCAAATCCGTCACACTCTCACGCCTGGGAATGAAATCTGCGCCAACGGTGGCTACCCGGCGCAGCACGAGCGCCATATCACGGGCATGTTCGCCATCGTGAAGGAAACGCCGCGGATCTGGAACCAGTTGACGGCGACGGAAAAGAACAAGATCGACCTGATGATGAAGGCGGCCTTCGTCGCCAGTGCGTTCACCACCAGTAATAACAATCCCTATCTGAGCTCCCAGCGCACCCTGGATGCGGATTTCAATTTGGGACGTGATTGGAATCCGAACTATCGAGAAGGCATGTTGGGAGGAGTGCTCGTCGGCATGGTTTACTTCGGGGGGGCCACGTCGGCCGATGCGATCCTGAATAACTACAATCACGCTCAGTTTGTCGCCGAACTCAATGCCGCCGGCCTCCCTAATACCTATCAGATTTTTAATTGGAAGGCGGCGAATCCATCCTCCGCCGCGCCCAGCGGAACAGATATTGAAACAGCGGTGAAGAACTACAAATACTATAACTCCGGGCTCGGTGACTACGTTGGCCTCTACAACTCCCTTGTCAGCGACACTTATGGCAGAAACGTCAACGCCGGACTCAACAGCGGTGCCGGCATCAACGGCGCGGGCATAATTTACACCGGGGCCGCAGCTTTGCCGAATCCCGGCGCGCTTGGAATGCTCAAGGAGTTCGATAGCAGCGATGGCCAGGGTCCTCGCAGCTCCCTCATTT
>JBDTNJ010000288.1:0-8151 GCA_039933825.1 Luteolibacter sp.
AAGTCGAAGCCCCGCCCAGAACCAAAGCGCTGCCGGAGTTGATGATGTTGCTGGCAGGAGCGGCGACCTGAGAATAATCGAGCCACAAGGTGCCTTGGTTGACCGTGGTGGGACCAGTGTAGGTGTTCGTGCCGCCCAGCACGAGGAAACCCTGACCGGTTTTCGTAAAGGCATTCGCTCCGCCGGAAATCACGCCGTTGAAGGTTGTGGTGGAGTTGGTGAATTGACCGAACGTGCCACCGCCGGAGCCGAGCACGATGCCACGGTTCGCCGAGAGCGTGACCGCGGCGGTGACGCGGAGCGTGCCTCCGTTCAAAGTGATGCTGGCCGCACCCGGCGCACCATTGCCGAGCTGCTGGGCGCTACCGGTGCCACCTGAAGAGATGGCAAGCGTACCGCCATTGATGATGACGGGACCGGTGAAGGTGTTGGCTCCGGAAAGTGTGAGCAGGCCGCTGCCGGTCTTCGTCAGGCCGAAACCACTACCGCCAATTTCCGAAAGAACACCACCGAGGCTCATTGCGCCGAATCGTGAGGTAACTCCGACAGCGCGCGAAGCGGTGAGCGCGAGCGGGTTGTTGATCGTCTGGGTTTGAACGGAATCGCTGCCGATGTTGCCAGTGAGATTGATGACCGGGTTGCCGGTTTGCCCGATGACAAAGGTTCCTGCGGACGCATCGGAGGAAATGCCCGCAAACTCGATGTTGGCGGCATAGGCGTTCACCACGGTGTTAGCCGTGAACTGAGTGCCGGTGCCCCCCGCGAAGATGAGCGAGTCTCCCGAGACGGGAGCAACATTACTCACGTAGTTGATTCCGTTCGTGAGAGCGCCATCATTGGCTTCGCCGTCCCAAGTGACGGTGGCGGCATTGGCAGCGGGAAAGAAAGCAAGCGCGCCCAAGGTGGCGGCAATGGTAATCTGACAGAGTGATGAACTCGGGAAATTCAAGAACATGCAGGATTGAAAAGGAGAGCGAAAGTTGCGAGTTTTCATGGATACGATGGGTTGGTTTTTTTGGAGGTAGGAAGGCACAATCGAACGGAGAGTTTCGATTCGTTGAAACTAATCAGACTTTAGTTGATTCGACAGGGAAGAGTATTGGTAAGTCAGTTACTATGGTAACACCGTTTTTAAACGGCGGTAGGCGGTGGGAGAACTGGCAGGTGCATAAGGAGAAATGTCGCCGAAAGGAGGGTTGCGATTTCCAGCGGCGCAGGTCAGTGGGTGGAGGATGGGGAAGTTCGCGCCGGGAACTTCTGCCTTGATGGCAAGGGCCCGCGGTGCGACGACGTTGAGAGTGCGGCTGGCAATTCGACTGAGAAAACCGGCAAAGTTCGCGGGCGGGCGAAAATTTGCGTTGAGTGACCTCCGTACGAATCATCGATGATGCCGAATCAATGAACTGCGCGGGTTTATCGAGAGGGTTCCCGGCGATCTGGCAGGAAGGAGCCGTCCACCCATGAACCTTCGACAAGAATCTGGCGGAAAATCGGGGGAATGCCGCGTGATCCGTCGTTGATGAGCGAGTTCAGCATGAGAAATGCCACGCGGCCGATTTCCACGGGATGTTGGTCGATGCCGGAGTCGATGTTGCTGTCCAGCACTGAGGTTCCGGCCAGGGCGACATCCTCGGGAACCCTGATCCCCATGGATTTCAGCATCGGGGCCACTTCCTCCATGTTGGTGATGATGGCGTCCACCCGATGGGCCTTCAACCAGGAAGCGAGCGCCGTCTTCTGCTCGCGCACCGGATGATGGTTCATCACGAAAATCGGCAGGCATTCAGGTGCCTCCACAAAGCGCTGCGCGGTGAGGTAGCCGCTTTCGAAAAGATGGCCGGTAAGCCGCATGTTGCTCTCATCCGTGATGAATCCGATTCGCCGGTAACCACGCGACCGGGTTTCGTCGAACGCCAAAATGGTATTCGCCACTTGATCCGACGTGACGACATGGCAGCGCGGGGATTGCAGCGAGCGGCCAAAACGAACCACGGAATATTCCGACCATGGAAAATCGCCCCAATCCGTCTGTGCCCTCTGGGGCGGCAGGAGCAAGCCGCGGATCCCTCGCGTTGACAGAATCTGATGAAGGAGCCAGGGCTTGATTTCCGCGTCAATGCGGAACTCCTCGAGGCGGTAGCCGTATTTCTCTGCTGCGGCGCTGGCCCCCTGCCAATAACAATCGAACTCCTTGAATTGCCTCAGGGCCGATGGTTCCTCCCAAGCATTCACCCATGCGATGGCCGCGGTGATGGGATGATCCGCCTTCGACATGCGGTAGTGAGAAAGCGCGGTCAACATCGGATCCGCCCGATAACCCAGTTCTGTGGCGACCTCCCGGATGCGTTGGCGGACCTCTGCCGAGATCCTCGGGTTATCCCGCAGTGCGAGGGAAACGGTGACATGGCTCACGCCGACAGCCTTGGCGATATCCCGCATGCTGATTCGTGGTGCTCTGGAGTCCGGCTTCATCTTCAATTGGAGTCTGGTGGGGTGAATACCAGTGAAACCAGCGTGAGCGTAGCGGAAAGAAAAAATCATGCAATACCTGATCAGGTTGATTCGTTGCGGATTTTTTCCATCGATTTTTCGCAACCCTGCAATTCATCGTAATCCCACCTCAAGCAAATCCATTCCATGAAACCCAAATTCAATTCCCACCGCGGACTTCAGCTCTCCGCCATCATCATCGCCGCTGCCGGCCTCTCGTCGTTCGCCTCCGCGCAGAGCACTTGGAGCGGCCTCGGAGCCGACGCGAACTGGAGCACGGCCGCCAACTGGGACGTCGCCATCGCGGACAACTTCAACACTGCGCTCACTTTCGATGGTTCCACGCAACCGGCCAATTCGAACAACCTGACCGGTGGCACCGCCACGAGTCTCACTTTCGCCGCCACCGCCGGAGCCTTCACTCTTCGAGGAAACGCCATCACGCTCGCCGGAAACATCACCATCAGCAGCATTAACCTTCAAACCGTCAATCTCCCCATCGACACCACCGCAGTGCGCACGGTGACTCTGACCACCGGCGGCGGCAACGTCACCCTCGGCGGAATCGTCAGCGGAACGAACGGCGGCGTCACCACCGCCGGAGCAGGCACCCTAACACTCAATGGGGCAAACAGCTTCATGGGAGCAACCACCATCGGGGCTGGCACCACGATCAAAGATGGTAACGTCAGCGGCCTCGGAGTGACCACAGGCGCGCTCACCCTCAGTGGTGGCACGCTCGATCTCAACGGCAACAGCCTGACCAAGGCAGGCCTCACCGCAAGCGCCGCCGGGAGCGTGGTGAACTCCGCCAGCGCCGCGACCCTCAGCGTGAACGGAGGCAGTAATCTCAGTGGCCTAACGGTTACGAATTCTTCCTCGATCATGATCAACGGCGGCAACGCGCTCACCACCGCCGCTGCGGCCCTCATCACCGGAAGCGGTTCGTTCGGCCTCCAGAACCAGACCGGCACCTTGCGCAACAACAACCTCGCCGCCAACCTCGGCACGGACGGTGATCTGGTCTTCAATGGCACCGGGAAGTTGCAGACCATCAACATCGCGGGAAATGCCACGGCGTTCACCGGCACAGTGACGGTCAACGCCACGACCGACAGCGGCCCGCTATTTTTTAATCTTGGCAACGCCACCAACATCGGACTCGGCCTGGGCAATGTCATCCTGACCAGCAGCGCCACGAAATTCGCCTACCTCCAATACAACGGCGGGGGATCGGTCCCGGTTCCCGTCGGTGCGCTCACTGGCACCACCTTCAGCGTGGTCCGCAACACGACTAACGCAAGCACCGCGACCTGGAGGATCGGAGCCAATGGCACGGACACCACCTTCGCCGGGGCGATCATCGACAATGGCACCGCATTGTCGGGTCTGGAAAAAACCGGCAGCGCCATCCTGACGTTCTCCGGCGCGAATACCGACACCGGAGCGACCACCGTTTCCCAAGGTACTCTCAAAGTGACCGGCAGCCTGGGCGCAACCGCAGTGACCGTCGCCGACGGCACCACACTGCTACTTGCCGGAGGCAGTCCCTCATCATTGTCCGTCGCCAAGAACGCCACCTTCAGCATGGCCAACAATGCGATCGCCGGTATCAACGTCGGCGGCGTGGCCGGCGTGACCTTCGGCGGTCCATCGGCGGGAGAAAAATCCCTTGTCACGCTTGAAGTGGGTGCCAGCAACTCCGATTCTATCAGCATCGCCAACAATCTAGCCGTGAATGCAGGAGGTGTGGACATCACCATCGCCGATCTCGGAATCGCCGCCGGACAGGTCTATCCACTCATGAACTTCACGGCAGGCACCGGCACCGGTTTCGCCACGGGGAGCGGAACCACCGTGGGAGCCATCAAGCTAACCAATCCCAACATCGGCTTCGGCGTCACCGGCAGCCTGTTGGTGGATGGAAATTCGGTCAATCTCGTGTCATCGGGATCCGCAGCACCATCGGCAGCCTATTGGTCGGGGTCGGCTCCGGCGTGAGCAGGCTTGTCAGAATGGCCTGGCAGAGGGCATGGTCGAACAATGATGAGCTGGAAAACGCATGAAGGGCAGGGGACAGGTGGGCCTCGCTTTGCCGCAGTGGCGGGCGCGATGCTCATTCTTGGCGGCAGTCTATCCAGTTGCGAAAAGAAGGAATCGCCGAACTCACCGCCGTCAGTCACCCAGACTGCGTCGGTGGCCATCGACGCGTCTCCTGCGCCAGGCTGGGCGGTGATGGAAGCGCTGAAACCGGGTCACTGGGAGCCGATTCGGAGTGCAGCAGAGGTGGAGTGGGATGATGGGAGCCAACTCCTGCGAATCGGGGTAGGCTATTATCTCAACGGTGTTCGTTGGACGGGGCCATTGCCAACCGTGCCGTATGAAGTGGAGTTGGAAACGCAGCGGGTAAGCGGAAGCGATTTCTTCTGTGGTCTGACCTTCCCGGCCCGCTCGGAAACGGAGTGCGTGAGCTTGATCGTCGGCGGCTGGGGCGGTAGCCTCGTTGGAATTTCGTCAATCGACGGACTGGACGCTTCGGAAAACTCGACAGCCTCACAAATGGATTTTGAGGACAAGCGATGGTATCGAATCCGGGTGAAGGTGGGGAAGGAGCGACTTCAGGCGTGGATTGACGATCGTCAGGTTGTGGATGTGGAGACGACGGGCAAGAGATTGTCGTTGCGCGAGGGGCCGATCGAGGAATGCGCGCCGTTCGGAGTCGCCACTTGGGAGACAAATGCGGAAGTCCGCGGCGTGCGGTGGCGGAAGCTCGAGAATTGATTCGAGTGGTATCTGTCGTTGTGTACACCAACTCGAAGTGGAGGGAGTCAGACTGTTTGCTTCGCTTGGTGTCGAATCCGCCTATCTAGGAGACAATCCTTTTCCCTTGGCACCGGACGGGTTAAATGAAGTGATGAGTAAATCCTGTTGGTCAGCCTATATCATCCGCTGTGGCGATGGCTCGCTCTACACGGGGATCGCCACCGATGTGGAGAGGCGATTCGGCGAGCACGTTTCGCAAGGGCCGAAGGCGGCAAAATATCTGCGCGGGCGGCTGCCGCTGGAGATCGTCTATCGAAGGGAAATCGGCAGTCGCTCCGAAGCGAGCAAGGAAGAGCTGAGGATCAAGCGGATGGGGGTGAAGGGGAAGATGGGCCTTGTGGGTGGCGGTTGATTTAGGCGAGATCGCTAACCCACTTATTCGGGATGCGGTCGGTGGTGGCGAGGAGTGCCTTCCTCCTGTCGTATTCACCGAAGATTCACCGAAGATTCACCAAAGCTTTATCAAGCCGCCACATTGGAGTGCGAAGGTTCCTCCGCCATGAACGAAAACATTGTAATACCTATCAAGATCGACCGACTGAAACTGTGGACCCGCAGGATGCTGGAAGCGACAACCTGGCTGATTTGCCTTGGCCTACTGGGGGCAAGCGCGGTCGTTGCCGCTATTGCCGCACTGGCCTGGCTGGTGTCTGGCTCCGTAGCCATACTAACGCTGGGACTCGGCAGCGGCCTATTGCTTGGCCTGGCCGGAGTTTGGCACTTGCTGCACCAGCTTGAGCGGGCCGCCAGTCAACTGCGTGAGGAAACGCCGGCCGTCTGATGGACGTTAGCGCGATGCCGGGAAAAGTTTCCCCTGCTGCACTCAATCCTTCTCCACGTCCAAAATCCGGGATGTGGGTGAAGCTGATGCGCATTGGAGCTGTCTCCCGACTGTCCGGCACGCTGCCGAAATACACCACCTTCGGTGACACATCACGGGGCTTGCTGCAGGACCACAGGGTTCCGCTCAATTCGCTCTTTTCAGCTTCACGTCGAAAACCGGATCTTTCATTCCCCAGATCTGCTTGAAAAATAAAGTTAAGGCGTTGAGAGCCTGCTTCTGAGTCGAGTAAGAGCAATCCTCGTCATCCACCACGGATGCCAGAAAACGATTGGCCGTTTCCAGCCGCTTCATTTCACGGTCACGGCCTGCGAACGTGGCATAGCGCGCCGCCCATCCACTGTAACATCCTACCGTGCCCAGAGCCAAACCACGCCTCGCTCCCGCCGACCGGACCGCCGTTCTGGCCCATTCCGGCAGGTTCCGGTGATCGGCATTTTCGATCGCACAGGCATCCAACCAGTTCAGATACCACTTGATGGCATCCTCCCACTGCTCCAGTTGCCTGGGCTTCCTTGGCCTACCCTGCGGCACCACTTCTTTCCGCCAGAACACCTCGGTCGAATCACGACCCGCTTCAAGGCCGCAGCGCAAGCGGAAATTTTCAAACCACTCCAGAACTAGCAGAAACAAAGACCGTTCAGCCTCCGTGAGGCCACGGAACTCCGAAAGATCACTTCTCCAGCAGTGGCGCGTTCTTATGTCAGGCATGACGGATAAAAAAGCCATCCCGCCCCAACGCCAATCCCTAAATTGCGAATCGCGACAATCTCCTGGATCTGTGGCGTGGGTCACATCCAAGGGACGGTGAGCGAGGCTGCTGACCCACTTTTCGGGATGGCGGCGGCGAGGAGTGCACTGACGACTCTGCTGTGGAACCGGTGTGTATTCTACGACACTGCGGCGCGTGCCATCACCCCCAGAAGCAGCAGTTTTCATCCTCGTCCACGACGGCGAGGAACTCATCGAAAAACATCGCCTCTGAGTGCGTAGGGTAGATATGCCACTTCATGTCAGCACGTAGCCAATAAATCTTCCAGCGGTCGGGCTTGCGAACGTAAGTGGCCTTGACCGCGGGTTCCTCAATCTTCTCGGCAGTGTCCTTCCGGAAGGGCCGGATGGAATAAATCACCACGCTCTGACCAGAATGGCACTAACTTAACGGGCTTTTGGGATCTCCGAAAGAGGCTTGCGGCGATGGACTCTAGGACGGTTTGGGTGGTACCCAGTAAACGGGGCCGGGCCTAGATTTTTTAAATTCTGTCTTATTTGTCAGGAATTTCTATTTTTTATATGCTTCGCAATTCGATGGGCAGGATTCGTTCCAGTGGTTGATTTCACCGATCCTGTCGGCGCATGGGAACGCGGCCCGGCCGCCACGGCGGCAAGGAGATCATCGGCGATTTCAAAAACAGGCAACTGCACCCGGGATGGTGTGCCGGGAAATCGAGCGGACGCGAAGGGGAATGCGGAAAGTTTCGGGAAAACTCCAAGAATTGTGGAGGGAAAGGTCACGGTGATACCAAACGGTAAAATCGGCGCGGGTAATATTTGGCATCCTGATCGATGAAGGTTTTGATTCCCGACTGTGCTCCATAGGACTGCAAGTCACTCCAAGACTTCAGATCGGAAGAGGTTTGTAGCCGCCAGGTCGAACATCCGCACAGATTGAAATCGAGCTGAAAGGACCCATTCGGTAGCCGGTTGTAGGACGTAAATCCGAGCGTGTTCCCACCGTCCCAAGAGATGAAAAGTTTAGCGACAAAAGCGTCGCTGCTTCCTTGACTGAGCAAGGAGTCGTGCCCGACTTGAGCCATATCTGTCAACTGGCCGGCAACGATCAAGTTTCCGCCGGAATCTACAGCAACGGAATAACCACTTACCTGCCCCGGTGTGCCGGCACCTCGGGCGAAGAGCACCTTTCCCGTCGAGTCGTAGCCCGCCACGAACATACTGAAGACGTCACCACTATTGCTCAACGTGGTTTTTCCAAGAGT
>JBDTNJ010000289.1:0-6229 GCA_039933825.1 Luteolibacter sp.
AATTGTTTAATCAGCGAGAAACCCATCACTGGATATTTCTGATTTTCTTCTGCTCGGTGATCCACTGCCGGTCTTTGTCGCAAAGGCTGGTTTCCTTGGTCTGCGCACGACCGCCATCAGGCTCGATCATGACGAGAGTGCCTTTTGAGTAGGACACCAGCTTGGCGAAAATCTTGCGACCCTGGCGGTCCTGCCACTCGCGGTAGCCTTTTTCCTCAAGTCCGCTACGCCAGCTTTTGTAGGCTGCGGAAGAAACCGCCTCACCCTGTTTGATGAGACCCCAAGTGAAGTCAGCATCTCCGCGTTTATAGCCTCTGTAACGACCGATCACCTCACCGCTCGGATTGAGCAAAATCAATGACGGGTATCCGAGGATTTTATAACGTTTTCTCAAGGCGTTACCATAATGCGCAATATCGATCAACCGCGTCTCCTTCACGTCCAGACTGAGATCCGGATTGTCCTCCGTCACATTGGCATCAACGCGCAGCCGCACCAGTTTTTCATCCGCCCACGCGCCGAAATCATGGGTGGAGAAAAGCTCCTGACTCAGGGCCTTGCACATGGGACTGCTCGCGGAGTCGGTGAACCAGATCAGCAACGGTTTCCCCTCGCGGGCCGCACGCTGCTTTGCGATAGTTTCACTGGCCTCCCATGGGCCGTGTTTATTATTCTCCAGCAGGGTTGCCAACTCGGGAATGTTCGCATTCGGATTATCCGGATCGGTGAAAACAATGTCCTCGTCAGGCGTCATGTTCAGAGGCATTGGTTTCGCACTTGCATTTCCACCGGCAATCACCGGGGTTCCCTGATCGCCCGCGCCTCTGAGCTGCGGTGGAATTCCAGTCGGGCCGAACGGACCTGCTTCCGGCTTTTTCTCCGGCACAGTGGGCAGGCCAAGCTTGGCGCACGAGCACGAGGCGATGATCAAAACCATCAGAAATGGAAAGCGATAGCGCATTGAAAAATCACTTTTTCAGCCTGACGGGTGTTCCGCAATAGGTGCAGCGAAACCATTTAAAAACAAGCATGTGCAGGCACGCCGGCACAATGTAGCCGATGCCGCGCACATAATGCGCTTTCGGATTTTTCAGGCAAACGCGCGGCACGAACATTTTCTGACCACAGATCCGGCAATTTCTGCCAGCACTCACTAACAAATACGCCAGACCGAATAGCGGGAGGGTGCATGGAAATACCAACAGCCACTTGGGAACCCAAGACAAGTGCTCCGGCTTTAAATCAGATACCATCAGCAATGTCGTTGCGATAATCGCCAACGGGATCCACACGACCAGAAGTAGGGTGATGAACGCGCCAAATGTCATCGCTAAAGGGTGACTGTGAAGTACCCCGCGGATATAGAAAGAGGACTGCGGATCACGCCCGGCATTGGTTTCCAAACGAGGCCCGCGGATGAGCGCCACCCGCTCGCATTCTTCTCCGGCTTCCTTCATGATCGGTTTCACCGGTCCGCCGTTCACCTCTTCGATTGATTTGATCCGAGTGCTATCCATATCCACCCGGGATTGTCCGGTATCCGCCATCGTGATGATATTCTTCGCTGCTGCGGACCGGTTTGGCGGGGCCTTTGGGATTCGTTCGTCCACTTTCACTTCGAGATCGCCGGAGTAGCGATTGAGGAAAATGGCAGCCGGAATATCCGGTACCGCCAGACCACGCTCTACCAGTTGCCGCGCGGGCAGAGGAATGGCAAAGGGTGCGGTAGATAACATCACCGCCACTTGCGGGGATTGTTCATAATTCACCGGCATCAGAATATCAGCACCCGGGTCTTCCTCGGCACCAATCAAATCGCGGGCGATGGCGATCCATTTTTCCACATTGCCACGAACGGGAGAGCGCTTTGCGATTTGCAGGATTTGATTGGCACGTTCAAGTTCGGTGACGAGTTCATCCGCACCCGCTTTCGCCAGCGATTCCACATCGAGAAAGCCCGCCGCTTCGAGAAGTTCGAACGCTGTCTTACCAATTCCTGGAATACTTCTGAGATTCGTCATGGGTCTTTACTCTGCCGTTCCACATTAATGAATCACGAGTCGTTGGCAAGCGGTCATGCCAGCGCAGCGAGCATCTCGCCCAGCTGGATCAGCTTCACGTTCCAGTCTTCAAGCCGGGCCTTCTCCTGCTCAACGACTTCCGGCGGCGCACGGTCCACAAAACTGGCGTTGCCGAGTTTACCTTCACACTTTTTCACCTCAATCTGGATGTTCGTGATCTCCTTGGTCAGGCGGATGCGCTCCGCTTCCACATCGATCAGGCCTTCCAGCGGCATGTAAACTTCGCCAATACCCGTGACCGCCGCCGGAGTGCCTTTCGGAGCCTCATACGTGGAGTCCAGCGCGATTTCCTCCGCTCCGACGAGCAGCGCGAGCACTTTCACTTCGCCCGCCAGCCACTCGGGCGCGGCCTTGATCACAAACTTAATGTCCTTGCGCGAACCCATCTTGTATTCCGCCTTGAGGTTTCGCATCCGGCCGGCGGATTCGTAAACCTCGCTGGCGATGGATTGCGCGGCGGCGATTTCTTCGGCGGAAAGCGATGCGAGCAGCAGCTCGGATGGCAGCAGTTTCTGCATCAGGAATTCCCCTGCGGAAACGTAGCCCATCCGCTCGGAAAGCTCTTCCGTCACGTGCGGCATGTAGGGACTCAGGAGCTGCAGATAGCGGCCCATGATCGCATCGAAAACACCGAGCGACGCGGCCTTCGCGGCCGGCGGTGCGGTGTCGCGCAGGTCGAGTTTCACGGCTTCGAGGAACTTGTCGCAGAAGTCATTCCACAGGAATTCATACAAGCGGTGGCCGATCTCGCCGAAGCGGTAGTCATCGTAGAGACGCTCCAGATCGACTGCGAGTTCGTCGAGCTTCTCCATCGCGTTGAGGTGATAGGGACGCAGGCCGTCGAAGCCGGTGAACGGCTGGAACGGCTCGCCGCCCATCTGGCGCAGGCGGCAGGCGTTGTAGAGCTTGTTTGCGAAATTCCGGCCTTCTTCCACGGAAACTTCGTCGAAGCGCAAATCGCTGCCGACCGGCGCGATCCGCATCAGTCCGAAGCGCAGGCCATCCGCCCCATATTTCTCCATCAGCTCGACAGGATCGGGCGAGTTCCCTAACGACTTCGACATCTTGCGGCCTTTGAGATCGCGGATGATCGAGGTGAAATAAACGTTCTTGAATGGCAGTTCGCCAGTGAACTCGAAGCCCGCCATGATCATCCGGGCGACCCAGAAGAAGATGATGTCGGGACCGGTGACGAGATCGTCGGTCGGATAGAACTTCTTCAGCGTGGGAGTGGATTCCCCCACGTTCGCCATGGTGGCGAACGGCCACAGCCATGAGGAAAACCAGGTATCCATCACGTCCTCGTCGCGCGTCCAGTTTTCGGGATCAGCGGGTGGCTCAGTGCCGACATAGAGGTCGCCAAAGGACAGATGGGACATGTCGAGCGACTCGGCGTTTTTGAGAGCATCCAGCTTGTCCTTGCGATACCATACCGGGATCTGATGTCCCCACCAGAGCTGGCGGCTGATGCACCAGTCCTGGAGATTTTCCATCCAGTGTGCGTAAGTTTTCGCCCAACGCTCGGGACGGAACTTGATATCACCGTTCGCCACCGCATCGGCAGCTTCCTGGACTTTTGGATATTTTAAAAACCACTGCATCGAGATGCGCGGCTCGATCGGCACGCCGCCGCGCTCGGAATAACCGACGTTGTTCTCGTATTCTTCGATCCTGATGAGCAGGCCCATTTCCTCTAACTTAGCAGCCGCTTTCCGGCGGGCGACGAAGCGATCCAGCCCGTGGAAATCGGGAAGCTCGGGGCAATTGATATGCGCGTCAGGTGTTAGGACATCGATGATTTCCAAACCATGCCGCATGCCGATTTCAAAGTCCGCCTTGTCGTGCGCGGGAGTAATTTTCAACGCGCCGGTGCCGAACTCGATGTCCACGTGATCATCCGCGATGATAGGGATTTCAGCATGTGGAAACGGCCGGAACACCTTGCGCCCGATGTATTTTATAAAACGCGGGTCTTTCGGATTCACTGCCACCGCGACGTCACCCATCAGCGTTTCCGGGCGGGTGGTGGAAATCTCCAGATACTCGCCGGGGGCATCGGTGAGCTCGTATTTCATAAAATACAACTTCGAGCGCTGCGGCGTCATGATCACCTCTTCGTCGGATAGAGCGGTGAGAGAAACCGGGCACCAGTTGACCATCCGCTTCCCCCGATAGATCAGGCCTTTTTTGAAAAGCTCCACGAACACATGACTCACCCACTCGGTGTAAGGCTCGTCCATCGTGAACCGTTCGCGGCTCCAATCGCACGAGCAGCCGAGACGCTTGAGCTGGTTAATGATGATGTCACCGTGTTTGTTTTTGAAATCCCAGACACGCTTGAGGAACTCGTCGCGCCCGAGATCGCGGCGGCTGACGCCTTCATTTTCACGCACCTCACGCTCGACCTTCGCCTGCGTCGCGATGCCCGCATGGTCAGTGCCAGGAAGCCAAAGCACTTCCTTCCCTTTCTGCCGCGCGCGGCGGGCGAGGATGTCCTGAAGCGCGTTGTTCAGGACATGGCCAAGGTGCAAAATGCCAGTAACATTCGGCGGCGGAATGACGATCGAATACCCGTCCTTCGCGGAGGATGGATCGGCTTCAAAGCATTTTCCGTCGATCCAAGCCGCGTACCATTTGGCTTCAACGGCTTGGGGTTCATAGGCTTTCGCTAACTCGGACAACATGGGGGCGGATGGATGCCAGAGCCCGCCGGGTTTGTCCAGCATGGGAAAGGTGGGAAATACGTGACATCTCATGTCAGGAATCTGGATCACAGATGCATGCACCGTGGCGAAAAACGCGCATACCAAGCATGTTCATTGAAGGAGCCATGCAAGCGAATTTCATTTCCCCCAGCCTGAGACGAGAGTTTTTCTTGAATCCTGCGCAAAGCCCGGGCATATCCGTCCCGCAACACGCACACCGGAGGGGTGGTAGAGTGGTCGATTGCGCCAGTCTTGAAAACTGGAGAGCCGAAAGGTTCCGTGGGTTCGAATCCCACCCCCTCCGCCACTCAAAACCCTTACAGTTAAAGGGTTACAGCGGAAAGCCTAGCGGAAACAGTGCCAAGGTGAACAGGTGTTCAAATGCGCCAAAATGCGCCAAAATGCACGAATAAAGCCCCTTTTAGTGTAAGCAAAGTGGAAGCAAGTAAAAGCAGATTGCCGTCACGCTAGGCGCAATGATGGGCTTTCGAGGCCCGGGGATGAGCTGGAGAGGCACAATGAAACCGGGGCGAGTAGGTGTAAGCAGGTGTAAGCAGTCCGCCGTCTATCCCGGTTACGCAGTATTCCCGTCCGTCCCGTCTAAGGTGTCCGTCGCCAAGGGCCATCCTCGGGAGGTGTCGCCAGCCTTGCCCGGTCGAGGTCGAGCCGGTGAACGTGCCGGTGCCGGTATCCTCGATCATGGCCGGTTGATCGTGACGAGGTGATGGCGCTCGCCTCGGTGTCCTCGATGCCCGTGCCGGTCAACCCATGGTCCTCGATCGATGCCGTTGCCGTCCGCAGGTGCCGTCCTCGCCGATGTCCTCGAGCGTGATCGGTCGCACGTCGAGGTTGTCGTCGTCCTCGATATCATGGCCGGTCAACCTCGATCAGGTCGCCGATGGTGCCGATGTCCTCCATGGTCCTCGATGGTCATGCCGGGTGCCCGGTGACGCGATGCCCTGCGGTGGGTGCCGTCGAGGTCGATCATCGGCCTGGGTGACGATAGCCTTGGCTCGGGTCACGCTGGATTCTCCCACCTTCAGGAGTTCTTGGGCCTTGGCTTGGGTGACGGCAGCTCCGTCAATTGACGGAGGTCGTTGGCCGTTATTTAGATTCGCCATCGCTGCCGCAACCATCGCTCGCTGAGATTCCGTAAGGTGGCGGCGGTGATCCACGCGCACGCGGTCGAGTCCCCACGGCACAGAAAACCGCCAGCCCCTTTCGAGACTGACGGAACTCTTCCAATATGGACCCAAGAAATCAGGAAAAAAGCGGACCTGCGGAATAGCGATGAATCCGCATCGGCGACTTGGAAAACGACTTCACGGACGAGGGCTTGCAGGCTGGCTTTGAAGCGGGCTTGGCGGGCTTTCGTGCCGGGGTGAACTCTCCTGTGCGACGACAATTACAATTACCCCCTGACGACAATTAAAATTACCCATT
>JBDTNJ010000290.1:0-4061 GCA_039933825.1 Luteolibacter sp.
GTCGGGCCGAACATGCCGGCGTAGTTGGCGCGCGTTTGTTTCATGCGTCTAGCAGTCCGTTGACAAGGTTATTGAGGCCATGGACTTCGCGGGTTCCGGCGAAAGCCACCAAGGGGATCTCCCGGGTGTCACCAGGTTCGAAACGGACAGCAGTTCCAGCGGGAATGTTGAGGCGGAATCCACGGGCAGCGGAGCGTTCGAATTGAAGCGAAGTGTTCACTTCGAAAAAATGAAAGTGGCTGCCTACCTGGATGGGGCGGTCACCAGTATTCGCAACTACCAAGCTAACCGTCGCATGGCCGACGTTGAGGTCAATGGCGGGAGCACCGGGCGGGGTAATGATTTCTCCAGGAATCATCGGACGGGGTTGTGAACGGTGACCAGTTTGGTGCCATCAGGGAACGTCGCTTCCACTTGGACATCATGGATCATTTCGGCGATGCCTTCCATGACCTCATCACGGGAAACGAGAGTGGCACCGTAGCTCATGAGTTCAGCCACGGATTTGCCATCGCGTGCGGCTTCCAGAAGCTCGGCAGTAATGAGGGCAACGGTTTCCGGATAATTCAACTTGAGGCCCCGGGCACGCCTGCGCCGGGCAAGATCACCGGCCACAACGATGAGAAGCTTTTCCTGTTCACGCGGGGATAAGTGCATCAGGGCGGCGGACTAGAGGAGAGGCAGCATGCCAAGTGAACCGAGGGCCAGCGCCAGCGCAGCTAACCGAACTTTTGGCTTCGGGATCAGACAGGTGAGGGTGACACTAACAATCACCAATGCTGCGACGACGTATTCAATGGCACCGTGAGTATGAAAAAACGTCACCCTCAGGAAATCAAACTCATCGGTTTCATCAGGATGGTAATGACCGGGATGCGCCATCAGGATCGATGGAAGAAAACAAGCTGCTGTGCAGAGCAAGCGCACAATGGTTGTTTTGGCGTCAGGCAGTCGGAGATCCTTCATAGGGGTATGCTGTAAAGAAGCAACGGCCATGCCAAGCGGAGAATCAAAAAAACCATGCCCCCCGAAAAAAGCGCATGGTTTCATTATTGATGCACAGCTAACCGAAACAGGGGGAGAAATTATTTGTAGGTGCCTTTGAGGAATGGCTCGCCGACAACGTTCTTATATTCCTTGAGGATCTTGAACTGGCCGTCGGCGCGAGTCTCACCGATAAAGACATTTTTCGTAAGGTGATGGTTCGCTTGCGTGGTGACCTTGCCACCAGGACCCTCGAAGGAGATGCCGCTCTTGAGAGCTGCCATGACTTTTTCCACCTCGAAGGACTTGGCCTTTTCCACGGCGGCTTTCCAGAGGTAAACCCCATCATAGGAGAGCACCATAGGTGAACAGGTCACGCGGCCTTCTTTGACGATGCCGGGAACGCTGGACTTGGCAAGCCATGCTTGGAAATTTTTGATGAATTTGGCGTTGTCCGGGCTCTTGATGGACTGGAAGTAAGTCCAGCAGCCTAGCTGACCCACCAGTTGGCTGGCAGGCAAACCGCGGAACTCGTCCTCGGAAACCGAGAAGCTGATGACCGGGCAGGACTCTGCGGTAAGGCCAGCAGCAGCATACTCCTTGAAGAATGGCACATTAGTATCACCATTGAGGGTGCTGACGATGCAGGCATCACCACTGGCGGCGAACTGTTTAATCTCGGAAATGATTTGTTGGTAATCCGTGTGGCCAAATGGAGTGTATTTACCGGCAGAGATGATCTTGCCAGAGCCATCCTTCGTGAAACCACCGCCAATGTTTTCGAGAGGCACGCCCTTGCTGAGAAGATACTCAAGGAGCACGAGGTTCGTGGTCTGCGGGTAAACATAGTCCGAGCCGAGCAGATAGAACTTTTTCTTGCCCTCGGCGAGAAGGTAGTCAATGGCAGGGGTGGCCTGTTGATTGACGGCCTCTGCGGTGTAGAAAATGTTTGGAGACATTTCTTCACCTTCATATTGCACGGGGTAAAAGAGCAGGCCTTTCTTTTCTTCAAAGACGGGGAGAACCGACTTGCGGCTCACGGAAGTCCAGCAACCAAAGGTCACCGAGACTTTGTCTTGATCGAGCAATTGTTTTGCCTTTTCAGCGAAAAGCGGCCAGTTCGAAGCACCGTCAACGACGACAGGCTCGATCTTCTTACCCATCACGCCGCCAGCGGCATTGATTTCGTCGAAGGTGAAAAGTAGAACGTCACGAAGTGATGTTTCACTGATAGCCATGGTGCCACTCAAGGAATGGAGCACGCCGACTTTCACGGTGTCCTCAGCGCGGACAACAGCAGCGGTGAGAGCTAATGCACCGAGTGCGGAGGGGATGAATCGATTGATCATATTTTTAAAGATAAGTGATTTTAAATAAGTTTGGATATGTAATAGCTCAAACAGTAGACGGAAGGGTGCAAGGTCAAACAATACATTGAACCCTCCCGTCACAACCGTTTGATGCAGGAGAACTATAATCAGAATTTCAGCAATGCCTGAACGCCTGAGAACAAGCTATCGGTAACGTCTGAGTCAATATAACTGACTTCCGCACGCATGAGGAAATGGTCGTTGAACACATACGTCGGCGAGACAGTATACTTGTATTGATCAGGACTGGTATCGGTTCCAGCTTCGACTTCGTCGATACCGAAACGGAAGACAGTTGAGAACTTGTCAGTGAAGGCGTATTTCAAGAACGCCAAGCCCTGAACCCCGCTGGTAGCGCCCGAGTTATTGTTATAGGCAATTTCAGCAGCAACCGTCATCTTTGCTGAAACATCATAGCTCGCCCAAACGTCGTAGGTCGAGTAATCAGCAAGATCATCCGTGCTATCGTAAGCAAACCCAGCCCAAAGGGTGAGTTTCTCGATACCTTTGTAAACCACGTATCCTTCGTAACCAAGGCCATTGCCAAGATCTTCATCACCCGTCCAGAAACCATCACCACCGCGGATCGAATCAGAGACATTGAAACCAGCGCCGAAGGTGTCAGTCGCATAGTCCACCTTGATACCGCTATGATAGGCAGGGATGGCACCCACTCCTGAGTTTGCGTAACTGAGCTGGGTCATGTTGACCGTGTCGAAAGCTTCGTATCCCATCCAACTGAGGTACTTACCACCCGTAAGGGTGAAGTCACCGACTTTATAGGATAGATAAGCATCAAGAATTCCCGCTTCGGTATCACCCACACCGGTGAAGCCTGGAGTATAAAAGAGACTTGCGTAAGCACTCACGGGGCCTTGAGTGGCGGTAAAGCCCACCTTCACCGCGTCAAATGGAGATCCACCATCCACAAATGTATGGTCATTCGGACCATCATCCACATCGGTATACGTGTAGGCCGCAGCGGCATAACCGCTGATTTTCAGCCAGTCACTCGTTGCGGCCGGGGCCGGTGCGGGTGCCATCTCGGTTCCGCCCATCGCGGCAGCCGTGCTAAGCATGAATGCCAAGTGTGGCAACTGGTTTTTACTGAAACGTGTTTTGCTTTTCATGTTCGATTGGTATTATTGCTGTTTTGCGGGATTCCGCTGGAACTGAGAGAGCTGCATTCATGCCAAATCCCGGCGATTGACTTTTAAGACATGAATCCCACGCGCAAAAAAACCTCCGTCCATGAATTCGACTCACATCGTTGATTACCCAATTGATTTCTCCGAAAATTCAGGCGGGTGGCAAGTCGTCCGGCTTTGCCTAATGGGTATCAGGTAGCCTCTTAAACAGTTAGAAACTCCTTCACCACCTCTTCGGTGAGGTCGGTCATCCGGCCTGATGCAGCGACAGATCCGCGCTCCAGAATTGCGAAGTCATCTCCCAGCTCCTTGCAGAAATCAAGGTATTGCTCGACGAGGAGAATGCTCATCTCGCCTTCGGCCCGAAGCATCTTAATGGCGTCACCGATTTGATCGATGATGTTGGGTTGGATGCCTTCGGTTGGCTCATCGAGAATCAGCAGCTTTGGCTTGGTCAGCAAAGCGCGGCCGATGGCGAGCTGCTGTTGCTGGCCGCCTGAAAGCATCCCTCCTTTGCGATGGAGGAATTCCTTAATAATGGGGAAAAGCGTGTAGATGC
>JBDTNJ010000291.1:0-4729 GCA_039933825.1 Luteolibacter sp.
TATGGGACCGATGAGTTTGGCAATCACAATAGTTAGAATCACGCAGGCCGCAATCGCTAACAAAGCACGGCGTCCGCTGCGGCGAATACAGATTTCGTTGTTCGGCTCGAGCATTACAACTTTTTCCTCGCCTAGGGTTCCCTCGAGGGCCTTGCGTTTTTCCTCGGGAAGCTTCCACGAGTCGTCGAGCTCGGCGGATTCGGCTTCGGCGAGGAGGCCGTGGAGGGCGCGCATGCGGCGGTGGAAAACGAGGAGTTCCGGGCGTTCTTCGCACAAACGCTCCAGCTCTGCAGCTTCGAAGGCGGAGGCCTCACCGAGCACCCACGCAACGATGCGGGCCTCAATGGGCTCGTCGCCGATGGTGTCGAAGGGTTCGTTCATAAGGATTTCTAATTTGTAGTTAGTGGGAGACGTAAGACTTAAGACGGTAAGACGTAAGATTTGAGGAAGATGGGAAGTAAGTTGATGGATTACGTTTGAGTCTCTTTTCTTGAGTCTTATGTCTTACCGTCTTGTGTCTTGAATCTTCAGCCCTCCGGGCTCTCCACGCCGAGGCGGCGGAGGGAATCTGCGAGGTGTTTGAGGGAGTGGTGGAGTTTATAGCCGACGTTGCTGACGCTGAGGCCGGTGCGTTGGCTAATTTGGTCGTATTTGAGGTCTTCGTGGTATTTGAGAGAAATGAGCTGGCGATCGTCTTCGTGAAGTTCGGCAACGAGGAGCTGCAGGGTGCCGATGGCTTCGAGTTTGCCGAGGGCTTGTTCGGGGTCTGGCGATGGGCTTTCCCAATCGCGGCCGGTTTCGAGGTTGGTTTCGCGTTTGTGGTCGCGGATGTGGTTGAGGGCGAGATTTCTAATCGAGCGAAAGAGCCAAGCCCGGGGATTAGTGACGTCTTCCCAATGTTCGTGAAGTCTGAGAAACGCTTCCTGCACGAGGTCTTCTGCGGTTTCCCGTTGGCCGACAAGCCCGTGGGCGTACCGCAGGAGCGGTGATTCTTCCGCTGCGAAGACCTGCCGGAGTGTGGGTTTTTCCTCCATGGGTCTTTGAAGTGGGATCACGGGCACTCGTTTGGCATCAGCCGAGGAACGGACAGTGGCGGTTTGAGTTTCCATGAATCGACGGGTGCGTGGTCATGCCTTCCATCTATGAAGACACAAGTGGGGGAACTTCCTTAGAAAATAAATCTAGGGCATCGGCGTGCCATCTGGAACCTCAAAAGTTTTGAATCGGGAGGAGCTGCCTTTTTCAAGAACCACCTTGGACTTTGGCAAGTGCAGGGACCTTGCAAGAAAATCCCTCAACACGGCGTTCGCCTTACCGTCGACCGGCTGGGCGGCGATGCGCACCCGCAAGATTCGTCCCGCTTGGGCATCATCCTCCCAGCCAATGATCTCGTTCTGGCGGGCATTCGGAGTGGCGCGGACACGGAGTTTCATGATGCAAAAAAAGGCCCGGCCATTGCTGACCGGGCCATATTTGAATTAGGTAAACGCAGGAATTACTTCGCAGCGGCGACAACGTGGTCCTTCGTAATGCCGAGTTCCTTGAAAACAACGTCTCCCGGTGCGCTCATGCCGAAGCGGTCAATTCCGATGGCCTTGCCTTCGGTGCCAACGTATTTCCACCAGAGATCGGTGACACCGGCCTCGATCGAAATGCGCTTGGTAACAGCTTTCGGCAGCACGCTTTCGCGATACTCGGCGCTCTGGCGATCAAAACGCTCGAAACAGGGCATAGACACCACGCGGACGCCATCGCCAAGCTCGGCAGCAGCCGCCATCGCGTGTTGCAGCTCGGAGCCACTTCCTAGCAAAATTGTGGTGAGCGCGCCCGTTTCCTTGCGGGCAATGTAGCCACCGCGGAGCACCCCATCGCGGCGGGACTCGACGGAAAGCTCGTTCATCAACGGAATCGCCTGACGAGTCAGGATCAGAGCGGTCGGTCCATCAGTGCGGCTCATGGCGGCAACGAAGGCTCCGGCGGTTTCCTCAGCATCGCCCGGACGGACCACGTCGAGGTTAGGGATCACGCGCAGACCGCTGACGGTTTCCACTGGCTGGTGGGTCGGTCCGTCTTCGCCCACTCCGACAGAGTCATGGGTGAAAATGTAGGTCACTGGCAAACCAGATAGGGAAGCCAGACGGATCGAGCCTCGCATATAATCCGCAAAGACAAGGAAGGTCGCGCCGCTTGCACGGAACAGACCGTCATAGGCAATGCCATTGCAGATCGCGCCCATCGCGTGTTCTCGGATGCCGAACCAGATATTTCTGCCCAGCGGATTCGAAGCTGAGAAATCGCCGCCGTCCTTGATATAGTTTTTAGTCGAACCGAAAAGGTCGGCGCTTCCAGTGAGGAATTGCGGCATTGCCTTCGCCACGGCATTGATGACCGTGGCTCCAGCGGAACGGGTCGCATCCTTGTAATCCGCAGCGAATGGCGGAATTTGCGAAGTCAGATCCAGCGGAACGGCGTTGGAGATACCAGCAGTAAGCTCTGCAGCGAGTGCCGGATTGGCGGCTGCCCATGCGTCATACATGGCTTGCCATGCTTCAAACACGACTTTGGATGCTGCCTTTTTAACAGCGAAGTAATCGAGCGTTTCAGGAGAAACATAAAAATGCTCGCCCGCTGGGAGGCCGAGACCTGTGCGTGCTGCATCAATGAATTTCGCACCGCCCTCACCGTGTCCTTTGGCCGTGCCTGCGACTTCGGGAATCCCCTTGGCAATGAGTGTTTTGGCGATGATCACCTTAGGGCGGCCATTATCGTCGGCCTTGGCATGTGCAATCGCAGCAGCGACCGCCACGAGGTCGTGACCGTCGATAGTGACCGCATCCCAACGCTGTGAGGTGAAATATTGCTCTGCATCCTCACCCTGCGTGAAAACAGCCATCGCATCGAGGGTCACGTCGTTGGAATCATAGATGAGAACGAGGTTATCGAGCCCGTTGTGGCCGGCGAAGGCGATCGCTTCTTTCGCGACGCCTTCCTGGAGGCAGCCGTCACCAAGGATAGCGAACACGTGGTGATCGATGATCGTATGTTCGGCGGTGTTATAAAGCGCTGCAGCACGTTTACCCGAAAGCGCATAGCCCACGGCGTTGCCGACGCCCTGGCCGAGCGGGCCGGTGGTCGCTTCCACGCCGGGCGTTTCATGGAACTCCGGGTGCCCCGGGGTGATCGAGTGCCGGCGGCGGAAATTTTTCAGATCCTCGCGAGAAACCGCATAGCCAGCAAGGTGCAACCAGCTGTAGATAAACATCGAGCCATGTCCTGCGGAAAGCACGAAACGGTCGCGGTTGAGCCACTTCGGGGCGTCCGGAAAATAACGTAGGGACTCTCCAAACAACACCGCACCGATCTCGGCGCAGCCCAGTGGAAGGCCCAAATGGCCGGAATTACAGGCATGGACGGCATCCATGGCGAGGCCACGGGCTTCATTGGCGGCTTGCGCGAGTCGGTTCGTATTCATGTTCGTAGTAAATTGGCTTGCATCTAGTAGCCAGATGGGAGGGCCGCTACCCTAGAAACCCAACCTCGCTTGACAAGCCAGTATTCAGGGCAATCTCAGGAAACCCGCTCATTTCCGTCATGATTCCGGCGGTCATGATTTTTTCCCTAAAAAAACCTTGCACAGTCCGGGCGATTGCGGTTCTTTTCCGCCCGCCTCACAGCACACGACCCGTTCGTCTATCGGTTAGGACTCCAGGTTTTCATCCTGGCAAGAAGGGTTCGACTCCCTTACGGGTCGCCATTATGATCATCAGCCTCCGCCCCAAGCGGGGGCTTTTTAGTTTCTGAAAGAGTGAATTCCCACGTGACCGCCCTTCAAAAAGCCGAAGCCATCCGAGCCCGTAAAGCCGGCCCCCCCATCGCAGCGCTGACCGCTTACGATTACCCGAGCGCCCGCCTGCTCGATGAAAGCGGGATCGACGTCCTACTCGTGGGCGACTCGCTCGGCATGGTAGTTCTCGGTTTCCCCGATACCACGCACGTCACCTTGGATCACATGCTCCATCACATTGCCGCCGTCGCCCGGGCGAAGCCGCACGCCCTTATCGTGGGCGATCTACCGATCCACACTTACGACACGCCTGCTCAAGCGCTCGAAACCGCCCGGCGCCTCGTCGACGCAGGTGCGGAAGCCGTGAAACTTGAAGGCGGCACCCGCCAAGCGGAAAAGATCAGAGCTATCACTGAGGCCGGCATTCCCGTGATGGGGCACATTGGCATGCTTCCCCAACGCGTGCTGGAAGAAGGCGGCTATCGGAAAAAAGGCAAAACCCCCGAGCAGATTGAAGCCATCCGCGAGGGTGCCAATGCGATCATCCAAGCCGGCGTGTTTGCCATCGTTTTCGAATCCATTATCCCCGAAGCCGCTAGACTCCTTTCCAAATCGCTGGCCGTTCCCACCATCGGCATTGGCTGCGGTCACCGCACCTGCGATGGTGAAGTGGCTGTTCTCACCGACCTGCTAGGGTCCTATCCATGGTTCGTTCCGCCCTTTGCCAAACCCGAGGCGGACGTCGCGGAAATCACCCGCGCCGCCGTGGCCCGTTATATTTCACGAGCCCGGAACACCGAAAGTTAGACGTTGCTGCTTTATTTACATATCCCCTTCTGCCACCGCGTCTGCCCTTACTGCTCGTTTTACAAGCACACCCCGGGCGCCACTTCGATAGGAAGTTTCGTCGATGCACTCACAGAGGAGGCCAGAAAGCGTCTGACA
>JBDTNJ010000292.1:0-2173 GCA_039933825.1 Luteolibacter sp.
CATATGCCGGAACAATGTCTGGGCAGCATCGGGATGACGCTCGAGCGTAACTATCCCCAGCGGATCTATGGCGAGGGGGACAAGCAGTTCGTATTTGACTCCACCCTATTCCGTCCTCTCCGCGGTGGGCAATCGATTTTCGTCTTCAAGGCGGTATGGATCTCGGGATTGCAGGGTGCGAAGCTCAGGGAGAACGTCTTGGCGGTAAACCAACTCGATTTAGGAGCTTTGCGTTATGCCGCAGCCACGCATCGGTTCAATCCAGAACATACCCGCGTCCTGATGGGCGGGGTAGTCGGCTTGCCGTCCGAAGAACTCGCATGGAGGTCGTTTTCCCGAGATATTCTCTCTCAGATCCAATGGACCACTGTCCAACCATCCTCCAATAAATGATATGAAATTCTTCTCACGTGAGCAGCCTCTCCGGGATTCCTTGGCCATCAAAGTGAGCCTCAAGGATCGCATTCGATATGAATGGATTGATCTACATCTCTTGTGGAAGTGCTTGATCGTCGTCGGCGTGCTGGCAGTTTTTGCCATTCCTTTTTATGGCAGGGCAATCAAGGCCACCAAGACCCGAACTTACGCACAAGACCTCACAGCTGTAAAACTGGCTCTTTCTGATGGACGCGATGCCGAAGCGCGCGATCTCTCACTCGCACTCTTACGCAGGGACCCCAAAAACACTGAACCACTGCCCATGCTCATGCATGCCGCCGCGGGTGCCCGGGATCCTTTGTTAGCACCCGTCGCCCGTGGCTATCTGGAATTGGATACTCAAAACAAACCGGAGCGGGTATTCGCTTGGAAGGCGATCACAAAAGAGTGCCCGATTGGATCTGCCGGAATCATCTGGCTTTCGTCCATTCGGGATAACGAAAGAACTGATCCGGATTTCCTGTTTCCTTGGCTTGAGCGGCTCAAGATAGAAAGGCTGGGACTCGAAATCGAAGACCTGCTCGCCAAACAAGCCGGCGTGATCGATCCCCGCATGGAGCGTATCCGGCTTTCAATGCTCGCGATCCGGGGCACGGAAAATTCCTATCGGGAGCTACAGGCTCGCCTTTTCGACAGCATCGCATCCCACCCGGCCGATGGTGCCCTGCTGATTGATTCAATCGACGAGGTCCCACAATCCGCCCTCATTCCTTACTCGTTCACCGCGATTGGAGAATGGTTAAAAGCGTCTGACGGAGAGCCTACGGTGGAAAATCAACTGCGTCTCGCCCGCTGTGAAATGGTGGCAAATCCCGAAGCCACCGAGGCAATTCTAACTCGAATCACGACCGCATTCGCAGCGACCGCCCCACTTCCATTGGCGAGATTTTACATTACTCTCAGCCGCTTCGACCGCGCGGAAGAACTGCTTAAACCCCTTGTAACAAAAGGTGATCCGGGTGTGTTTTTGCTCATGGCCAAGGTTTTGGAAAGACAACAAAAGCTGGATGAGTGGGATCGATTGTTAGCCTCTCCTCCCAAAGGCACCTTCCTCCCAGATATTTTGTGTGACCGTGCTTACCTTGCCATGCAAAAGGGCGACGAAAGGGCAAGAGTCAATTTCGAACAGGAAGCGTCAATAGGCGCTGAGAAACGACTTGATAGCGATTCGCTGATCCGCCTTGCACGTCACGCTTCCGATCGTGGCATGAAAGATTATGCGGTGAGCATCTGGGTAAAGGCGATTCGTAAAGGTCCGTTCAGCCCCCTCCCCCTGTTCACCTCGATCTCTCCGGTTTTTGAGACGCTTGCCCGTGACAAGCAAGACAGCCAGCTTCTCGAAGTGCTCACCGTCTATCGAGTGGCTGATCCTGGAAATCTGGATGTGATCACCCAGCATCTCTATGTTGCTTGCTTGATTGGCAGCGTAACTCCCCAGCAGCTTTTGTCTGTTCTTTTACCAGTGAAGGAAAAGTTCAATTCTCAATCTCTCAATCTACCCATTGCGCTTGCCGAACTCCTTGAGGGACGAACTGCTCTGGCCGACAAGCTGACAGGTGACACAACCATCGATTGGTTCTCCGAAATTCCGGCAGCTCGTGCGATCCGAGCAATCACGCTCACTAAGCTTGGCCGCACGGAAGAGGCTGGTATTTATATGGAGGAGTTTCCATGGGACAGGTTGCTGCCTTGCGAGAAAAGGGTGTTTAAGGAACTGCTGGAGGTATCTAAGGAA
>JBDTNJ010000293.1:0-2615 GCA_039933825.1 Luteolibacter sp.
CGTGCGTCATCGAGCGTGCGTTCGTCCGCCGCGGCGGAAATTTCCGCAAACGCTTCAGTTTGGATGGCTTCGATTTGCTCCTTCATGGGAAAGGCGTGGGGAATTGACCGAAACCCGCCGCCGGTCAAAGCCAAGCTGCGGAACGGCGTGAGGGCGGTCATTCCTACCGTTTGGTTACCAGATTGGATTTTGTCATCCGGGGGGAGCGGGATCAGAGTATATGCGGAGTCATGGTGAAGGCCTTCACTCTCCTCCAGAGTTTCGTTTTCCCCCACGACCATGAAAATCCTCGCTGTTCTTCTCGCGCTGACCGTCACCGCCTCCGCCCAGAAACTCGTGGGCTGGAACAACCTCGGGATGCACTGCATGGACGACGATTACTCGGTTTTCTCGATCCTGCCGCCCTACAACACGCTCGATGCCCAGCTCATCGATGCCTCCGGAAAACTCGTTCGCAACACCACCGGCTACACCGTCACCTACGAAGCCGTGGCGGATCCCGATGGCTCGATCAACAGCACCAGCATCGGGAAATCCACCTTCTGGGACTATTCCCAAGCGCTCTTCGGAGCCAATCTGCCCGCGGATACCGGCCTCGCGGGAAAGCAAATGCCCGGCCCCGCGAATCAACCGCAGTCCCTCGACTTCAGCGGCGTGATGAACTGGTTCGAGGGCTTGGGAATCCCGCTGACGCCCATCGACGATGCCGGGCACAGCAATCCCTATCCGCTCATGAGGCTCACTGCGAAAAACTCCGCCGGCACCGTGCTCGCCACCACCGATGTCGTGCTCCCCGTTTCCGGTGAAATGAACTGCCGCGCCTGCCATTCCTCGGGCTCCGGCCCTGCTGCTAGGCCCGCCGCCGGGTGGGTGAATGAACCCCAAGTATCGCGCAACTACCGGCTGAACATCCTGCTCCTGCACGATGAAAGGCACCTCGGCAGCTCCGTTTACACCGCAGCTCTCGCGGCCAAGGGCTACCCGGCGGACGGACTTTATTCGAGCGTCATCGACCACCAGAAGCCCGTGCTGTGCGCCGCTTGCCATGACTCGGAAGCGCTCGGCACGGGCGGATTTCCCGGTGTCCCGCCACTCACCCGCTCCCTCCACTCGCTGCATGCCAACGTCATCGGCCCGGACACCGGACTGCCGTTGGATCATGTGGCTAACCGGAGTTCCTGTTACCAATGTCACCCCGGATCGGAAACCAAGTGCCTGCGCGGTGCGATGGGTGCGGCGGTCGCGGCGGACGGTTCCTCCGCGATGCAGTGCCAGAGCTGCCACGGCACGATGAGCCAGGTGGGAGCGGCGAACCGCAGGGGCTGGCTGGATGAACCCCAATGCGCGTCCTGCCACACCGGCACCGCCACCCAAAACGCGGGGCAACTTCGTTTTGACAGCGTGTTCGATGGCACCGGCGCGGTCCGGACTCCGGTGGTCCCGGTTTTCGCCAGCAACCCGAACACTCCGGCGGCCGGCATCTCTCTCTATCGGTATTCAAAAGGCCACGGCGATCTATCATGCAGCGCTTGTCACGGCTCCACCCACGCCGAATTTCCCGCCTTGCACCGGAATGACAACCTGCAAAACCAAAAGCTCCAGGGCCACGCCGGAGTGCTCGCGAGCTGCACCGCCTGCCACACCACCATGCCGCGGACGACCAGCGGCGGGCCGCACGGCATGCATTCCATCGATTCCACGTGGGCGACAGGCCACGCCGATATCGTGGAAACCAGCGGCACCGCGAGCTGCCGTGCCTGTCACGGCTCGAACGACCGGGGCACCCCGCTTTCCCGCGTTTTTGTCGATCATTCCATCACCACGAAATTCGGCACCCGCACCTTCACCGCCGGCCGGGAAGTAAGTTGTTATGACTGCCACAATGGCGCCAGCCAAGAAGGTGCGACGAGCCGCACCGCACCAGTCGTCTCGAATGCCAGCCTGCAAGTGCCGGCCGGCGGCAGCGCCAGCCTCAATCTATCCGCCACGGGAACAACTCCGGTTTTCAAGATTCTCCGGCAGCCCGCGCACGGCTCGGTGGCGCTTTCCGGAAAGGTGGCCACCTATTTCCCCGAAGCAGGCTTCAGCGGGCCTGACTCGTTCCTGTTCACCGCCAGCGATGCGGGCGGCTACATCGATGCCTGGGCACCCGCCATCGTCAGCGTCAACGTCGGTAGCGTCTCCGCGACTCTGGATCGCGACGGCGACCAGATCCCGGACGTGATCGAATACGCGCTCGGCCTTTCCCCGGATTTTCCGACCTTGGCCGACGCGCGTTCACCGTTTTTCAAAGCCATCGGTGGCACGAACTATTGGACCTTGCGGGTCCCCCGGGCACCTTCACCCGGCGACGCCACGCCGGTGATCGAATACAGCTCGGATCTAACGAACTGGGTGCCCGGCACCCTGCTATCGAACACGCCGTTCCTGTTGGAAGCGCGCGATCCCGATCCTGCCATCACCCACGCGAAGCGTTTCGTCCGCATTCGCGCCCAGCATTAGTTCACTTTCCCGGGTGTGCCGCCAGATAGGCCTTCACATCCTTGGTGACGACCAACTCGCCGTTCATCATCGCCCAGTGGCCGGGAAACGTGCAGACGAATTGATAGATGCCT
>JBDTNJ010000294.1:0-4297 GCA_039933825.1 Luteolibacter sp.
CTCACCCTCGATGGAAGGCATGGACTACGTAAAGGAAGTTTCCACCCCGGAATCCTACATGTGGACCGACGAATCCCGCGAATGGATCCTGCCGAACGCATCCACCGAACAACCCGGTCCCTATCAGGAGTTGCCACCGGTCCGCCATCGCATCGTCGCTTATGATTTCGGTCTGAAATTCAACATTCTCCGCCGTTTGCGCCAAGCTGGCTTCGAGGTCGAAGTCGTCAACTCCCGCACATCCGCGGCGGAAGTTCTGGCAAAAAAACCCGACGGGCTCTTCCTCTCCAACGGCCCCGGCGATCCGGCGGCACTCGGCTATATTCACGAGGAAATCCGCGCGATGATCGGCAAACTGCCGATTTTTGGAATTTGCTTGGGCAACCAAATCCTCGCCCATGCCTTTGGAGGCGACACTTTCAAACTGAAATTCGGCCACCGCGGCGGAAACCAGCCGGTAAAAGATCTCCGCACCGGGAGAATCTCCATCACCTCCCAGAACCACGGATTCGCCGTTGATCCTGATTCCCTGCCACCGGAAATAGAGGTCACCCACGTGAATCTGAACGACGGCACTGTCGAAGGCATGCGCCACCGCGATCTGCCAGTCTTCAGCGTGCAATACCACCCGGAAGCCGCACCGGGGCCAAATGATGCGAGTTACTTTTTCGAAGAGTTCGCGACGCTGATCGACAAATCAAAAGAATATTAACCGCGAATGGACGCGAATGGACACGAATTGATATTTAGAGATGAGGTTTACGCCATCATTTCGTGTGCGCTTGAAATCATTAAGGGGATTGGCCATGGGCTGCATGAAAAACCTTATGAGAATGCCATGGCGGTGGAATTTGGATTGAGAGGAATTCCCTTCGAACAACAGCGGGCGTTTCCTGTCACGTGGAAGCAGGTGAAAGTTGGTGAGTTTATCCCTGATTTGATTGCTTATCGCTCAATCGTCATTGATACAAAAACCATCGAGCGAATCACTGAGATAGAACGCGGACAAATGCTCAACTATCTGCGAATCACCGGCTTGCCAATCGGCCTTATCATCAATTTCAAAAAACCCAAACTCGAATGGGAACGTATCATCCTTACTCAGTAATTCTCTTCCTTTCGTGTCCATTCGCGTCCATTCGCGGTTAAAAAATTTCATATATGAATACTATCGTCGTAGGTCTCCAATGGGGAGACGAAGGAAAAGGCAAGATCGTTGACTATCTGACAGAATCTGCGGATGTCGTCGTGCGGGGTCAAGGCGGCAACAATGCCGGCCACACGGTCATCGCCAATGGCGTGCGCTACATTCTCAACCTGCTTCCGTCCGGCATTCTGTGGGACGGAAAAGTCAACGTCATCGGTAATGGTGTCGTGGTGGACCCCTCCGGTCTTGTTGCTGAAATCGAGCGCAATGAAGCACTCGGCGTTTCGATCACACCGGAAAAACTCCTGATTTCGGATCGTGCCCACGTGGTGATGCCGTTTCACAAGGAGCTCGACGCCGCTCGCGAAATCGCCCTAGGGGATCAGAAAATCGGCACCACCAAACGTGGCATCGGCCCTACCTATGCGGACAAAGTGAACCGTTGCGGCTTGCGCATCGCCGATCTGTTGGACGAGGAATTCACCCGTGCCCAAGTCACGCGGCGCGTCACCGAAGTGAATGAGATTCTCGCGCGATACGATCTGCCCCAGTTCACCGTGGATCAGGTGCTCGAAGAAGTTTACACCGCTTTCAAGCGCCTCCGCCCTCACGTTACCAACACCATTCCAGTTCTCCATATTGCGTGGAAGGCTGGCAAAACGATCCTGTTCGAAGGAGCCCAAGGAACCCTGCTGGATATTGATTACGGCACCTATCCGTTTGTCACCTCTTCGAACACCACGTCCGGCGGCTCCTGCACCGGCTCCGGTCTACCGCCGAATGCCATTCATCGTGTCATTGGTGTTTGCAAGGCCTATACCACCCGTGTCGGCTCCGGCCCGTTTCCTACCGTTGACGAAGGCCTATCCGAATACCTGCATGGCCTTGGCCGTGAGTTCGGTGTGGTTTCCGGCCGCCCGCGCGGCTGCGGCTGGCTGGATACAGTGCTGCTCCGCTTCGCGTGCATGGTGAATGGCGTCACTGGACTTGCTATCACCAATGTTGATGGACTGGACGAATACGATACCTTGCAAATTTGCACCGGCTACGACATCGACGGTGAAATCCACGAGCTGCCGCCAGCAAACCGGGACGCGTGGAACAAGGCAAAACCCGTTTACGAAACACTTCCAGGCTGGAAATCAGATACCACTCAGATCACCCGTTACGAAGATCTTCCAGCGAACGCGAAAGCATACCTTGACCGTTTCTCGGAACTGTGTGGTGCGCCGGTCGCATTTGTAGGAGTGGGTCCGGACCGGGTGCAGACTTTGGTGGTTTAAATAAGTCTTATAGGTCCTATACGACCTATTTCCCCATCATGTCCTCTCACCCTGAAATTCCCCGCCACATCGCCATCATCATGGATGGCAATGGCCGCTGGGCGAAAGAACGCGGCCTTCCACGCCTCGAAGGGCACCGCTCTGGTGCTGAGTCCGTCAGGGAAGTCATGGAAGCCTGCATCGAGCTGGGCGTGGAATACCTCACGCTTTATGCGTTTTCATCGGAAAACTGGAGCCGCCCGGAAGCGGAGGTCACCGCGCTGATGGCCTTACTGGATCGTTTTCTGGATGAAAAAGCCAAGGATCTGGACCGGCAACAAGTGAGGCTTCTGGCAATCGGCCAGTTGGACCGGCTTCCCAAATCCACGCGGGCGCTGATCGAGCGAATCAAGGCGCGCACTGCCGGTCACAAAGCGATGACTCTTGTGCTCGCCCTTTCTTATGGTGGGCGTGAGGAAATTGTTTCCGCCGCGCGATCACTGGCAACGGATGCCGCTGCGGGAGCCATTACACCCGAAGAAATCGACTCGGAACTTTTCGCATCACGCTTGCAAACCGCAGGGATTCCCGATCCCGACCTACTCGTCAGGACATCCGGTGAAATGCGAGTTTCCAATTTCCTTCTCTGGCAAATCAGCTATGCTGAGATCGTGATCGTAAAAAAATTCTGGCCGGACTTCCGGCAAGGCGATCTCTTTGAAACGGTGAAAGAATACCAGCGCCGCCACCGACGCTTCGGAGCGCTTTGAGGCCCGTGCGGAATGAATCCCGCGCCCCAATTTCACATGCCTGGAAGCTGGACCAGCTTGGTGTATTGATAGGAATTTTTGGCCAAAAACTCGGATTGCTGCGAACCGCTGAACGAGCGGGTGCGCATTTGGTCGATCCCAAAGTCAGAGATCACGGACACTGAGATCTCCACTGCGGTCACGCGACCGGCCTTGATTTCATCGGGGGTAAATCCGGTAGGGGCGGTCGTCACGATGTTCCCGGTTCCGGCCATTCTAAAATCATCACTCGTTTTTCCGGAAGCTGCTGGCCCCACCGTGACGGGAACATCAATCAGAGTGGTGGTGGCGGAGGGCGTCCCGGCACCGGAAACCTGAGCGACCAGCACATGGAATGTCAGAGAGAACTGGTAGATATTTTCACAGATGAAGTTGCCGGGTTTTGTGACTTCCGAGTTTGGATATGCCGCCGAAAATATGCTATCTAATGATTTTCCGGCAGTGGTCACATCCGTAGTTCCCAGTAAGGCTTTAGCGGGGGCTGTCACACCAAATGTATCGTCAGGATTCACCAGTAAGCGATTCATGACGAAAGTTTTGTATTTTGCGCTTCCCCCGCCATCGATTGGATCGCGATATTCCAGCAGGTACGCCACACATGAAACATCGCCGCCTCTATCTTGTGTCGCGTCACCTATATTACCGTTATAACGATCCGTCGCAGCCGTGAAAAAAACAAGCTTCGCCGCATTGGTACTCAATAAGCCTTTGCCAGCATCGCCAAGTGTGGCGATACCCGGATCAACCTTTGCAGAAAGCCACTCGTTAGCATTGCCCTTGCGGGTCACCAAGGATTCAAAATCGCGGGCCATGAAGTCCACCATCATTTTCCCCTGACGTGACGCCCGGAGCTCCGCGCGGCTGCGGTTCCAAGTCTCAAGCGCGATCGAAGTGATAGAGACCAGCACGGTGACGATAATGCTTGTAATCGCCATCGCGACCATCAACTCCATCAAGGTAAATCCGCGTTTTGAAGGGGAATTCGGTTGGGTTTTCATATAAGGATTCCAGAAATAGAATTACCGGCGGACGGCGAGGTTGCGAGTGAACACCGGAGTTTTAGCGTTGGTGTAAGCTTT
>JBDTNJ010000295.1:0-4015 GCA_039933825.1 Luteolibacter sp.
CTGCTTTTCCTTTGCCCGCATCTCAATCAGGGAGCCCTGGCAAAACTGAATGGAAGCGCGGCGTGGTTGAAGCTGGCGGATGAACGAGATTGGTTTGTGCTGAGTTGCACATTCAAGCAGCCAAGAGAAGCCGGGCAGGACCGAAAATTGTCGTATTACTATCCGGAGGCCTTCTCTGGGAAGGCGATGCTAGAGGCGCTGGCACTCGTGGCAAAAAAGTTTCCCGTGGATACAGAGCGGCTGCTGATGCAAGGTCTATCAGGCGGGGCGCAGTTCGTCCATCGCTTCGCATTGTGGGCACCGGATCGGGTGACTGCGGTGGCGGTGAATTCGTCGAGCTGGTTTGATGCGCCGGATGCGAAATGCAATCGAGTGGGCTGGCTGATCACGATTGGCGAGTCGGACTCCAGTTATAACAACTCACTGGAGATGGTGGACCGGCTGCGAGGCTGCGGGGCATCGCCCGTTTTCCGCTCCTATGTGGGAATGGTGCATGAAGGCAGCGCCCAGGTGGACCAACTCGATATGGAGTTTTTGAAATATTATGATGATTGCACGCGCAAGGATCTGGGCAAGGCACGCTCGGCGACCACGCCGGAAGCCGAGCGCCTGTCCGTGAAGGGTGAAAAAATGCCCTTCGTGGGTGACTGCCAGAACTGGAAATTTCTCGCCAATACGCCTGAGTCACGAGAGGGAATTGCAGAGGATTCGAGGATTTTCCTGCCGAACGAGCCGGTCGCGAAACTGTGGGGGAAAGAGGAGGCCGGGCAATGAATCTGGAGACACCGGTGGAGTATTTTTATGGCGATACCTTGCGCTGGAGTTTTGGCTTTGAGAACCCTAACAAGGCAGCGGTAATCTTCGCCTGCGCGGTGCCACTGGTGTGGTGCTTGTGGCAGATGGCATGGAAGCTGAAGAACCACTGGTGGAGGATTCCTGCGCTGCTCACGAGTGCCGGGGCGCTGATGGGAGTGTGGTATTGTTTGATCATGACATTTTCCCGGGGAGGGCTCGTGGCGGCGGCTGCAGCGCTGGCCTACCTCTTCGCACACACGTTACACCGGGGAGGAAAGCCGGACCTTGCATGGCACCAAAGGTCGAAGGTCTGGCTGGGAGTGATGTTGCTAGTGGCTCTAACAGGTGGCACGGTCTGGAGTGGCCTGGGTGCTCGCTCCACCGAAGCGCTGGGCAATGACGCGTCAGTGGGAAATCGCTTTGACTTGTGGAATGGCGCACTCCAAATGGCAGCGGAAAATGTTCGAGGTTTCGGGGCCGGGAAGTCCGGCGACCAATATATGCAATGGTATCAACCGCTGGAACGGCACGAAGGCTATCGCACGATGGTGAACAGCTATTTGACTTTTCTGGTAGAGCGAGGTTGGTTGTGGTCCGTTCTTATTCTATCAGCGTTCGTGTTATTCTGGGTGTGGACGAGGCCCCGGAAACTGGAAATTTTCACCGTGGCCCTGCGTGGGGTCATCCTCGCGTTTCTCATCGCCGGGATCTTTAGCACCACCATGGAAGATTGGCTGCTCTGGATACTTCCCGCCGCCTGTGGCCTAGTTCTCGTCATTCTCACTGGCTGTCAGAGAAGAGGTATCGAGCGGAGGCACATGCTCATCAGCGTAGGCCTCGCGCTAACAGGTTGCACCGTGCTCTTCATCACGGGGTTTCTCAAAAGCGGTAAAGATCAGCTCAAGCGCGAATTCGCAGCAGGAGCGTTATGCGCCATCGGCCCGAAGAATCCGAAAACCCGCTCGATCGGGTGTTTGGTGGATGAAGCGGTGCTGGGAAATGAATATGCGAAGCTACTCCGGGAAATGGCTTTAAAATCCGATGTGAAAATCTATCTCGGTGGCCAAGTCAACGAGGCAGACCGAATTCTCTGTTGCGGAAAAACCGTGCTCGAATGCGCCAGCTATCCCGGTAAGCCCATGCTCTTGCTAGCACCCGAGAAAATCGAAGAGACAGTAATTTCATCGCTCGCCGCCCGCGCCGTGCCCGCCTGGATTATTCTACCCGAAATCGACGAGGATGGTCGGGTCAGCTTCTGGGACGAGGCGACGGAAGGCGCACTCGCGGCCAATTTTAAAAAGTCGGCCCTCAGTGGTGTAGGGACCCGTGTCGATTGGGCGTGGTCCCAAGTCATGGAAATCGTAAAATCCGAATGAGAGTAATAATAATATTAAAATTACCAATCTACTTCCCACCATCCAGCAATGAACTCAATCAAGACTAACCGCAAAGGCGCAAAGGCCGCGAAGGAACGCAAAGTTAACAACTGGACCGCAGAATTCATTCCGCCCGAATCTCTCCAACAAGAAAGCAAAACACACCAATTATTCTTACTCCGCGTCCCTTTGCGACCTCCGCGCTTTTGCGGTTTATCCACCTCTCCCTCTGATCACTGATCACTCGGCACTTCTTCCCACCCCTGTCCCTGTGAGAAACCAAAACGAAATAGAAAACTGAAAAATGAAACGACAACTCAACACACTCGCCCTCATGGCGCTCATCACCAGCACGGCCTTCGCCGGCTTCAACGCTCCCTTACCGGAGTTCAAAACCCCAGAACAACTCGCCGAATGGCGGGCGGAACTGGCGGCGAAGTCTGCAGCGAGCACTAAAGCCACGACTCAGGACACCGCGTTCTACACCGGCAAGCCATACGTGGAATCCACGGGAACCTACGCGTTCAAATACCGGAGTTATAATCCCGAAATGGCGAGGTGGACTTCGGAAGACCCGAGTGGGTTTCCAGATGGGGCGAATTCAAGCATATATGCGCCGAATCCAAATAGCGAGTTCGACTATCAAGGATTGGTAGTAGTTGCTCAATATTCGATTACAATGCGTAATCTAACTATAGATAACGCCACGTATCATGCATGCAATTCAGGAGACAATATATATTCTAACTGTTTTAGTATGGGAGGGCCAATACCCACAGGGGTATATAGCATATTTAGCCGCGAACAAGGAAATGCTACTTTTTTTGGTCATCAGGCATTCATTCTTGATCCGGTTGATAGCATTCAATATAATGACATCTGGAATGGTGGTGATGCAGGTGGTCGGACAGGATTCAGAATTCATTTAGATGGAACCACTGAAGGGTGTATTGCGACCGCTTCGATCGACGCCATTGCGTCCCAGTTTTGGAGTTCCGGTCCAACAGTGCGACATGATATCGTTCAAGCGGCACCTACTGCAAACCCGGTAACTTTCAGAAGTGAATATTACTTTGGGACATTAACCGTGGTTGAGTAATTACTTAAACTTTCACCAAAGAAATTGTGAATACGATTCTGAACTCCTTCGTTTTGTTGATGTTCATGGCTGAATGTAGCATCGTGAGTGCAAGCGATCTTGCAGCAGAAGATGCTACCAATCGAATTTTCGTGCGGAGTTTCAGTCGCAATCTTGCTTGTGGGGACACCATGCGGGGCATTCTTGGAATTCTTCCAAAAGACATGGTGCTCACACCGGAAGGTGCACGGGATCTGTCCCGCGAAATTCGGGGCATTCCCGTTGCTGAGAAGTGCCGCCTCATCCTGCTATATCTCATTGTTTTCGATTTTGATGGAGAGAAAGCGGAGATGCTTGTAGAGGACCTAGGCAATGACAAGGTGGTTGTTGGTGAGACCCTGGCTAGAATTCCAGACGAGAGCTTCAAGGAAGCGTGCCGCAATCTCGGGGTATCTGAGCAAAGAGTCAGGATGTTTCGAAATTTGGTCATCAAGTGGAGCTCTAAAAAGTAAATTCAGGCCTAGAATCTATATAATTAGAGCCAACGGCGCTCCGGAATCAGTTGTAAATAGCATCCATTTGTAAACTCCGGGGCCACCTCCGCAGTCTGCCCCAAATAATTGATGATTGCTCAGGGGTCACTTCCAAATAACTGACATTCGGAACATGCTAGATCCGTCTAAATCGTAATTCCATCAAACTAATTCGATGATCACATCAACCGCCTACCTGCTTATGGAAATCTACTGCGTCCTATCCGCAGCAG
>JBDTNJ010000296.1:0-3324 GCA_039933825.1 Luteolibacter sp.
GACGGCGAGCTGCGTGAATTCGCAGATCTTCCACAAGGACCGCCTCCAAGCCTCGGTTGCGTCCCCGCCAGGCGAAAAACTGATCACGATTTTCCCCGTAACAACGCCCACCCCGGCTTCCACTCCAACTGTGGCTGCGAAGCCACGTTTTGCCCGCACGTCTCCCGACCAGAGCGCTGATCGCCCGGAAAAATCCACACTGATTGGTGAAAGAGATACCCGGGCGACCAGCGACCGCACCCCCGATGCGTCTGCCCCGCCTATGCCCTCGCAAAAAGGCGAAAAACCCAAAGATCCGGACGACCTTGAGACTACCGAAAGCGACTATAAGGACGGAAAAATCGCTGAAAACGGACCAAGCCCTACCTCGGCCAGTCGACCCTCCACCTCCCAAGCACCTCCAGCCGACCCTTCGCTTGCAGAAAGTTCCACTGCCGGTGAAAAATCTCAAACTCCCGGCAACGATGACGCGAAATCAAGTCCCCCTTCACGCGAGCGCCTTCTCGAAGGCCCGAACCCCGTGGACGTCCCCGTGCCAATCAACGCACCCAGAATCGATACCATCAAACCCACTCCACCCAAACTTCCTAAAGAGGGCGAGAAGTCAGTCCAAACTTCGGAAACTCAAAAGCCCAAGTCCCAGCAGGCACCAAGAGACCCGGCCTTCAGTGGGTTCCAGCGCAAGACGGCGATCACGGGTTCCATTTCCCGTAACGGCCGCAGCGCTCTTGCGGTGGCGGACTCCGCCCTCGGCCGCTATCAAGCGATCATAAGCCGCGCCGTCGAACAAGAATGGCAGCGGAACTGCGTGAGGCACCGGGACTTTATCACTCCTGGATTCCTAACGGTACGGTTTTTTGTTGAAACATCGGGCCGCGTGCGCAGCGTGAAATTCATGGGAGAAATGGAAACTGGCGAAGTCCAAAAAGGATTCACCCTTAACTCCATCCGCGATGCTGAAATTCCCGCCATGCCTCAGGCTCTGAAAAAGGAATACGACAAGGAACCTCTCGAACTCATTTTCAACTTCTACTTCTAACTACCCCGCATGATCGAAATTCTGAACGAACACCTCGCCGTCAATCCAACAGGCGGCCTTCAAACCACTTGGGAATTCCTTCACAAAGGTGGCAAATTCATGGTCCCACTGGCGATCACTTCGATCGCTGGTATGATGGCCATCCTCTACAAACTTCTATCGCTTTCCGGTGGTCGCGTTATCCCCAGAGGACTGGCAGGGGATGTGTCACAATTCCAACGGCTGATCTCGACCGACAAGGTGGATCCGGTATTGAGAGAATTCGAAAGAGGAGAGAGCACCCTCGCCCGTCTGGCTGCCGTGGTAGTCAAACATCGTGGCAAGCCGCGCAGTGAAATCACACACGCCGTGGAATCAGCCGCCAGAGTGGAAACCCTTCACTTGCATGCGGGAATTGCGGTTCTTGATACGGTTATCACCATCGCCCCATTATTAGGTTTGCTTGGCACAGCCTCTGGACTGGTTCTGATTTTCCAAGGCCTTGGCGACAACTCCGACCACCTCGCCATCGCCCGCGGCATCGCGGAAGCCCTGACAACCACCATTTTTGGCCTCGCCATCGCCGTCCCATGCGTTATTGCCCATGGCTACTTTGTCCGCCGGATCGAGATGCTCACGGCACGCCTCGAATCATTGCTCGGAGATCTCGCCGCCGTTTGTGAAAGTACTAGCCCGAACGCCTGACCCATCATGCGATTCCACCGCCCAAAAACAACCCGCAGCCAGGTGGCGGTCATTCCGATGATCGACATTCTCTTCGTGCTGCTGGTATTCTTCATTGTTTCCACCGCCTTTAAAAAGCCGAGGGACGCTTTGAGAATCGAACTCCCAACTGTTCGAGAGGTTCCTTCCGACAAGGTATCTGATACCCGCTCCGTCATCGCTGTGGATGCACTTGGAAACATTACTCTGGACTCGCTCGCGGTTCCGGAAGGATTGCTGGAATCGTATCTCATTGCCTATCAGAAACAAAATCCAGGTCGGAAACTCGAACTTGAGGCAGACAAGAAACTCCCTTTGGAGCGACTCTTAGGCGTCTGGGACTCACTTACGAAGGCCGGAATCGAGATCAAGGATGTTCCCGCCCGGATCAAGCTTCCCGGTTCATGATCCATGTTGCATTTCAGGTCTGACGCCATAGCCTTGGCTACATGTTCCGCATTCCCCTGATCTTGTTATCAGCCGTATCCATTGCCAGTTCTCAATGGAGCAACCTTTGGCCAAATGAGGCACCAGGAGCAAAACAACCTCCTGCGGGTAGTGAAAAGGCCGGCGAAGGTGGTCGATTGACCGACATCGAGATCCCCCAATATCAAATTTATCTGCCTGACAAAGACCAGGCAACCGGAGCCGCTGTTGTTATCTTGCCTGGAGGAGGCTATGGCATATTGGCAATTAACCACGAAGGACATGACATTGCGAAATGGCTGACCGCACGCGGCATAGCGGGGATCGTCGTGAAATATCGCGTTAGCGGAAATCCGGCGTTCGGTTACCAATATCCCGTCCCATTTCTCGATGCTCGCAGAGCAATCAGAACGGTTCGGGCAAAATCTTCAGAATGGGGGATCGACCCGAAAAAAATTGGTATCATGGGTTTCTCCGCAGGAGGACATCTGGCAAGTCTCTGCACAACCCGTTTCAACGACTCGTTCGGCCAGGAGACCAATGACGAAATTGACAAGAAAACCTGCCGCCCGGATTTTTCGATTCTGATCTATCCTGTGATCTCAATGGAATTTCCACTCGCCCATGGCGGTTCGCGGAAAAATTTGCTCGGTGGAAACCCTCAGCAGGAATTGGCTGGAAAATGTTCCACTGACGGTGCAGTGACTCCAGAAACGCCTCCTGTTTTTCTTCTCAGCACCTCGGATGATATGGTGGACTGCCGAAACAGCCTTTCTTTCGCCGCAGCCTGCAAAGCCAACAAGGTTCCTGTCTCTCTCCATCTCTTCGAATCAGGCGGCCATGGTTACGGACTTCATGGCAAGGGCGATCTTGAGCAATGGCCTGTTTTGCTTGAACATTGGCTGGCTACCAAGTTTCCAAGGCCATAGCTGGCGCGGACCATTCGATTCAGCCCTACCGAACCCGCACGAGTTTAGTTAGATCATCTATTTCAGGGCAAAAAAGAGCCCGGCTCCTTTTGACAGGAGCCGGGCATATACCTGGCGACGACCTACTCTCACAAGACCTATCGTCTCACTACCATCGGCGCTGCGGCGTTTCACTTCCGGGTTCGGAATGGGACCGGGTGGTTCCACCGCGCTCTGGTCACCAGAGGG
>JBDTNJ010000297.1:0-25921 GCA_039933825.1 Luteolibacter sp.
TCTAACCTCATGAACCCGCAAAGCCCAACCGATGAATACCTGCTCCTCATCCGGGGCACGCACTGGAACAGCGCCCTTTCACCCGCCGAACTCCAGCGCGTGATGACGGACTTCTACGCATGGGCTGAAAATCTATCACATCGCGGCGCCCAGCCGCTTATGGAGGAAGGCAAGCTCATCACCGGCGCGAAAGGCGCGAGTGTCACGGATGGTGCATTCGCGGAGTCCAAGGAAGCCATCGCCGGCTACTTCCGCCTCGGCGTGGCGAACATGGATGAAGCCGTCAGGCTCGCGCAGGCCTGCCCGATTCTCGCCTATGGGGCGCAAATCGAAGTCCGCCCCATCGCCGACCTCTGTCGCCCGATGGCCGAGGTGAAGGCTGCGCAGTCATGATTCAACAAGATCATTCGCCTTCATTCATACTATGGACGCCACCCAGTATCACTGCTCCCGCATCGTAAATTTCCCACGTAGTAAAGTGTTTGCCGCGCATCGCGATCCCTCACAGCTCGCCATATGGTGGGGACCCGCAGGCTTTACCAACACCTTTCATGAGTTCGACTTCCGGGAAGGTGGTCGATGGCATTTCACCATGCATGGACCCGATGGCGCGAACTACGACAACCTGTGGATCTTTCAGCATATCATCGCAGATGAGTTAATCGACATGCGGCACGATTGCGCTCCGTTTTTCAACATGCGGATCACCCTCACCGATGTGCCCGAAGGAACGTGCGTGGATTGGCTCGCGACTTTTGACGAGGCGAACGTGCTCGCCGCCATACTGCCCATCATCAAGAGGTGCAACGAAGAGAACTTCGACCGACTTGAAGCCGCGCTGTCGAAGATTGAATCATGCGGAAATTGAAGTCGCCCCATCGCCACCATTTGCCGCGCGCTCCGATTCCGGAGTTGCTGCATTGTTTTCGGATCGGGGTAAAATCGTGCTTGACGAGTAAGTGATCTCTTACGCATCCTACCGGCATGGTCGAGACCCTCAATCGAAAGCCCGACGTATTCACAGCGGTAAGCCACCGCGCGCGCCGCCAGATCCTGGATCTTCTCGCCGGAGCCGAACTCCCTGTCAGCGTGATTGCCAAGCAATTTGAAATGAGCCGCCCAGCGGTCTCCCAGCACCTCCGGATCTTGCTCGACTCCGGTCTCTTGACCGAGCAGCGGCACGGTCGCGAACGCCACTACCAGATCGTCCCCGAACGACTTGCCCCAGTGCGGGACTGGATCGGGCAATATGAGCGGTTCTGGGACGACCGTCTCATGCGGCTGCAGAAGCATTTATCTAAAACAAGCGAAGTATGAGTGGCACGATACGAAGGGAAATTCGGTTTTCACAGTCACCCGAGAGGGTCTGGCGAGCCATCGCAGATCGCGATGCGTTGGCGGAGTGGATGTATCCTAACGATTTCGAGCCGCGCGTCGGCCACCGCTTCACCTTTCGCGTGCCGCCGAAGCCGCAGGTGGATTTTGAAGGACTCGTGGTGCGTTGCGAGGTGCTGGTGTGCGATCCGCCAGGTCAGCTCATCTTTTCATGGTCCGTCGGAGGTCCCGTGATCGACACGCGGGTGAGCTTCCGGTTGGAGCCGGATGGTGTGGGCACACGCGTTTTTTTCGAGCATACCGGCTTTGATCTCACCCAGCCAGCGGGCGGGCAGGCATTCAAAGGAGCGCAGTTCGGCTGGGCGAAAATGCTGGAGCTGCTTGCCTCGGTAGTCGCAGGCAAGGCGAGCGAACTCAATGAGCCGAACTAACGAAATTTCCCCACACCGCACCACATCATGAAACAAAACACCAGACGTTCGATTCTTCGCTGGATTCACATCCTCTCCGGCCTCACGCTCGTGGGCTACATTTATGGTCCGCCAGCGGAAACCCTACAATATCTCCCGTTCTTCCGTTACATCTACTTTCCCGTCGTGATCCTCTCGGGATTGCTGATGTGGAAAGGCCATGTCCTCCGACGCCTGATCTCAAAAACGACTGACTAATCACGACCACCATGAAAAGCACCGGAAAGAAAAAAGCACTGGCCGCAAAAGAAAGCGAAGAACTTATCAGCGTTTTGCAGGCCCGGTTTGAAAAACATATGAACCGCCATAGGGGACTCGATTGGGCAAACGTGCAGTCCCGCCTATGTGGGAAAGAAGCCAACTCTGAAAAACTCTGGTCTCTCCGTGAAATGGAAGATACCGGTGGTGAACCGGATGTGGTGGGTCACGATCCAAAGACGGGCGAATACATCTTCTTTGATTGTTCACCGGAAACCCCAAAAGGACGCGTTAGTCTTTGTTATGACCGCGCGGGACTGGATTCCAGGAAAGAACACAAACCGAAAGATACCGCGATGGATATGGCCATGGCTATGGGCATCGAGCTATTGACTGAAGAACAATACCTTCAACTCCAGAAGCTGGGAGAGTTCGACATGAAGACTTCCAGCTGGGTGAAAACACCCGCGGATTTCAGGAAACCTGGAGGAGCACTCTATTGTGAGCGTCGTTACGGACGGATCTTCGTAGGTCATAACGGGGCTCAGTCATACTATAACAGTCGTGGGTTCCGAGGTTTGCTCGGAGTTTAATTGTTAGTTTGTCGGGCTAAGCCCGCTTGGAAATGCCCCCTGTCACACCCGCTCCAAATTCCCGCGCCGGAGAGATTGCTGCTGATCTTTTCAGGCGCGAGAGTGCGCGGCTGGTGGCCATGCTCACCGGGCATTTCGGCACCCATCATTTGCAACTCGCCGAGGATGTCGTGCAGGAGGCGCTCGTGCGGGCCTTGCAGACCTGGCCCTACCGCGGCGTGCCGGAAAATCCTGCCGCATGGCTCACGCAGACCGCGCGGAATCTGGCCTTGGACCAACTCCGCCGGGAACAAAATTTCCGCCAGAAACAAGTCGACATTGCCCATGAGAAAGATCGTTGGATTTCCTCACCCGCAGAGCTTGAGGAAAATGCCGACACCTTCACCGACGACACGCTGCGCATGATGTTCGTCTGCTTTCATCCGCAACTCTCAGCCGAAGCGCAGACCGCGCTGGCACTGCGGACACTCTGCGGGTTGAGTCCCGCCGAAATCGCAGCCGCGTTTCTCACCAGCGAAGCAGCCATTGCAAAACGTCTCGTCCGTGCCCGCCAGCGCATTCGCGAACTGGCGTTGCCGTTCATCGTCCCCACACCGGACGAACTCCCCGGGCGCCTCGACGGCGTTCTGGCCACGCTCTATCTGCTCTTTAACGAAGGTTACAAAGCATCGCATGGCGACCGCCTCGTGCGCGAAGAACTCTGCCACGAAGCCATCCGCCTCACGCTTCATCTCGCCGCGCATCCCGCCACACGCCAGCCGCGCACGCACGCGCTGCTCGCCTAGATGCTTTTCAACGGTGCCCGGCTTTCCGCCCGCAACGACGACTCAGGAAATCTCCTGCGCCTGCTCGAACAAGATCGAAGCATCTGGAATCAGGCAATGATCGCACGCGGCCTCCACTATCTCGCCCTCGCTTCGAGCGGCGAGATCGTGAGCGAGTATCATTTGGAAGCGGGCATCGCCGCGTGTCACAGCACGGTGGTCTCCGCTGCCGACACTGACTGGTCGCGCATCCTCGCGCTCTACGATTGTTTGAAGACGCTCACCCAATCCCCAATTGTTGCGCTTAACCGCGCGGTCGCCCTCGGACGCGTCAAAGGTCCACAAGTTGCTTTGGATGCGCTCACTGCCATTCCTGCTCGAAGCCCGCTGGAATCTAACCATCTATTCCACGCCGTGCGTGGGTCGTTTCTATCGGAACTGCAGCGGCGGGAAGAAGCTCTAGCCGCCTTTCGGATGGCCGAGGCAATCGCCACGTTGCCATCAGAGCGGGAGTTGATTACCCGGCTGATTCAGGAACTGGAAACGTAGTTGGAACCAAGTGAAAATGGACGAACCCAAGAGGCGGAATGAATCCCGTGCTCCAATGTTCACGCGTAGCTGCGGAAGTAGGAATTCTTCAGGCTTGATCTGATCGGGCTTAGATTCAGTTAGTTTGACCAATTTCTGGAATCTTCACGGTGAGAAAAAGATTCGTAGCCTTTTGTCGCACAGAATGGGTGTCGGATTTTGGCATCACTTCGGCATATTGTAAGGATTTGACGCCATGCCCGCCTGTCTGTGGAGCGTAACGGAAAATATTAAATTCTGAGGCACCAGACTTCGGCATTGAGAAATACACGCCTGCTTCGCCAGTTTCCTTCTTGCTGAACCCTTGGCCTCCGACCGCACCTTTTGATTGCGCGAGAGAGGCTAACGCCCGTGCTTCCTTTTCAGGATTGGTTGGAGGATTGATCGTTCTGAGACCGATTAGCTTGGTCCAATTCTTAGGGCCATCACCTTGTCTGAAGTATTCAACAATGGCCCCATTGCCTGAAATTGCTGAGTAGCCAGCTATGTAACTTTCTCCAACGAGGCGGATAGTTTGTGGTGCTCGTATTTCGGGAATTATTCCAGTGTAAGATTCTTTTGTAGGTGTGCTGTTGGTCGAGCAGCTACTGAGAATGGCGGCAGAGGCAATCAGGAAACTGGCGAGGTAGTGGTGTTTCATATTGGAAAGGATTTAGATGCCTATCTCTTCTTGCTCGGCAAATGCGATGGAGATAATAGGAATGAGGGGAGGAGTTACCGGATAGTTCAGCCCAGTTCGGGTAATGTTACTGTGGTAATCACCTGAGCCTAGTTGTCCAATTGAGGTTCCGTAAGTTTCGATTACGCGGAAGATAATAAAGCCGGATAAGAAGGCAGCGAGAACGTGGTGATACCACAAGGCGCTGCCGGTTCGCCGGTGGTTGTTGAAATGTCCCCGGATGTGCCAAGTTGCCTTCGGTGTTTGAATGGCACGCAAAATTTCAGGCGAAATAAATTTCGCCGTCCGTTACGCGTAGCTGCGGATGGAGACGTGGACTTCTTCGTAAACGAGCGGCTCCTTGTGGAGGACCGGTGCTGCGTCGTTGCCCTTGTATTCCCAGGCGGAGACGTGGGAGAAATTCGCGTCGTCGCGTTTGGCTTCGCCCGCTTGGGTGTTACCGGCGATGACTTCAGGGCTGTTTTCAAAGAATTGGTGCTCGGTGCGGAAGTGGCCACCGCAGGATTCCTCGCGGGCGAGGGCGTCATAGCACATGGTTTCGCCAAATTCGATGAAGTCGGCGACGCGGCCAGCTTTTTCGAGTTCCATGTTCACGTTGTCGCCGGAGCCGGGGATGCGGACGTTCTGCCAGAATTCCTCGCGGATTTGTGGGATTTTCGCGAGCGCTTTTGTGAGACCTTCCTTGGAGCGGGCCATGCCGCACTCGTCCCACATAGTGAGGCCGAGCTCGCGGTGGAAGGAATCCACGGTGCGCTTGCCTTGGATGGAGAAGAGTTTGTTGACGCGTTCCTTGGCCTCGGTTTCAGTTTGCTTGAACTCCGGCATCGAGGTGCTAACGGTGCCGGGCTTCTGGGTGACGAGGTAGTTGGCGATGGTCGTCGGGATGACGAAGTAGCCGTCTGCGAGACCTTGCATGAGAGCGGAGGCACCGAGACGGTTCGCGCCGTGATCGGAGAAATTCGCTTCGCCTAACACGTGGAGGCCGGGGATATTGGACATCAGGTTGTAGTCCACCCAGAGACCGCCCATGGTGTAATGGACGGCGGGATAAATCATCATCGGGCCTTTGTAGGGATCCTCGCCGGCGATTTTGTCATACATCTGGAAGAGGTTGCCGTAACGGGAGCGGATGGTGTCCTCGCCGAGGCGCTTGGTGGCATCGCGGAAATCAAGATAAACACCGAGTCCGGTAGAGGCCACGCCGCGGCCGTCGTCGCAGGCTTCTTTCGCGGCGCGGGAGGAAATATCGCGCGGAGCGAGGTTTCCGAAGGACGGATATTTCCGCTCAAGGAAGTAGTCGCGATCGTCTTCAGACACATCGGCGGCGGAGATTTTTTTCTCGCGGAGCTTTGCAGCGACTTCGCGGGATTTCGGTGCCCAGATCCGGCCGTCGTTGCGGAGCGATTCGGACATCAGGGTGAGCTTCGATTGATAGTCGCCGCTGACCGGGATGCAGGTCGGATGGATTTGGGTGTAGCAGGGATTGGCGAAAAGCGCGCCCCGGCGGGCCGCGCGCCAAGCGGCGGTGACGTTGCAGCCCATCGCGTTGGTGGAGAGGAAAAAGACGTTGCCGTATCCGCCAGTGGCGAGAATAACAGCGTCTGCAGAGTGGGACGAAATCGCTCCAGTGACCAGATCGCGAACGACGATGCCCTTGGCGTGGCCGTTGACGAGCACGAGATCGAGCATCTCGGTGCGCGAATACATCTTCACGCCGCCTTTGTGGATTTCCTTCTCAAGCGCCTGATAGCAACCGATGAGGAGCTGTTGTCCGGTCTGGCCGCGGGCGTAAAAAGTGCGGGAAACCTGGGAGCCGCCGAACGAGCGGTTGTCAAGCAGTCCGCCGTATTCGCGGGCGAAGGGCACGCCTTGGGCGACACATTGGTCGATGATGGAGTTGGAAACCTCGGCAAGGCGATAGACATTGCCTTCGCGGGCGCGGAAGTCGCCGCCCTTGATGGTGTCGTAAAAAAGGCGGCGGACGGAGTCACCGTCGTTCTGATAATTCTTCGCGGCATTGATGCCGCCCTGCGCGGCGATCGAGTGGGCGCGGCGCGGACTGTCCTGATAGCAGAAGCATTTCACCTGATAGCCCAGTTCGGCGAGCGAGGCGGCGGCGGATCCACCAGCGAGGCCGGACCCGACGACGATGACGGAGAATTTCCGCTTGTTCGCCGGGTTGATGAGCTTGGAATCCATCTTGTGCTTCGACCACTTCTGATCGAGTGGGCCGGACGGGATTTTGCTGTCGAGAACGATGGACATGGCGGGTGATGATTTGAAAAATGAGATTTGAGATTTGAGATTCGCTTTTATTCTCAGCGGCCGAAACCAAAGACGAGGATGGCGATCGGGATCGAGATGAAGCCGAGCCAAATGACAAGGCTGTAGGCGATCGAAACCTGCTTGATCAGTCCGGATGCCCTTTTCGAACGAAATCCGAGTGTCTGGAAAATCGAGCCGACGCCGTGGGAAAGGTGCGAGCAGAGCAACGTCATGGCGATGATGTAGAAGAGCGAGGCCGGCCACCAGTTGAAGCCGTCGATGACCATCAACCAGGCGTTGTGGGCTTCCATGCCATCCAGAGTGGTCTTGTAGCGTTCGAGAGTGTTGTAGCTATTGCCAATTCGCGCGGTGAAGTGGAGCATGTGATAGATCACGAAGGCCAAGATGGTGAGGCCGGAGATCATCATCGTCCGCGAGGATTTGGAAGCCTGGATGGTGGCGTCGTACTCGTAAGGAGGACGGGCCGCGCGGTTTTGGCGGGTGAGGGTGACCGTGGCAATGATATGGGCGGCGATCATCACCAGCATGACAGCGCGGAACAACCAGATGCCCGCTCCGTGAAGCATGTGATGGAGGAAATACGCGTATTCATTAAAAGGTTCTGCACCGGCGAAGACGACCAGATTTCCGACGAGATGCCCCGCGAGGAAAAGCACGAGCACGATCCCGGTGAGGGCGACGATGAATTTTTTCCCGATGGAGGAGGACCAGTAGGCGGATAAACTTCGGGTGAGGGCATTCATGGCAATTTAAAGAAGGCGGCTGCGCAGGCCGGGGCAGAAATAGACGGGAGGTTCCTGCTTTTCAAGAGGAGATCTTAACAAAGCGGAATCCGTAACATGAATGATGGAATTTGCGGAGTTTGGAAGAATGAATGAAAATAGGACTTTGAAAAGTTGGCCCGCTCCGTGCTATACTCCGAGTCAGAAACCTATGGAAATGTTCAAGGGCTACGACCCAGGCAAGTTTTACGACGAAATGTTCGGTGAGAACGGCGACGTTCGCGGCCATTGTGCGCCGCTGCTTCAAAAATTCGGCAAGCTCGATCAACGGGATTTCCTCGCCCGAAAGGCCAACTCGGAACTCTACTTCCTTCGTCAGGGTATCACTTTCAATGTCTATCATGACGATCAGGGCACCGAGCGGATTTTCCCTTTTGATCCGATTCCCCGGGTGATGCCCGCGAATGAATGGGAACATCTTGAGGCAGGTCTCACGCAGCGGATTGTCGCCCTGAACCTCTTCCTCCACGATATTTACCACGACCAACAGATTCTCAAGGATGGTGTGATCCCTCGCTTCTACATCGAGCAGGCGAAGCACTATCGGCCGGAATTCCGGGGTGTCGACGTGCCGGAGAATATTTACATCCACATCTGTGGCAGCGACTTGATCCGTGGTGCCGATGGCAAATATTACGTGCTCGAGGACAATGGACGCTGCCCGTCCGGTGCCTCATACCTGCTGGAAAATCGCAACGCGCTGAAACGGGCGTTTCCGGGGATTTTCGAAACGATGGGTGTGCGGCCCGTGGATGCTTACCCACGCGAGCTGCTGAACATGCTGCACCACATCTCGCCCCGGCGCGAAGGGGATCCAGTCTGCGTGCTGCTCACGCCGGGTTGTTATAACAGCGCCTATTTCGAGCACTGCTATCTGGCCCGCGAAATGGGCATCGACATCGTAGAGGGTAAAGACCTCGTGGTGGTGGACAAGTTCGTGTATATGCGCACCACCCGCGGACTACTGCGGGTGGATGTGATCTATCGCCGGATCGACGATGATTTCATCGATCCCGTTGTTTTCCGGAAAGATTCGGTGCTCGGTGTACCCGGCCTCATGAATGCCTACCGTGCCGGAAATGTCGCGCTGGCTAACGCCGTCGGAACCGGTGTCGCCGATGATAAGGTGATTTATTACTTTGTTCCGAAGATGATCGAGTATTACCTCGGCCAAGAGCCCATCCTGCCGAACGTGCCGACTTACCTGGCCTCTGAAGAAGCGGATATGAAATACATTCTCGCCAACCTCCCCGAGCTGGTCGTGAAAGCGGCTAACGAATCCGGCGGCTACGGCATGCTGATGGGGCCTACGGCCACCAAGGATGAGATCGCGGATTTCCGCGAGCGCATCATCGCCGATCCGCGGAACTACATCGCGCAGCCGGTGATCTCGCTGTCCCGTTCGCCGACCTGGTGCGATGGAGCGATGGAAGGCCGTCACATCGACCTGCGGCCCTACATCATCTACGGTGATGAAGTAAAGATCGTGCCCGGCGGCCTCACCCGTGTGGCTCTCACGAAAGATTCCTTGATTGTGAATTCTTCCCAAGGCGGCGGCAGCAAGGATACCTGGGTGCTCCGTGATTAAATAAACTGTTATGCTTTCCCGCGTCGCAAATACACTTTACTGGATGGTCCGCTATGTCGAGCGGGCCGATAACCTCGCTCGCCTGATCGATGTCAACCAGCAGCTTCTGTTGGATTATGAAAGGCTTGATACCCACCGGTTGCGCGGTTTCTGGCAGCCGATCATCCTCAGTACCGGGGATGAGGAGGCTTTCAGCAAGCTTTACAGTGACACTGGCAGCGATGAGGTGATCCGTTTCCTGACGGACGATCCCCGCAATCCCAACAGCATCACCTCCTGCATCGCACTGGCCCGTGAGAACGCACGCACGGTGAGAGACCAGTTGTCCGATGAGTTGTGGGAAGAGCTGAATGCGCTCTATCTTTTTTCACGCTCCGACGAAGCTGCCCGCCTAATCAATCACGACCCGCCAAGGTATTATGAAAATGTCAGAAGGTCGGCGATGACATTCCTCGGGATTGCCGCTTCGACCACATCGCGCAATGAAGCGTGGGAGTTCATGGATCTGGGTAGGCACCTAGAGCGAGCGGACAAAACGACCCGTTTCCTCGATGTTTCGAGTTATCTGCCCACCGTCGATAATGGGATGGAGTCCGTTTCCCAGGAAACCCTGCACTGGACGGCAATCCTTCGGTCCTGTGGAGCGATGGGGGCCTTCCGAGCCTCGCAACGTGAGATCACGGCGGAGAGCGTGGTGGACTTTTTGATTTTCTCCAAAGACTTCCCCCGCGCGGTCCGCTATTGCGTCGAGAAGGTGGACATCAGCCTGCACTTGATTTCTGGGACCCCTCGTGGTGCTTTCTCAAACGAAGCGGAGCGCGAAGCCGGACGCCTTCTGGCAGATCTCAACTTCGGCTCCACGGAGGATGTGTTCAAAGCGGGTTTGCACGAATATCTGGACGCGCTGCAGGAACGGTTCAACCACATCGGTGGCGAGATTTTTGAAACCTATGTTTTGATGCCAGAGCGGATTCACCTGACCCCTGTTGCGAAGGCTCCCTCACTTTCCGCTGCAGCCGCGTGGCAGTTGGAGCAACAACAGCAACAACAAAAGTGAGTGATACCGAGCAGTCGGTAATGCCGACGGTCGGCATGAAGCTTTCGGTTGTACATCGGACGACCTTCAACTATGCCAGTCCGGTGACGCAGAGTATCAACACGCTGCATCTTGAACCGAGAACGTTTCCTTATCAAAAAACGATCAGCGCCCTGATCCGTGTGATTCCGGCGACCCGGGTGAAACGTTTCACCGATCTTTTTCAAAACATCACCCAGCACTTCGAACTGCCTGGTGCCCATACTCGGCTTGAGATTGAAAGCCGGATCAAGGTTCACAATCTGCCTTTGGATATCTCACAGGCCAGTCGCGAGGCCACCTTGGATGGGCTCGACGATTCCTCGATCCGCGAGCAAACCTGGCAGTATCTTCAGGAGAGCCGTTGGGTCTCGCGCCATCCAGAAGTCTGGCGACAGGCCGTGGACGTGACGGCCGGGCTTACTTCAATCTATGATCAGGCCCTGGCCCTGATGTCCTGGGTCCACCGGGAATTCCGTTATGAACCGGGATCCACGAATGTGAACACCCATCTCGAAGACGCGTTCGCCATGCGCTGCGGTGTATGTCAGGATTTCACCCATGTGATGTTAGGTCTTTGTCGCGCTGTCGGAATTCCGGCGCGTTATGCATCCGGATATTTGTACAACGGCCCGAAGGATACGCTGGTAGGAGCGCAGGCTTCGCACGCGTGGAGCGAGGTTTACCTTCCGGAGGCGGGCTGGATTGGATTTGATCCCACTAATGACACGCTTGCCGATGAACGATACGTCAAAGTTGCGGTGGGTCGGGACTACGAGGATGTTGCGCCCGTTAGGGGGAACTATTGTGGCACCGGGCACTGCCGTATGGAGGTGCAGGTGGAGGTCGCGAAGATCTAGCAAGGGGTAAGGTTTTGTGTTGGATCGGGTTGCAGGATGGAGAAGCCTCCGCCGGTAGAAGGGAAAGTCGGCTCGCTACGGCGGATCACGCCCTATCTGGTAGGGGTGGACTGCAGTGGCCGATGCTGGTTATCCCGCCATGGCGGGACCGGTTGATCGGCCGGATTGGATGAAGTAGAATAGGCAGACGGCGAGAAGTCACTGCAACAGCTTGCCGCGAGACGCGACAGCTACGTTCGGAGTGAGAGGAATAGCTCCCGGCTTTGACCATGCGGTGCGGTTGACCTGCACATCCGGCCCTCAGTCCTTCGTGCGGAACAAGATGGGTGCGAAGTCCCGCAGATACCCACGCCAGACCGGCCATTCGTGGCTGCCTGCCGTTAGACTCCATTGCAGATGGATATCGTGTGTCTGGAGAAGTTTGTGAAAATCCTCCGCATCCTTGAGCAGGAAATCGTCCTTGCCGATGGAGATCCAGAGCAGTTTGAGTTCGTCATTCAGATTCCGGTTCTTCAGCGCCTTTTTCAACAACTCCTCCGGATAGGGGACATAAGCGCTCATTCCGCCGACGTAGGCGAAAAGTTCCGGATGATTCAGCCCGATTTCCAGCGATTGCATGCCGCCCATCGAAAGGCCGTTGATCGCCCGCCCGCCGGGAGTCGGGACCGTGCGGTAGTTGGCTTCTACAAAGGGCAGGATCGAGCCCAGCATATCAGCTTCGAACTTGACGAAATTCGCCTTATGATCGCCTTCCTCCTCCTGCAGGTCCGCGTGTCCATCCGGCATCACCATCAGCATCGGCAGTGACTTTCCCGCTGCGATCAGGTTGTCCAGGATGAGGTGGGCGTGTCCGAATTCCGTCCACGTGGCTTCGGTGTCGCCGGTGCCGTGAAACAGATAGAGAACCGGATAGTGCCTCCTGACATCCTGTTCGTAGCCCGGCGGGGTGTAAACCCGCAGGCGGCGCAAACGCTTGAGCGATTCTGAAAAATAACTTTGCAGGTGGACCGTCCCGTGGGGAACGTCACTCCACTGATAGAACAGCGGGGTCTTGCTCGTGATCTCCAGAGAACTTGTGTCCGGATTCTGTTCAGGCTTCAGCGACGGGTTCGAGGGATCAAGCATCTGGTCGCCATCGACCACGAAACTATAATCGTACATTCCCGGATCCATCGGTCCCTCGGTTACCGACCACACCCCCTTGGGTCCGCGCTTCATTTCCACCATGGTCCTTTTGATGCCCTTGAGCATCACCGATTTGGCTTCAGGATCCTGATAGCGGAAAACGACCCGACGGTCTTCAAGCACCTGCGGGGATTCCGGCGGCTTATGCCCCTGCGCCTCCGCCAGCATCACGATTGCGAGCAGCGGGGGGAAGATCTTGAAAATCGTGTGTTTGCTGAATACCACCATCCTTTGAGTTCCATCCAATCCAGCGATACCCGCGGGCATTTCCGTCTTGGCATTTTCCGAACCCGCGATTTCGCCGTGGGCAGGCGGCCGCCGGTTAAAACGGTTTTTTGAGTCCCAGCCATGCAGCAGTGATTGCGGCAAGAATGCAGAGGATCAGCACGGCGTAGGCCGGCAGGACCTTGCGCTTGGAGAGGACGGGGGCCACCCCGATGAATAGCCAGAGGCCCAGTTTGATCATCCACCAGGACTGGCCCATCGGTGGTTTTTTCAGCATCGCGAAGCCGACTAGCAGGATCAGCAGAAGCGAAATACCGTGAAGCATGGAAGCTCCTTTTTTGCCGGATCCGGCAAGTAAGGTGGCCCCGAGCGAGGTGAACAGCGCGATCACGCCGGCAAGGTGGAGTGTTTTGAGCAGGATAGGGTCCATTCGGGTGTTAGCTTGGGTGGATTGAGGGACGATGGAAAGGAGAGATTGCTCGAATCCACAGGATTCAAACTCCTGTCACCGGGCATTTCGATCATGCTGTTTTTCCGTCGGCCTTGGGTTTGCGGAACTTGGGAAGCGCAGGAGCCTCGCTTGGCAGCACCCTTTCCACACACTCCTTGGGCACCCAGCCGCGGGTTTTGGTGGCAAAGGCGACGTAGGTCCAGTCCCCGGATTCGCGGATAATTTCACAAAGCGAGCCCGGCGGCGCATCGATCACTTCCGGAGAGGTGCGGGCGGCATCCGCGTGCAGCACGGCTTTTTCGGAGATGATCACCGCTTGGTTCTCCAACGATGCGAACTCCGCGTCATTCGGAAAATAGCGCCAGCCGAGTATCCCCACCGAGGCGATCATAGGACCTAACACCAAGGCCCCGACGGCGGCGATGCGCACGCGCGCACCACTCCGGGTGGCGGGAAATACTAGCAACGCGAGAGCGCACAGCCAGAGCCCGCCCCACACCATGGCTTTCCATCCGGTGAGCGGCAGCTTTGCAACCACGTATTGGAAATCCGGGCGCTGGATAGTGATCGCTCCGTATTTCCGTTCAATGAATCGCAGGTTCTGGCGTGACTCCTCGTGGCTTGGATCACGGGCCAGCGCGCGGCGGTAATAGAGCGCCGCGTAACCCGGCGCAGCGGACCGGTAACAGGCATTCCCGATGTTATAGAGAGTGTCGGCGGCGAGTGTTTCGTAGCGCCCCGCGCCTAACCAAAGTTTGATCGCATCGTCATATCTGGCGGAATCGTAAGCGTCCCGGGCATCGTGACTCACATCGGCGGCCCGTGTCGGAATGGCGCTGCATGCTAACAAGGCCAGGGTGAGGCAGGCCATCGCCGCCTTGCGCAGTGCTTTGAGAATGGCGGCGCGGCGGAATTGATCCAGCACCGCTTGGGGCTTCTCGCTGCGGAAACACACGGCGTCCCGCTCGGCGAGGATGGCGAGGATTCCCGCCTGATGATTTCCACCCAGCCAGGATTCGATGTAGCTTCCTGCCGCTTTGAGAAACTCCACGTCGTTTCGGGCATCCGTTTTTTCGATCATTTTGAGTGCGTCCATGCGCTGCACGCGCTCCGGGTCTTTTTTTAAGCGCGGGGCATAGCGTATCCACAGCGCCTTGGCGATGAGCCCCAGCGCGATCAATCCGCCTATCAGATGACCCGTCCACAGGGGGAACGCGCCGTCCGCCGGTAGGGTGAGTTTCGCGGGGGTGATGACTGCCAGGATATCCGTCATGCGTTCGATCGGCACAGGCAATGACTGGATGGCCGCATCCGAGCCGCTTTTCGGAGCAGTGCCGGGGATCATGTTCAAGGTGATGGGCTCGGTGGTGACCGTCTTGTAGGTCTCGTCTTTCGGGTCGAAATAGACCAGTCGGAATGGCGGCACCTGCGGCTTAAGTTCGAGCGGGCGCATGAACTGATGGAACACGGCATTGCCGGAAAGCTGGCGGCGCTCGTCACCGCGTTGGTCGGTAGTGGGGTCGTAAACTTTCCAACCGGCCGGATCGAGAAGCTTGGGCGCGCGGAGCGTGTCGAGATTTCCACTGCCGGAGACTAGCAGATCGATGGATATCGGATCGCCTTCCTTCACCTCCGTGGTGGTTGTGCTGGCGCTCATGCGGAAGCTGCCCACCGCATTTTCAAAGCCCTCTGGCGCACCGTCGGGCAGTTCTTGTGCGTCGAAGTCCAGTTTGGGAACTTCCAGATAGACATCCATGTATTCACGGACCGGGTAGGGGTTCATCACGACCTGCACCGTTTTCAGCCGTACTTTGGCCGGGCCGATCGCGATCTTTCCCGTGCGGGTGGGGGTGATGGTGCTGGGATAGGCCACGGAAATGTAGCGCTGTCCTAGCAGGTTTACTTGGCTTTGCATCGGGGAGGGTTGAAATCTCCATGCTGTGAGTCCTTCCCGCTGGAAATCAGGGATGCCCCAGTCCGCGACGTTGAGCGTGTCCGGGACGAAGACCTTGATCTCGGTGTAGGTGGTTTCTCCTTCGTAGAGTTCCCCCTTCATCGCCCGGAACGAGCTGGCGTAGCGGACCATCACCCCCTGCACCTCCACCTCGGACCACTGGAGTTCATCCGGATTGAAAACCTTGAATTCCAGAGGCTCCGTGCGAGACGGCACACCACCCACCATGACCTCGATCGGCGGGATCACGTAGTCACCTACTTCATAGCTCGAGATGATATATTCAAACACATACTCCAGCTTCCTCCCCGGCAGCATCCGGGTCTGGGGGCCTCTGCCTGCCGACTGGATCAGCACATTTTTAACAGACGTGATCACCGGAAGTGACTTCGGCTCGCCCCCGACGATGGAAACCTCCAACAACGCTTGCTCGCCCCTCGCGAGAAAGCAGGTGGAAAGCTGGCTGGAGGTCTGGCTATTTCCGCAGAGGATGAGGCACAGCCATGCGATGGCGGCGAATGGAAAAGCGCGGAAGCGGGTGAATGGGATCATGGTGTTACCAATCTTCTTTGGGGTTCTGGAACTCGTATCGCCCAGGGCTGAGCGGGCCTTTTTCGAGATCCGCATTTTCTTTCAAAATGCGCCGGGCGCGGTCCGCCGGACTTTCGTTAGGGTCCTTTTCTCCGTTCTTTGAATCATTCTCCTTTGGATCCTTCTTGCCGCCCTTCCCGTCTTTCTGATCGGGTTTGTCGCCATTCTTGCCGGGTTGATCCTTCGGCTCGCCGTTCTTTTTGCCGCCCGGTTTCTTCTCCCCATCCTGGTCTCCCTCCTTGTCGTTAGGATCACCCTCGCCGGGATCGCCCTTGCCTTTCTGCGGCTCGCCCTGTCCGGGCTGTGGTTGGGGCATGGCTTCCTCGGTTTCCTTCTTTTCCTCGTCCAGCAGTTCCCGCAGTCGCTTGAGATAGGTGAGTGTCAGGTCCCGGTTCTGTTGGGCAACCATGTCCCCCGGCGCGGAAACCAAAGCGGACTTGAAATGTCTCACCGCGTCCACCCAGTTCGTGATGAGCGATTCCACACGGACATATCCGTTGTTCTCTCCATCCTCAGGTGCCTCCGATTCGCGGAGCTTTGCTAGCATTTCCTTCACCAGCGTGTCAAAGCGGTTGAGGTCCGGCAGGGCGGCCGGGGTGCTCGGATAGGCCTCCGCAGAGAGTCCTTGCCAGCCCAGTTGGAACAGGGAGTTCCCCATACCGAGATGGGCGCTTGCCTGGATCGCCTTGTTGTCTGATAGAAGGCTTTGGCTGAAAGCGGTGCGGGCACTGCGGAAATCACCACTACGGTAGGCTGCCGTGGCCTCGCCGAGGCGGTAGCGGGTCGCTTGGTCCAGGCTTTGCGCGGTCTCTGCCAGCTGGTGGTAGGATTTCCGCGCTTCCTCATTGTTTTTTTCCGTCAGTGCGGCCTTCGCGTGGGAGGCATCACTGCCTTGGGCCTTGCCCGGAATGAAAACGCCACCGATCATCAGGATCGCCAGCTTCACCGCCTTCCAACGGGTGCCGGCGGTAATGGAAACGATGAGGAAAAGAATCGCCGGAAACAACAGCCATTGATAGAACTCGATAGAGACTCGGCGATCCCTGCCTTTCATTTCGAACGCGTCCAAATCCTTCACCACGGATTTCACCATTTCAGGAATGTCCAGGCCCGAGCCCGCCAGTGTGTAGCGTCCCTTGGTTTCGGCGGCGAGCTTGCGCATCACATCCGCTTGCAAGCGGCTCACCACCGGCCTGCCGCTCTGATCCACCATCTGTCCGTTAGGGAAGTCCGCGTTCGGGACGAAGCCGCCATCCTCCGTGCCTACTCCCACGGCTAGGATATACACTCCGGATTTCTCCGCTTCCGCGATCATTGCATCCAGATCGCCTTCATGTTTTTCACCGTCGCTCAGGATCACCAGAGCGTTGTTTTTTTGGCCGGTTTTCTTGAGTGTCTCGGTGGCCAGATGCACGGCGGAGGCCAGGTCGGACCCGCCCTTCGGTGCCCAGGTTTCATCCACCTGTTCCACGGTTTCCCGCACAGCGCTGTGATCCACCGTTAGGGGAGCATAAAGATAGGCATCCCCGGCGAATCCGATCAAGCCGATGCGCTCATTTGGCATCGCTTCGAGCAGTTCGTAGATCACCACCTTCGCCTGCGCGAGGCGGTCCGGTTTCACATCGCTCACCCGCATGCTGCGGGACAGGTCCAGGGCGATGAGCACGTTGCGGCCCATCGTCTTTTCCGTTTTGATGCCGGCGTCTCCCTGCGGGCGGGCCAGGGCGATGATCATCGCCGCGCAGGCGGTGAGCAGGAAAAACAGGGCGAGCCAGCGGGGCAGGGAACTCCCCCGCTTGAGCAGGGCACCGCGCAGGCGCGGGGCCACGAAGGCCTCCCACTGCTGCTTTCGCAAGCGGGATGCCAGCAGCGCCCCGATTCCCATCAGCGGGAGCAGGATCAGCAATACCAGCCAGCCGGGTTGCGCGAAACTCATTAGGATGTTGGAGGGGGATTGAGGGCCAAGAATAGGGCGGAACCAAACGCCGCGAGCAGTGTGGCTGCCAGGAACCAGGGAAACAATTCGGTATCATCGATCACCGTCAGGCTTTTCGCATCCGTTTTTTCCAGCCGGTCGATGGTTTTGAAGGTGCTTTCCAAGGTGGCCAGATCCTGCGCCCAGTAATGCTCGGCACCGGTCATTTTGGCGATTTTTTCCAGCGTCGGCAAATCGAATTCCTGATAGGGAAAGCGCTGGATTGTCTGGTCCACACGGCCTTCCGTGGTGCCGATGGCCACCGTGTAGATCTTGATGCCCAGCGTCTTCGCGTGTTCTGCTGCTTCGAGCGGGGAAATTTTTCCTGAGTTGCTCGCTCCGTCGGTGATGAGCACGATTACCTTACTCTTGGCATCGCGCGCCTCCAGCCGCACGGATGCGGCGGCCAGCGCGGAGCCGATCGCCGTGCCTTGTTCCTTCACCGTTCCCCGGTCCGCCTCGTTCAAGCGAATATCATCCAGCGCATTCCGCAGCCATTGATGGTCCAGCGTGATCGGGCTGGCGTCGCGCGGTCTGCCCGCGAAGGCGACCAAGCCCATCCGGTCCTCCGGGCGGCGGTTGATGAAATCGTCCACCACCCGCTTGGCCACCACGATCCTCTGGACATGCTGCCCGCGGTCGATGAAGTCATCGATCTTCATGGAAAGCGACACATCGAAGGCGATCATGATATCGATCCCGCTGGCTGTCCGGCTTTGGTATTCATTTCTCCATACCGGGCGTGCCATCGCGGTAATCGCTAACACCAATGCCACGAATGCCAATGGCAGCCCGAAGCTCCATGCCGTCCGGCGGACGCGCGCGCCCAGGCTCACCAGCACGGATAGATTCGGGAAAAGCACGGCGGCATCGGAACCCCGTCCGCGCCGCAGCAGTAACAGCAGGGCAGCCGGAAACAGCAGCAGCAACCAGCCGGGCTGGGCGAAGCGGAAGTGCTCGAAAAAGGCACTCATGCCGCAAATCCGTGGTGAAGGGTTTCCAGCAGCAGGCGGCATTCACCCACCACCTCCAGCGGGACCGCATCCGGGACCTCCGCCGCATATTTCAGTGAGGCAAGGCGGGTGAAGCCGGCTTCGGCCGCTTGGCGGGCATCCATCGTTAGGGCCTTCAAGCCATCATGCCGGGAAATGAACTCCTCGTGCGTTTCGAACAACGCCGGATCATCCGCAGCGGTGGATAGATACTTCCGCAGGATCAGTGATGCCAGCACGGCTGCGTCCCGGCCCTGCGCTGCGGTGATCTTGTCCAGGGCATCCGCCGCCTCCTGATAGGCCGCGTTGCGGATGGCCAGCGGGTCCGATGCTGGCTTTTTCCTTTTCCATAAAATGATCCACAGCGTGATCACGAGCAGCAGCGCCACCGCGGCCGGGAGCATCCATGGCTCCCATTGCGAATCCGGGACCAGGGCCTCGGGGTGCGCGGGTTCCATGAGTTCAAAACTGACGCTCTTCTCTTTCATCCGGAGCGTTTGCGGCTGCGCTTTTTCAAGAGTTGGTGCAGGGCCAGCAAGGTATCGCCGTCGGTGCTCAGGTCCGCGGAGTCGATGCCATGTTTCTTGAATAGCGCGGACACGCCTTCCTGTTGGCGGCGCATGAGCTTGGCATAACCCATGCGCAGGTTCGGGTTGTTCGTATTGACCCGCGTTTCAAACCCGGTTTCCGGATCGATCATCACCACCTTGCCGGCCTGCGGCAGCTTGGCCTCCAATGGATCGAGCACCCGCAGTGCGATCGTTTCATGTTTCCGCGCTAGCTTGCCTAGCGGTTTTTCTAACGATTCTGAGAAAAAGTCGGAGATCATGAAGACCAGCGATTTCCGGCGCAGCGTGCGGACCAGGAAATCACAGGCCTCCGCCACCGAGGTGCCCGGCTTGTCCGGTCTTGCCACTAGGATCTCACGGATCATGCGCAGCAGGTGGCGGCTGCCTTTCTCCGGCGGGATGAATAACAGCGGCTCCTGCGCGAAAACCAGCAGCCCGACCTTGTCGCCGTTATGCAACGCGCTGAATCCTAACACCGCCGCCGTTTCCGCAGCGATCTCGCGCTTGCTCAGGGAAACGCTACCGTAATCCGCCGAGCCCGAGACATCCACCGCGATCACCACGGACAGCTCACGCTCCTCGCGGAATTTCCTAACGAATGGAGCGTTCATCCGCGCGGTCACGTTCCAGTCGATGAAGCGCACCTCATCCCCGTGCTGATACTCGCGGAAGTCGTCGAAGTCCAGGCCTTGCCCTCGGAACGAGGAAAGGTATTCACCGGAAAACGATTCGCGCACCAGCCGCCGGGCCTTTAGCTCCAGCTTGCGCACGCGCCCCATCATCTCCTCGATCTGTTCGTCCGTTAGCATCTCAATAATTTCAAATTTGAAATTTCAAATCTCAAATCCGCTACGGCACCGGCACCTTGTTCATGATGCGCTCGATGATCGAGTCGGTGGTCATTTCTTCCGCCTCCGCTTCATACGTGAGCAGAATCCGGTGGCGCAGCACATCGAGCGCCATGTCCTTCACGTCCTGCGGCGTCACATACGCCCGGCCTTGCATGAATGCCCGGGCCCGCGCCGTGAGCGCGAGATTGATCGTCCCCCGCGGTGAGGCACCGGCGCGCACCAGGTTTTTCAATGGCGCATCGACCAGCGTGGGAAAACGCGTGGTGTGGATGATCTGCACGATGTATTTCCGGATCGCCGGATCGATGTAAACTTGGTTCACCAGATCTCGTGATGCCGCCACCTGCTCGGGCGTGGCAACCGTTTTCGTCTGATAGGGTGGAGTCGAGGTGGCCATCCGGTCCAGAATCATCAACTCCTCGTCCTTGCTCGGGTAGCCTACCGTCACCTTCAGCAGGAAACGGTCCAGCTGCGCCTCAGGGAGCTGATAGGTGCCCTCCTGGTCGATCGGGTTCTGAGTCGCCAGCACCAGGAACGGCTGCGGCAGGGGATACGATCGGTCGCCCAGCGTCACCTGGCGCTCCTGCATCGCCTCCAGCAGGGCGGACTGCACCTTCGCCGGAGCGCGGTTGATTTCGTCCGCGAGAATGAGGTTGTTGAAAATCGGCCCCAGCTTCGGCTCGAACCGGGTGTCCTGCGGGTGATACACCATCGTCCCCACCAAGTCGGCGGGCAGCAGGTCCGGCGTGAATTGGAACCGCGCGAACGAGGCATCCAGCGAGCCCGAAAGCGCCTTCACAGCCAGCGTCTTCGCCAAGCCCGGCACTCCTTCCAGCAGGATGTGTCCGTTGCAAAGCAGGCCGATCAGCAAGCGGTCCACCAGCCGTTCTTGGCCCACCAGCACCTGACCCATTTCATCCTTCACCGCTTGAATCCAGCCGCTGGTGTCCTTGATTTGCTCCTGCAGAATGTCCGTTGTCATCGATTTCGTGCCGGAGTCTGCCACGCCCGCGCATCTGTGCAATGGGCAATCCGCCAAAAATCGCAACAAATCCATGAGCCCCAATGGGATGCGCCGCGCCCCCGAGCATCATTCCGATCTGGGAGAACCGGAAACCATTTCCGAAGCATTCAGCGGCTTCCAGAAATTCCTCTACGAGCCAGCGGCTTGATGAGCTGGCAGTGGGGATCTTGTTGTCCCTTTCTGATGGGAAGAACTAATCACGTGAGTACCGGCGGGCTTGTGCCTGAATGGCGGATGAGGGGATGCCGAAGTGAGTGGCGATGGCTTGGACGCGCCTGCGGAGGGAACCGTGAGAGTTCGAGGATGAGTCTGGCTCGGTGAGAACCCAGCCCAGGAAGGCATCCAACCGATAGCCGGCGGCCATGGCGTAGCGGGCACCGGCGATATCAGCTCTCAGTTCTTTGGCCGGGGTGGTGTCCGAGGGATCTCCCAAGTCCTCGGCAAGGTGGGCGAATTCATGGCCGAAGAGAAACGCCCAGGTATTGGGGGGCACCTGGCGGGCGGCGACCGGATGGATAGAGATAGTGCAGTTTCCCATGCCGCCACCGATGCTGACCAATGGACCTGGATTCTTTCCGGGTGTGAGGTCCCAGCCGATTTTCCGCCCGGTGGCCTTCGCCACTGCGCCCGCGACGGCGCGGAGTTCGGAAAAACCCGTGGGGGGCCGATAAAGTGGGTCCGGGCGGCCGTCTGGCGATGAGCGGGGGGAGGCCGCGTGCGCATTTGTAAGGGTTCCGGGATTGCCCCGCGCGGACGACGGGTGGAACCCTGCCGAACTCGGCCTGGCCTGCCCGCTGCAGGAGGTGCTGACCGCGAGTGCAATCGCGGCAAGCGCCGACAGCGGGGCGTGGGGAAATGGGTGATGGATCATCCGAGGTCGATAATGGAGCCCCGGATCGGTCCGTGAGCAAGGGACTTTGCCGGTGATTGCATTCGGTGGGTGTGAGGGAGGAGCGGGAAGGCAGAGGGTGAGGGCCTTATCGTCCCTCACTGCGGGCGGATGGGTAGAGGAAGAAGGGACAGTAAAGTCCCGACTTCACGAGGCTTTGCGGCAGAAACGACAGGGGAGATCCTTGTTTTGGGAATTGCGCTGAGAGGCGGTTGGGGGCATGGTCAGGTTATGTTATCTGTCCCCTTGCGAATCCTTTTTGTGCTCGCGGTTTCCGGGATGATCCCGTTAGGAGCCCAAGCGCCCGGCCAACGTGTGCAAGCGGGTTTGGAAACCGCAGTGAAATGGAAGTGGTGGGCAGTGCCATCGGAGGAAAAGGATTGGGGATTTCCGGCTCAGCAACCGGAGGTGCCTTCGGAAGCGGTATCTGCTAACGATGCGACCGGCAAAAAAACGCAGGCATCAACGCACCCGGCGGTGTCGATCGCCCCGGGAGACTATGAAGTGAAACGTGGCGATGCTCTGGCAAAAATCGCGAGAAAGGCCGGGATTTCGGTGGAGCAACTGAAGATTTTCAATGCGCTGCCGAACGATGCTATCCGGATCGGGCAGGTTCTGAAGATTCCCACCTTGGCGGAGGTGATGGCCATTGTTCCGCCGCCTCCGCCTCCGGTTGCCCAGATCGTTCCGGAGGAGCCTAAAAAGGGCAAAAAATCCAAAGCCATCGTGCCGGTGGAACCGGTGGTGGATCTGGAGGCGGAAGCCACACTGCTTCAGGTTTTCCTGGATCGCGAGGACTTCAGTTGTGGTCCGATCGATGGCAACCGAGGTGCCGCCTTCGAGCAGATCTTGGCAATTTACCGTGGAACCCACTCGGGTCTAACAACTCCTGAAGAGCTGCGGGCGAAGGCGGTCGAGGTAGCAGAACATCCCTTCACCGTTTACCAATTGATCGCTGCGGATTTTTGCTTCATCGAGGTTCCGAAGGCGGCAGACCATGCGCCGGCAGCGCCTCCCAAAAGCAAGGGGGGGAAGCCTGTGGCGTCTCCCAAAGCGCCGCCTCCACCTCCCCTAACTTATGAAGAACTCGTGGCGGAAAAATTCTCGGCCTACCGCACGGCTTGGGAGTTCGTCGCCGAGAAATTCCATTGTGACGAGGCGTTTCTCCGGAGTCTGAACCCTAAAATCAAAGACACTCCCGCAGCGGGTGCCGAATTCAAGGTTCCTAACGTGGTGCCCTTCGAAGTGGAGAAATGTTTCGCCGGGCCACTGCAACCAGCGGCCGATCCCACGAAACCCGTGACTGCCGCGATCTTGGAATACTCTCGGTTGGAAATCCGGCAAGCTGAGCAACTGGTGGCAGTGATGCCGGTATCCCGAGCCAGACCCGGCCTCCGCGGGAAGGGAACATGGACGGTTCTTTCCGCCATCCCCGGGCCGCGGCTCGCGACGCGCCAAGAGCCATCGACTCCGCCAAAGCCAGGCAACCCTGCCGCTTCAGCGCCGGCTGCGGATGCCGTGGCACCGGCGCTAACAGAGGATCAGTTTCTCGCAGCAGGGCCGAGAAATCCAGTCGGTATCTGCTGGATCAATCTGGCCAAGGCCAAGAGCACCACCCCGCTGCCTTATGGCCTCCATGGGACCAGCATTCCCAGCCGCATGAAAACCTATGAAGGAATCGGCGGAATCCGTCTGACGAATTGGGACATCGCACGCGCCGCCCGTCTGTTGCCCGAAGGCACGCCGCTGGTGTGGAAATAATGGGGGGTGGACGGGAGTGAAGATAATTGCTAGACTCCACGGCCAAGGTGGCCCGCCCCTACCCGGGTAGGGGGCGATCCGCCGAGTTTCCCTTCGCTGCCTTTGCGGCTTCGCGGTAAACTCTCTTATTTCAGGTTTCCGCTATTCTCAGTTAGTGCTTACTTCGCTGGCGGAACCGGAGCTGCGGGAGCGGCTGGTGGTTTCGGCTCGCCGAAGGTAGGATTAGTCATCGCTCCGGGGGCGGCTTGCATGAGATTCGGCGGGATTTCCGCATCCACATCGCGGGTGACCCAGCGGACGGCACCGGTGAGGATGCTTTGGAAAGTGGGATTGGTCCAGACGTCTTCGCGATGACCCATGGCGGTGTAGAAGACGCGGCCTTTTCCTTCCCCACGGGCCCAGGTATTCGGATAGGCAGGGCGCTGATAGATGTTGCCCTGCATTTTCGGCGAATCGATCACGGTGAGCACGTGGATGTCCGGATTGAAGTCCTTGAGGGAATACCACTCCTCATTGAAGGCGAATGTGTCTCCGAGTTTTTCAAAGCCAGGGAATTTCTTGTCGATGACGGTGTTGGTAGCGACCTGTTGGGCACCATGCATGATGAACTCGCCGCCGAGAAAGCAGATGTAGGGATCGGCGTTCTTGCCGTGGTTCACATAGCGGTCCGGGCCCTTTTTCGACTCGTTCGCGGTGTGGAAGGTATCGCTGGCAGAGTGCAGGCCGATGAAGCCTTTTCCGCCTTTCACGTAATCCAAGAGCGCTTGTTTTCCGGCAGGGGACATGGCGGGTTGTTTATCGGTGCCCTCGGAGGTGAGATCACCGGTGGTGTAGAAGATGACGGCATCGAAACCGGAGAGATACTCGGGTGAGAACTTGGAGCCGTCCTTGGAGAACTCGAATTCCCAAGATTCCTTGGTGCCGAGTTCCAGGAAGATTTTCTCCGCGAAGCTGGGCTGGCCTTTTTTGTAGGAGATCACGTCATGCTCGAAGCCGCTGGATTTCGAGAAGAAAAGCAACTTGTGCTTGGTGGCGGCGTTGGCGGAATGGGATAGCGCGAGCCCGAGGGCCATGCAGATGATGGATTTTGGAAACATGGTGTGAGCTTGGGGAGGGCAGCCTCCGGGTCAATATCAAAAAGGATGCCAACGGGTGATGAATGCAAGTCTCCCGCCGGGAGACGATGCGGCGCGATGAATGTGGGACCCGCGTGGGGCGGTTGGCATTGCAGCAGAAACGCATTGTCATTTCTGGCACGCACTCTAGCTTGCTGCGGCATGAATCAAACGTCCCGGGAAGCCCTGATCGAACTGCTATTCCTATCGCTCTATCTGGATGACCATCTTTCGCTGGCCGAGGATGAAGTGCTGACCACTGCCCTCGAATCGTTGGGCTGGGATTCACCGAATTCACGTGAAAAGCACATTTTTAAAGCTTTTTCCGTGGCACGCGAGATGGCGGCGGACGAGATCAAGACCGTGCAGTTCCTGGACTCCAAGGCGGAGATCATCAAACGGGATGGAGAGGAAGCCGCCGCGCTCATCTGGTTGTCTCGAATCCTCGGGTCCGACGGGCTGACCTATTCGGAGCAGCGTTTTCTCGGGCAACTCGAAGAACGCCTCTTTCCCAAAGCCTGATTCTGATGAGTCATTGCAATTCCCTCCTGACAGCGATTCTTGCGCTCAGTCCGCTCGTTTGCCACTCGGAGGAGGCGGTGAACCCGCTTTTCCTGAAATCCGCGGAATGAATCGTGAATCCGGTGATTTTCCCGTGCCTGCTGTTTTTCTCAGAAACCGTGTGTGGTACGGTTTATGGGTGGTCGGAGTGATCGCGCTGGGCCTGGCATCGCGGAAATTTCATGGGGTTTTCCCGTCCTCGTTCGGGAAGTATCCCGGTGACGTATTGTGGACGCTGATGGTGTTTTTCGGATGGGGCTTTGTTTTTCCCAGGCTTTCTACCGTTAGGGTCACTCTGCTGGCGCTGATCACGTCGTATGCCGTCGAGTTTCTGAAATTTCATCACGCCCCATGGTTGGAAAACATCCGGAATACGACTCCCGGACACCTGGTGTTAGGGTATGCCTTTTCATGGGGCAATCTGGTGGCCTACACGATGGGTGCGGCGCTTGGAGGGCTGGGTGAGTGGCTCGCACACGCATGCTGCAAAGGTAGGCCCATCTCATGAAATCAGCCGTTCGCCCAGTATTTCATTTGGGTGAACCGCTTTTTTTCACCCC
>JBDTNJ010000298.1:0-1707 GCA_039933825.1 Luteolibacter sp.
AGTGCGTGCCTCCGGTCAATGGATTGGCGGAATCCGCAAAAGCGTTTCCCTCGTGGTTCAACCGAACAACAATCAGAAGACCTTTGACCTAATAGCGGCTTTTTCGCACATCTGCGCCGATCAGCGTCCATCTCGGATTCCTCCACGGGCGCGCACCAGGATGTCTACGGACAATGCTGTTTCCAAAGTCCGGCGTGTCCCGTGCGCCTGACCCAAAATGCCTCACCTGCTCGCACAACCGGCCCCAAATTGGGAAATGTTCCAAATCACGACGGCTGCGGGTTAGCCCAACTTTCGGCACTGGGAGCGGAAATTGGCCAATTTTCGGTTCGCCGGAAAATAGATTCCGCGGTTTTACTGGTGATTTGGTAAATCCAACGATGCAAAACCGGTTAAAGTGAGTGTAGTGCAGACCCAGCCCGTTGCCGGGTGCTTTTTGGGCACGAACTTGTGCGGTGGAAGCGATGTTCCTGCGCACACATTCCCGGATCAAAGACGGCAAAGCTCATACTTACTTCAGTGTGGTCGAAAGCGTGCGTACTCCCGGTGCACGACATCCTTACCAAAAAACCTTGCTTTATCTCGGTGAGATCAACGCGGAGCAGGAAGCCGCTTGGGTCAAATCCATCACCGCCTTCGATTCCTCCGGTCAGGAAATTCACCTCTGCCTCTTTCCCGAAAATCAGGCACTGCCCCCCGGTCTTCCGGCTCCAGCCCTGCCCATTAAGCTGGCAGACTACACTCTTTCACGGCCCCGTCAGTATGGGGCCTGTTGGTTGGCTGGAGAGCTTTGGCACGCTTTGAAATTCGATGAGTTCTGGTCGGGCAAGTTGGGCCGCAGTCGTGAAGGCACCGACTGGGCGGGGTTGCTCCAGGTATCGGTGGCTTATCGGTTGATCGCCCCCGGGAGTGAATGGCGACTCCACCGCCACTGGTACGACGAGAGCGCCATGGGTGATTTGTTGGCGGGAGATTTCCACTGGGGCGGCAAGGATCAACTTTACGAAGTCCTCGATGACTTACTGGTGCACCGGGACGAACTCTTCACCCATCTCAAAGCTCGATGGGAAGATCTATTCGGAGTGAAGTACCAACTGCTGCTATACGATCTGACCAGCACTTACTTCGAAGGTGCCGCCGAGCTTATACCCAAAGCCAAACGCGGTTATAGCCGCGATCATCGCCCGGATTGCAAACAAGTCGTCATCGCACTCATCGTAACTCCGGAAGGCTTTCCTCTGACTTACGAAACCCTGGACGGTAACACCCTCGATAAACAAACCCTGCCAGAGTTTATCGCGCGCATTGAAACCAAATACGGATCGGCCGAACGGGTGTGGATCATGGACCGGGGCATTCCCACAGAGGAACAACTGGCCGAAATCCGCCAGGTCCATCCGAGTGTGAAATATCTGGTGGGCACGCCGCGCGCGCAGGTCCGCACCAAGCGTGACCGGTGGGAGAGCCTGCCTTGGGAGAAAGTGCGCGATTCGGTGGAAGTGAAACGCTTCGAAGAGGCGGGCGAACTTTATGTCGTGGCCAAAAGCGGTAACCGCACCCAGAAGGAGATGGCCATGCGGCGGCGGCGCTTGGTGGAACTGCTACGGTCCTTGCGCAAGATGCGCCGGGAGTCCAACCGTGACCGTCTACTCCAGCGGGTGGGAGTAGCGCGGAGCAAAGCGGGACGCGCGGCAAAGTTGGTAAGTA
>JBDTNJ010000299.1:0-6633 GCA_039933825.1 Luteolibacter sp.
GTCACCCCTTTCAACGCCGAATTAAGGAATCGCCGCCCAGCGGCTCTGTTCAACAGCTCGTTGTGAAACCATCATTGTTCGAGATGATGGAAGGGGAACGCCTCACCACACCCGACCGTCGGGTTCTGGTGCTAAATCCTAAATTTGAAACAACGAGGAAGATGGCTCGGTGTCACCGTTGAGAGATGTCCCGGTTCGAGTCGCGCAGCACCGTCCATCCCAAGTCACGGCGCGGAGATCTGCCAATGGTGCTTTTGTCCCCGGTTCAGGAATTTCCGGTCGAAGGTCTTCAGTTCAAGCCCCGCGCTGCGGGCATCATGCAAGGCGTCGGCAAAATCGAAACCCTCGTCGAACCCGTCCAACACCTGCATGACCAGAGTCCGCTCATCCACGACCACCGTTGGCAGACATAACAGGGCACGAAACGCTCCGGAAATCTCTTCACGGGAAAAACCGTAAACCGCCCGCAGCACCCACTCGGATTCGAGCAGCACGCTTTCCGGCACGAGAACACGGTGGCTCTCGAATACACGCCGGGCGCGTTTTCCCTCGGCAGGGTGGTCATCCACCAGAAAGCGGATGAGCACATTGGTGTCCACCGCGATCATTTCCATGATTCCCGCAGCGATTGGTCGATGCCATGGTGCATTTGTTGAATCGTCACACCCTTGAGGCGGGGTTTGAGCATTCCGGCCACGTTTTCCACCGTCATTTGGCCCGCCTCGTCGGGCACGGCCACGCTGTGCGCGAGGGTTTGGAGGATCTCCGCCTGGAGGCTCCGGGAATGGGCTTTGGCCCGCCGTTTGTAGGCGCAGTGCAGAGGCTCCGGGATGTTTTTGAGCGTGATGGAGGCCATGGAGCGACTCGATGCAACCAAAATGGTTGCGCAAGAGCTTTCTTGAAATTATAAAGTGATAGATGAATTATTGTGGCTCCTTTTGGCGTCTGGATCTGCCCAGATTCGGAATCACGTGGCAATAGGGGATTTCACCCGACAGCCTGCGGAAATGATCGTGGGGGGGGGCGCCCGTGGACGATCGGTTGGGAGGTCTCATTCCACGCCGATGCCGGGCGGCGTGCCGTATCCCGTGAGCCTTGATGGCGAGTCCGCTTTCGGCACGCGGAAATCATAAATACCGAAGCCGTTTGCCTTTCGCCCGCGATACGAGCGACCATCGGTGGCATTGATCATCACCGGGCGTCCGTCCTTTTTCTCGGTGCCCAGAAACATCGCCACGTGATGAATCCGCGTGATGGGTGGGCCGTCCGTCGATGATCCGGGCTTTGACCAAAATAGCAGATCGCCGGGTTTCAAATCCGCCAGTGAAGGATCCTTCCCGTCGGAGGCACCAGCAGCCACCTCATGGAGGCGGCTGTTTTCCTTGAGCCACGCGCATTGGGCTGCCGAGCTGCGCGGCGGTTCCAGCCCGGCTTTGCGCATCACGAAATACATCGCCCCGGAGCAGTCGAATCCGCCTGCCTCCGGCTCCGCGCCTCCGTTCAGATAGGGAAGCCATGGGGAATCGTTTAGAACTGCGAGGGCGTATTCCAACAGATGTTTGCGGGCTACCGGCAAGGATTCGTATTCGTTCAGATCAGCCGTCGTGAGCCTTGCTGGTTGTGGGTTGGCAACGGCCGTCACAACCGCATTCGGCGTCTGTCCTAGCAGCGATGGTGACAGCAAGGTCAGAAAAACGGCGATCCACTTCATCGGTCACACTAAGCCTGCATTGCGCTGCCGGCAACATTATGCCTTCCGTTTCGCGGGATTTTCGCGAAAATGAGCATGCCTCGATGGGGGCGGGCAATTTCGACCCGATTGTGTTTCAAATCCTTCAGATTGACCCATCCTCAAAAAAGAGTAAGGTTACCCATATGAAGACAACCATAGAGATTGCCAATTCACTGCTCCTGAGGGCGAAAGCTCGGGCGCAGGAGAGGCAGATCATGTTGCGGACTTTGATCGAGGAATCTTTGGCAGCTAATCTCGACCAGCAATTACCCATAGCGGAGATCCGTCCGATCACGTTCAAAGGAAACGGCCTGAGCAGGGATTTTCAAGACGCGTCATGGGAATCCATCCGCGAAGCGACTTACCGATGATTGCGATCGACACGAACCTTCTGGTTTTCGCACACCGGGAGGATTCCCCGTGGCATGGGAAAGCGCTCGATAAAATCACGACTCTCGCAAACTCAGGGAGCGCATGGGCGATCACCTGGCCCAGCGTTCACGAATTCCTTGCCATCGTGACGCATCCGAAAATCTATGATCCGCCGACTCCTTTGTGTACGGCCATTGCCGCGATCCAAGCGTGACGCGGCAGTCCTCATTTGCGGTTGCTGGCGGAAGGGCCGGGCTATTTCGAGAAACTTTCAGCGCTAGCGACCGCTGGAATGATCCGCGGGCCGAAGATCCACGATGCGCGGATCGCCGCGATTTGTCTGAATCATGGCGTGAAAAAACGATGGTCGGCAGATCGGGATTTTTCGTCGTTTCCGGACCTGTCCTGCGAAAATCCCTTGGTATGAACCTCGGTAGGGCTGTTGGGTCAACTTGCCCATACCGGAGGTAATCCCTTAAACTTCACCAAGGCAGCGGGAACGCGCGGTTGAAGGCAAAGACGCGCTCGCGGATGGCGTGGAGTTTTTCCGTGTTGGTGTGATCTGATAGGGCCTCGGCGATGAAATCGGCGACTTGTTCGACGTCTTGTTCCTTCATGCCGCGGGTGGTCACGGCGGGGGTGCCGATGCGGATGCCGCTGGGTTTCATTGGGCTGCCGGTGTCGAAGGGGATGCCGTTTTTGTTAACGGTGATGCCCGCCTCGTCGAGGGCGTGGGAGGCATCGGTGCCGTTGAGACCCTTGTTGCGGAGGTCTACTAACATCACGTGGTTGTCGGTGCCGCCGGAGCAGATGCGGAAACCATGATGCGTTAGGCGTGCGGCGATCGCCTGGGCGTTTTTGATGATTTGAGCGGAGTATTCCTTGAACTCGGGCTTGAGCGCTTCACCGAAGCAAATGGCCTTGGCCGCGATGACGTGCATGAGCGGGCCGCCTTGGATGCCGGGGAAAACCTGTGAGTCGATTTTTTTCGCGAACTCTTCTTTGCACAAAATAATGCCGCCACGGGGACCACGCAGGGATTTGTGGGTGGTGGAAGTGACGAAATCCGCATGCGGGAACGGGCTGGGATGCAGACCGGCGGCGACGAGGCCAGCGATGTGTGCCATATCGACAAACAAATAGGCCCCGACTTCTCTCGCAAGTTTACCCATGCGTTCGAAGTCGATGATGCGGGAGTAGGCGGACGCACCCACCGTGATCAGCGCGGGCTTGAGCTCGCGGGCGGTTTTTTCTAACTCATCGTAGTTGATGCGCTCGTCGTCGGGAGAGACTCCGTAGTGCGTGACATCGTAGAAACGGCCGGAGAAATTCGCTTTGTGGCCGTGGGTGAGGTGACCGCCGTGGGCGAGGTCCATGGTGAAAATCTTATCGCCAGGCTTGAGCACGGAGAAGTAAACAGCGGTGTTCGCCTGTGATCCGGAGTGCGGTTGGACGTTCGCGTGTTCCGCGCCGAAAAGCTGTTTCGCGCGATCGATGGCGAGCTGTTCCACGACATCAACGTTTTCACAACCGCCGTACCAGCGCTTGCCGGGATAACCTTCTGCGTATTTGTTAGTGAGGACTGAGCCTTGAGCCTCCATCACGGCGGGTGAAGTGAAATTTTCCGAAGCAATCAGCTCAATGTTGTTCCGCTGGCGATGCTCTTCGGCGGTGATCGCGGCGTAGATCGCGGGGTCGGTCACGGCGATGCGGCTGCCAGACGATCTGCAAACACGCTCTTCGTGACGGCCACCTTCGAAAGCGGTGGCGAGAAATGCGTCTGCCATGGCGATGGCGGTTGCTTCATCGGTGTATTTCCCTGCAAGGCAAAGAATGTTCGTATCGTTGTGTTGGCGGGTGATCACGGTTTCCTCCACGGAGCGAACATTCGCCGCGCGGACGTGGCGGTGGCGGTTCGCAGCGATGCACATGCCGACGCCGGAAGTGCAGGCAAGAACGCCGAAATCGTAGGTGCCATCGGCCACATTACGGGCGACGATGTTCGCATAGTCCGCGTAGTCGACGGATTGGTGGCCTTGGGTGCCGAAGTCGGTGACCTCGTGGCCGACTGACTGGAGGTGTTTGACGACGGCGCTTTTCAGATCGACGGCGCCGTGATCGGCTCCGATGGCAATGCGGAAGGTAGGATGGCTCATGGACAGGGCGGGATTGAAAGGTGGGAAAGCCATCTTGCAAACCGGAAATTTCGCCATCGGGCAAAATGATCCTAATTTCCAGGTCTGGCGGCATGTTCGCGGGCAAGGGCTGCGGCGCCGATTATGCCGGCTTCGTGACCAAAAGCGGCGGGGATAATCATCAGGCCATCCTTGAAAGGGCCGGAGAGCTGGGCGAAAAGATGTTTCTCAAACGGCTGAAATAACAAATCACCTGCGCGGGCGACCCCACCTCCGATGACGATCGCTTCGGGGTTGAGCAGCCAGCAACAGTTCATGGCGGCGGTTGCTAACATTTGCCCGGTTTCGCTCCAGAGGGAGGTCGCAATCGCATCACCATGATGAGCGGCATTGGCCAAGGCTGCAGGGGTGCATTCTGCGAGGGGTTTCTGGATCCCGGCGGCCCTATAGGCATCATGGGCTCGGGCGGCGATTTCGTTGTTTCCGACGTAGTCCTCCAGAGCTCCCTTGTTCCCATAATGCCCGACGTGGCCTTGATAGTCGATCGAGGTCTGGCCGATTTCCCCAGCCCCATGGCGCATGCCGCGGATCATTTGTCCGTTCGCGATGATGGCTCCGCCGACGCCGGTGCCGAGGGACATGAAGACGACGTTTTGAAATCCGCGGCCGGCACCACAGCGCCACTCGGCGAAGGCCATGCAGTTAGCATCGTTGTCCACGGCGACAGGGAGGCCGATTTTCCCCTCAAGAATCTGTTTGAGCGGGACACCTTCCCAGCCTGGAACATTGGTCAAGCCGTAGATCAGGCCTTTTTCAAAATTCACAAATCCAGGCATGCCGACTCCGACCGAAGCGATTCCCGCATGACGGGCTCGCAAGTCTTCTACGGATCGCACGATTGCATCGATCAGCTGACCACGCACCTCAAACTCCTGAGTCGCGATCGGCGGCGCTTGGTCGATGATATGGCTTTGATAGACAACTGCGATTTTCACGCTGGTTCCGCCGAAGTCGATTCCAATGGCAAGGGAGCTGTCGTTCATCGCGGCAACAACTAGCGGTTCGGGAACGAATGGCACGTTTTATTAACCAGCGGTCTTGGAAAACAACCGCACGGCGACTTGGCGCAGCCCGTCAAGGGTGATATCCGCATCGACGGCTTGGATTTCCGGAAGTCCTTTCGCGATGAGCGCCGCATCACCACCGGTGGCGATGATGGCCGGGTGGCCGGGAAGCTCCTTGCAGATTTGGGCGAGGATTTCCTTCACCAGTCCGCGGTAGCCGATCACCGCACCCACCTGCATCGCATGGACGGTGGATTTTCCGATGGCTGAGGGGGGCTCGATAAGTTCGATTTCCGGAAGCAGTGCAGTTTTGCAAGTGAGATAGCCCGACATGGCTCCTAAACCGGGTGCGATGACTCCGCCGCAATAGGCGGGTGCGGCGGAAATGACGTCGAAAGTAACCGCTGTTCCGAAGTCGATGATGATGGCAGGAACGCGATGGCGTGTGAGCACGGCAGCGGCGTTTGCGAGGCGGTCGGCACCAATTTGGGCGGGATTCGGGTAATCGATCTCCATTCCCAAGGGGCTCAGGTGATTGAGAAAATGCAGGGGTACACGGTTTTCAAACCACTTTTCTAAGATGGCTGCCTTTTCAGGAACTACGGAACAAACGATCACCGCATCGTAAGTCACGCCATGAAGAAGGCGGGTCAATGTTTCGGGGGAGATCTCTTGGGTGGGAACCACGCCGCGCCAGCCGAGCAGGCAGTTCGCATCTCCTAGTGCGAATTTGGTGCGGGTGTTGGAGTTGTCGATGAGGAGCCAGGCCATGAATTACCAATGGTTTGAGATGTAGTATTTGCTCTGTGAGGGAACTCCATCGTTTGCCTTGATGCTGAGTTTTCCATCGTTCAATTGCAGGGCTATAGGTCCGGCGATGTCCTTGCTTTCAAGCCAGAATTTCACCCAGACATCGGTGGTGCCTTGACCGTTTGTGCTGCTGAAAGTCGTATCGGCGGGTTCCAGCAAGCGGCCAGTGACCGCTAGAGAAATGGGTTTTTGTAAATCGTGAGTCATCCCTGGATTCATTTTCAAATGCGCTTCCACCCAGAAATACGATTGATCTTGAGTCACTTGAACACCGACAACTTTGCAACGGGCGGCGGGATCGGGATTCCAAGCGTAAGGCCGGAACCACGTCCAAGCGGCAAATCCAGCAGAAAGCAACAAGGCTCCCCAGAGAAATTTCCTTAAAGACTGAAGGTTCACGCGCACAGAGGAGCTTGCTTGAGCACTTGCTGCAAATGAAAACGGGCGGGCCGTTTCCGGCCCGCCCGCTGACAGATTGGATTCAATCAAGCATTCAATGTTCGTAACCTTCTTCGCCGTG
>JBDTNJ010000300.1:0-5960 GCA_039933825.1 Luteolibacter sp.
GTGGTGCTGCTCTCGCTGATGGGCTCGAACAATTCCGCCCGTGAAATCGCCGGTGAGCGGCCGATCTATGAAAAGGAAAAATTCGGCGGGCTCAGACCCTCGGCCTATATTGCCTCTAAAATTGCCTTCCTCGCCTGTCTGGTCATCGCGCAATCGCTCTGGATGGCGTTTTTCGTCAATTTTTTCGGGGCTTTCCGCGGAGATTTCCTTCAGCACGCCGGGTTCCTGCTGCTCATCAATGCGTCGATGACCGCCATTTGCCTCGCCATTTCCTCGCTCATGCGGACGGCGGAACAAGCGTCATTGCTGTCGATCTATCTGGTGGGTTTCCAACTTCCCCTTTCCGGTGCCGTGCTTGCCCTTCCCGAAAAAGTCGAAGCCTTCACCCGTCCCTTCATTTCCGCTTACTGGGCATGGTCCGGCTCGGTGGAGTCCCTTCAAACCCAAGTTCACGATGCGGTGAATTCGGTGATCGACACCAGCCTGTCCGCACAAAACGCCTGCCTCTACACACTCGGGGCCCACATTGCGATCGCCTTCATCGCCACATGGGCCGGGGCGCGCAGGCCGCAGTGGGATTAATTTGGGTAAATGCTGAAATTTTGAGATGCGAAAACGCTGAAATCTAAACTCCACGCTTTGCCCTCGATTTCTTCCATTTTCCAGCCATCTTTCTTTCAGTTCTCAGCATTTCACTTTTCAGTCTTTACCCATTATGGCACGCCGCGCTAGCTCAAGTCTTCACCCAGGGATCATCATAGGTGCCATCGCCGCCGTCGTTGTGGCCGTGGTCGCCGGGAAATCAATGCTCGGAAAAAAAACCGCAAGCTTCGGCGATGTCGCCATGCTCCAGATGGATGAACTGCTCGAAAACGGTAACAGCCTGCGAGGCAACGAATACGTCGTCGAGGGGCAGATCGACGAAAAACTCCAATGGACCACTAGCCGCGGCCAGCTGGTCAGCGTCCGAGTGGAAGCGCCGGGTGGCGATCAATTTGTGGGGATCGAGATTCCGCCCGAATATAACAAGCTCAACATCGATACCAAACAGAAATACGCCTTCCGCGTGAAATTCAAGCAAGGCGGCATTCCCGTCGCCACCGGAATCAACCGCCGCTAATTTTTACCACGTTTTCTATGAAAGCCCGATTTTTGATTCCCTTATGCGCCGCAAGCCTTGCCCATGGCCAGGTTTACACGCCCCCGACCGCGCAACAGGCACCAGCGGTAAAACCCACACCTACGGACACCGCCGCGCCTCCCGCCAAGGAAAAATCCAGCGCTGGCCCGCTCGGCAACGAAATCCCAATGCTCGATCCCGCGGCGGAAACCATCACCGTCGGCGGAGTCGCTATTCCGTTAGGTGATAACCGTTTGCTCAAGGCCCGATTTGAGAAATACCTCAGCCAACCACCGGAAAAGGATGAGGCCGCCGCCAAATACCGCGCCACGGTTACCGAGATCCTTAACACCATCTCACCTTTCAAAAGCGGTGGCCCGGACATCTATGCCGCTTTCAGACTGCTGCCCACCGCCGCCTCGTATCCGGGAGATGCGAACCTCTGCGGCTCACTGGCGGAATCTATCTACATGGCCATGTTGTCCAAACAGGACATCAATGGTCTGGCAAAGCTCAACAAATCCATCGAAGAGGAAAAAGGATCCATCATCGCCAGCGGCGACTGGGCCGCACGCCATGAGAAGGACAGCATGATGGTCGAGGCGAAGGACGCTAAGGGCAAAGCCAAGGGAAGCACCGGAACACCCCAGACTCCAGGCACCGGAAACAACTCGCTGAAGTATGCCGATACCCTTCGGCGCATCGCGGAAATCGAGGTTCTGAAAAAAGCCAACATCGCCCGCACCGAGGCCCAAACGCTGCGCACCAAGGCGCAATACCAGGTCAGCATGGTGCAATGGTTCGTTCAACGCCGATACGAACACGTGCTGATGGCCGCTCGCTTTTACAACCAAATCTGGAAGGACGGCGATACCACCCTCCGCATTGATAAGAACTCGGATGTTTCCAAACTTTTCTCCGAATCCGTCGGCGTCAGCCCGACCGTGGCTTCCCTCGACTCACTCTCTAACGAAGCCATCCGCGAGGTGGGAAAATATGTCGAAGCGTTTGATCTGATGCTCTCACGCAATGAACTGCACTCCGCCACCCAGCGCCTGATGGAAGCCTACGCACTCGGCGAGTATCTCGGGCCCGTCGCCACGCTTTCGTATGATAAAAAACAACGTATCGCCGGCTATGCCCGCGATTTGAACGAGCTCTACGGCACGCTCCAAGCCCGCGATTACACCAAGACCAAAGAACTGGCGGATCGTCTCAAGGCTGCGGCAAAAGATTTTCCATCCTCGAAAGTCGATAGCGCCATCGCCGCCTACACACTCGCATCGGACCTCGCCATCGAAGAAGCCAAGGCCCATCTGCTCGCCAAGGAAAACGACAAGGCTGCGGAAAAGATCAAGGCGGCAACCGAGATCTGGCCGACCAATCCAAAGCTAAGCGAGTTCCGCGCGATGATCTCCGGTGCCAGCACCATGGTCACCGCCCGCAATGATTTCGATCGTTTGCTGAGTGAAGGAAATTTTCGTGAAATCGCCAAACGCCAGTATGAGATCGCGCCAACGATCCAGGGCGACGCCAAGCGCGAGGACGCCTTCAAACAAATCATGACCAACCTCATGAAAATCGAAGCCGCGCTTGGCAAAGCCGCCGAGTTCGGCAAGGTCGGCCAGAATTATGCGGCATGGGAGCAACTCGCCGAGCTGCGCGAACAGTTTCCCGATGATCCGAAACTCGGCCGCGAACTTGAGTTGTTAGCTCCGAAGGTCGCGGATTTCACGCTCGCGCTGGACAAGGCGAAACAATTTGAAAACCGCACGCCGAAGCAAACCGGTTCCGCTCTTTCCTGGTATCTCAAGGCCCGCAACATCTATCCGCAGAGCAATCTGGCGGATGTCGGCAGCAAGCGCCTGATCAATGAGATCCTGGCACCGGACGATGGCGCGGCCTCCGCCGTCAAGGGCGAGTGAGGGCGGGACCGCTTGCGGTTTTACTCGATGCCGAGTTTGGCTTTCACCTTTTCAATCTCGTCCGAGAGCTGACCCCAGCGGTAATAACTGGTTTCGAGAGATTTCGCGAGCTTGTCTGCGGCATTCGAAGCTTCGCGCATTTTGGCGGAGTCGTTAGCCACTTCATCCGATGAAAGGCGTTGGGTGATCGTGGCCTGGGCGCTTTCGAGCTCGGCGATTTTGGCTTCGAGTTCGGCGAATTCGGCTTCGAGTGGCTTGAGCACCTTCGACTTCATTTCCCGCTGCTCCGCCTCGATCCGGCGCTGCTCCTTGCGGTTCACACCGGGAACCGATTGGCGGGAAGAATTATTTCCGTTAGGCGCGGCGGGGGTGAGAGTGGTTAGTTTCGGAATGCCCTTTCTCGCAGCTTCATCTTCTGCGGATTTCTCCAGATAGTAAGTGATGTTTCCGGCATAGAGCGTCGGTTGCTCACCGGGGCGGAATTCGAGCGTCTTGGTGACGAGCGCATCAAGGAAGTTCCGATTGTGGGAGACGATCATCACGCTGCCGGGATAGTCGATGAGCGCCCGCTGGAGCACGTCCTGAGATTGCATGTCGAGGTGGTTCGTCGGCTCGTCGAGGATGAGGAAATTCGCCGGGCGCAGCAGCATGCAAACGAGGGCGACACGCGAACGCTCACCTCCGGACAGCACGCCGATTTTTTTGAAGACATCATCGCCCCGGAAAAGGAAACATCCAAGCAAGTTCCGCGCGTGCGGCATCGCCTCGCGAGAGGCAGCGGCCTCAACGGTCTCGAGCACGGATAGATTCGGGTCCAGCTCGTCCGCATGATTCTGGGAGAAGAACGAGGTGGCGACTTTGTGGCCGAAGGTGTGCGCGCCTGCATCTGGTTCTTCCTGGCCGGTGATGAGGCGGCAGAAGGTGGATTTGCCAGCTCCGTTAGGACCGACGATGGCAAATTTCTCACCCTTGTTGATTTCAAAATCGAAGCCGCTGAAAATATTGAGGGCACCGTAGCTTTTCGCGACGCCATCCAGCTTTGCGACGGTGTGGCCCGAGTTCGGCGGGGCTGGGAACTTGAAATTCATCACCGCATCGTCCTGTTCCGGTGCCGGGATGCGCTCGACCTTGGCGAGCAGCTTGATGCGAGACTGCACGAGCGTGGCTTTGTTCGCCGAAGCGCGGAAGCGGTCGATGAAACGCTGGGTTTCCGCGATTTCCCGCTGTTGGGCAGTGTATTGTTTCACGCGGATTTCCTTCCGGAGCACCGACTCGCGTTCGAAGTAGGAAAAGTTTCCGGCATACTCCTCCGCCCGGCCGTGAGAGAAGGCGATGGTGCGAGTGCAGAGTGTGTCTAGCAGTGCCCGGTCGTGGGAAATGAGCAGGATCGCCCCGGGGTAGTTGATCAGATATTGTTCCACCCAGATCTGCGTGCCGATGTCCAAGTGGTTCGTCGGTTCGTCTAGCAGAAGGACTTCCGGCTCCTGGAGAAACAGCTTCGCCATCGCGATGCGCATTTGCCAACCGCCGGAAAACTCCGAGCAGTCGCGGGTGAAATCCTTGGTTTGGAAGCCGAGACCCTTGAGCACGGACTCGATGCGCGGCTTCATTCGGGCGGGGTCCATCGCGTCGAGCTGGAGCTCCAGCTCGCCGATTTCCTCCAGCATATCGCCGTAGGGCGAGGAACGCGGGTCGAGTTTGACAAGCTCGTTGGAAAGTCGCTCGATTTTTTCGCTGAGAGCCATGGTTTCACCAAAAGCAGACTCCGTCTCTTGCCAAAGCGTGCGGCCTTTCACGTGAATCCCTTCCTGCGGCAGATAGCCGATACGGGTGCCCTTCGGCGCGCTGATCTGCCCTGCGGTCGGCCGGATGAGCCCCGCCACGCATTTCATGAGCGTGGATTTGCCCGCGCCGTTGTGGCCGGCAAAGGCGATGCGCTCGCGCGGCTGGACGGAAAAGGCGAGATCGTTGAAAAGCACGCGCGCGCCAAATTCAACTCGAAGGGACTGAACGGAAATCATCGGGCGCGCAGGTTGCACGGCAAAGCTTCCGGGTCAAGACTGGGAGCGAAATGAGTGCGTCAGGACTCGCTTTCGACGCACAATTGCCGTGCGCGATCACTTTCGGGTGCTTCGCGCTCCCATGCTTTGAGAAAGGCCTCGATCTCAGCAAGCAAGCTATCGCAGTGCTTATTCCACTTCGCTGTGCCGCGCAGGATCAACGAACTCTCGCGCAGCCCGGTGAACCGAATCTCCTCAGCCCCGGCAGCGCGGAGATCGCCGAGCTCGATGCGCAGGGTCTCGAAAAACGCCAGTTCAAAGCCATTTCCAGCCTCCATCGCGGCTCGGACAAGGCAGACGGTGACGGGCGGGGCCAGCGGCTCGAGTTTCTCCGCGATCCGCTCGCAGCCGATTTTCACCAGCATTTTACGCATCCGGTCGAACAAATCCTCAAGCTGCAAGAGCTTGAGCGGGCACTTGGTTTCCAGATACTGGACGATCCCGCTACGGATATCCGCGATGAACGGGAAGTCCTCGTGTTCCGCCGCCGCTGCCGCCCGCTTCAACGCATCATCCAGCCACGCGGTGTCGTAATCAATCACTTGATAGCGACCGATCTGAAGCGCGGGGCGATTGCCGATGAGGGAGATCACTTGGGGCTTGCTTGAGGAGGGAAAATAAAACGGGGTATAATGTTAGGGGGAGATTGTGAATGGCGATGACTCAGTCTTTAAACAAACGCCGCTGGAAAGGATCGCGGGCGGCGCGGCGTGAGAGTGATTGGATTTCTGCAATGAACTCGTTCACGTCCTCGAACTGGCGGTAAACTGAAACGTAGCGGACGTAGGCCACCGGATCGATCTGATGGAGCTTGTCCATCACCTTGCCGCCGATGATGGCGGAGGGCACCTCGCT
>JBDTNJ010000301.1:0-14459 GCA_039933825.1 Luteolibacter sp.
AAATCCAAGATGGGTGTCTCCGTTGCCGTCACCTACAGCACCGCACGCGGGACCTACGAAATTTACGCAGAAAACGAGATGGAAAAACTCGGTGAAGAACTTGTCCGCGCCGATCTGGTCGTAGGATGGAACCACCTGCATTTCGACTATCCGGTGCTTCAGCCCTATATTTTCCACACCCTCGCAGAGCAAACGCTCAATCTCGACATGATGCTCGAGCTCGAAACCATCCTTGGTTTCCGCCTCAAGCTGGATTCCGTGGCCTCCGCCTCACTCGGAACCGGCAAGACCGCCGATGGCCTGGACGCGCTGCGTTGGTGGCAGGAACACAAAAAAAGCGGCCAATTCGAACCGCTGAGGAAAATCGCCGAATACTGTGCTTACGACGTGAAAGTCACCAAGTGCGTTCACGAATATGCCCTCGAACACGGGCTCCTCAAATACGATAACAAAAACGGCGGTATCGCCGAAGTCGCCGTGACCTGGAAATAGCCAAGTCTCAGTGGACGAAGCCCACTTGCAGCAAAACTCGATACACCGTATAACAGAAGGTGAGAATCAGAGCGACGATGAAGATCTTGGTTGCGGCTTCGATGGAAGAGCGGGTCATGGCAGGCGTTATCTAGTCCCTCGACCTCATTTCGCCAAGGCGAAAGTAGTCACCGCCCGAATGCCGCGGCCAGCGAGGCCAGATCGGCAGGCGCGGCGCGATCCGCAGTGAGGATGGCGGCTTTTTGAAGTGAGACGATATCGGCGATCCCTTTGCGCGAGAGATCGAGCATGGCAGTCATTTCCTCGGAGGAAAAAACCGCTTCTTCGCCGCTGCCCTGGATTTCCACGAACTCACCCGTGTCAGTCATGACCACGTTGAAATCGACGGTGGCCGCCTTGTCTTCTGGGTAATTCAAATCCAACACTGGCACGCCCTGATAGACTCCGGCAGAAACGGCGGCGACGAGTTTTTTGATCGGGAAGGTTTTCAATTTCCCCTCGGCCATCAGCTTGTTGAGGGCGATCGCCATCGCCACGCAGCCGCCGGTGATCGATGCGGTGCGTGTGCCGCCGTCGGCTTGCAGAACATCGCAATCGATCCAGATCGTGCGTTGGCCGATTTTTTTCAAATCCACCACCGTCCGCAGAGCACGGCCGATGAGACGCTGGATCTCGGAGGAGCGGCCATCGATTTTGCCACGGGTGATATCGCGTTGTTTCCGTTCCAGCGTGGAGTATGGCAGCATCGAGTATTCCGCTGTGAGCCAGCCGCCTTCCACGCGCTGCGCCCGCATCCAGCGTGGGATATCGTCCTCGATTGTTGCTGAACAGATCACCCGCGTATCGCCGAAGGAGACGAGAACTGAACCCGTAGCATAAGGCGCTACATTCGGGATGAAGGAAATCGGACGGAGTTGGTCGTTCTGGCGACCGTCTGGACGTGTCATGCGGAGAGTGAAATCCAGCGCCGCGCACTCGGCAAGCTTGGAGAAATCAAGGCTCCGTCATTTGGACGCGTCCTTGCTGCCTGGCATCATTTTCTGAGCCATTTTCAATCCCATGAGCTGCATTTCCTTCGCCTGTTTCTGGTACACCTGAAACGCGGCCTGTTGGTCCGGGCTCAGTCGATCTACTGTTGCGCAGGAAGCGGAACAGCCGCATCCGGCAATAGCAGGGAGAACCTGCGAATCGCCAGACAGCTGCCACTTTCGGCGTCCACGTCCACGATCACGCCACACAGCCTGACCGGGCCTTTCGCGATGGGGAAACGCGTAGGCATGCCCGATTTAAAGCGCCACACTACGGATTCGATTGCCCGCCCGAGAATGGACTCGTCCGGGCCGCACATCCCGGCGTCTGTCAGATAACCGGTACCGCCGGGAAAAATGCTCTCATCCGCCGTTTGCACGTGGGTGTGGGTGCCGACGACCAACGAGACTTTCCCGTCAAGCATGCGGCCCATGGCGATTTTTTCACTCGTTGTTTCCGCATGGAAATCCAGCACGATGGCCGTCACACCGTCCGCACGCAGTCGTTCCACTTCTTTTTCCACCGCGAGATAGGGATTCTCCAAAGGCGGCTGGATAAACGACCGGCCCTGCGCCTGCATCACAGCGATCCGGCCCTTTGCGGTTTCCAAAACCACGCTGCCCGCGCCAGGCGTGCCTTCCGGATAGTTCATCGGCCTGAGCAACCGCGGTTCCGTCGGAAAATAATCGACGATTTCCTGTTGATCCCAAACATGATCGCCCGTCGTGATCACCGCCGCTCCTGCTCGCAGCAAATCGATCGCGATTTTTGGCGTGATCCCCTTCCCGCCTGCGGAGTTTTCACCGTTCACGATGCAAAAATCGAGGCCTTCCGACTGTTTCAGTAGCGGCAATTGTTCGATCACCGCCTTGCGTCCGGGCTCGCCAACGACATCACCGAGAAATAATATACGAATCGCAGACATGGTAGAAAAACGGGGCGGATTGTTTCGCTCCCCAACGGAGGCTTCACATTCCACCGTGTCCCGACAATCCTATTTCCTCCATGAGCCGATTCTCCGTGCGCCATCTCCCTTGGTTAATCATCGCGATCTTCTCGCTGACCGGCGGCGCACTGTTTCTTTTCCGCAAGCCGACACCCACACCTGTCGTGCCAAAGCCGCAGCTGCCGCCCGCATCGCTCTCACTTCTCGCGGACCCGCCAAACTGGCCGGCGCTGGATGCCTATCAAGACACCATCACCCGCGAGGATTTCGAGCGACTCCTCAGCACCGTTTTCACTACCGGTGAGGCCTGGAGAAACCTCATCGAGGTTAATGGAACCGAAGCCCGCATCAAGACTGGCGATTCTGCACCCGCCGATGTTTACCGACTACGCTTCGCCACTCCGGATGCCACCAAACCCACGCCACGTTTGTGGAAAACCGCTGACGAGCTCCCTATCACAACTCGGGAAAAACCCCTTGCCAGTCTTCGTATCGCCATCGATCCAGGCCACATCGGCGGCGAGTGGGCGAAGATGGAAGAGCGCTGGTTTGTTGTCGGCGATGGTCAGCCAGTTTGCGAGGGAGACATGACACTCCTCGTCGCCAAGCTCCTCAAGCCAAAGTTGGAAGCTCTGGGTGCCACCGTCACCCTCGTCCGCGATAAAAACGAGCCCGTAACCCTGCTCCGCCCGGATTCCCTGCTTACCCTCGCCAAGGAATCCGCCACGCCAGCCACCCCGGAATCGCCGCAAAAACTCGCCGAGCGGCTCTTCTATCGCACAGCGGAAATCCACGCCCGCGCCAAGCTCGTCAACGAATCCATCAAGCCGGACATCGTTCTCTGCCTCCATTTCAACGCCGAGGCCTGGGGCGATCCAAAGGCCCCGACACTCATCGACCGCACCCATCTCCATCTCCTCGTCAATGGTGGCTATAACAACGACGAGGTCATGCTCGCCGACCAACGCTTCGCCTTGCTTCAGAAACTCCTCCAGCGCACCCAACAGGAGGAAATCCTCGTCGGCTCGGACGTCGCTAGCAGCTTCGCGGAGATCAGCGGCCTGCCACCCTATCAGTATCCTCCGGAAAACACGAATGTCCGCCCCATCCCCGGGCAGCCCTACCTCTGGGCGCGCAATCTGCTCGCGAACCGACTCTACGATTGCCCTGTTATTTTTATCGAGCCCTACGTGATGAACTCCAAAGTGGATTATGAACGTATCCAAGCCGGCGACTACGAAGGCCTCCTCGAAATCGGCGGTAAAATGCGCCCTTCGATTTTCCATGAATACGCTGACTCGCTGACCCAAGGTCTAAAAAATCATTACCTGAAATTTCGGAAATTTTCCGATTAAACACTCCGTAGAGCCCCACCTGCATGACTCCACGCGTCCTCCCGCTCCTCTTCACTCTCAGCTCCGCCCTGACCGCCCAAGATGGCCAACAGCTTTTCACCCTCTACTGCTCTGCCTGCCACGGCGCAGATGGGAAAGGCGCTACCGCCGGCACGTTCCCGCCGCTTTCCGGCAGTCCGTGGGTAGCAGGAGATCCCGACCGCGCGGTGAAAATCGTCCTCAAAGGCCTCACTGGATCCGTCGATGTGCTCGGTAAAACCTACAATCTCGAAATGCCACCTCAAGGTGCCGCGCTGCCGGACGATCAAGTCGCTGCCATCCTCACCTACGTCCGCTCGGCATGGGGAAATCAGGCAGCAGCCGTCACCACTGATTTTGTGAAATCCACCCGCACCGCCATCGAGGACCGGAAAACTCCGTGGTCCGCGCCGGAAATCCTCAAGCTCCACCCCCTTCCGCTCGAAAAAACCGCCCTGAAAAACCTGATTTCCCAAGTTTACAGTGGCAGTTGGAAGGAACTCCCCGATTTCAGCACCCTCAAAGCCGAAAACGTCGAGGAAGAACACGACGGAATTCTGGATATCTCGGACTCCCCGCATAAGGACCACTTCGCCATGCTCTGGCAGGGCCAGTTCGAGGCTCCCGCCGATGGCGAATATAAATTCCTGCTCGATGCGGACGACTCCGCAAAAGTCATCATCAACGGCACACCCATCGCCACAGTGAAAGGCATCGGGCCGCTTGATGGCTCACGCTCCAAGGTAGGCAAAATCAAACTCACCCAAGGCAGCCAACCCTTCCGAGTGGAATACCTCGAAGTCGTCGGCCAGCAAGGCATCGCCCTCGGTTGGCAAGGCCCCGGCGACAACCAATGGAAATGGCTTTCCAAGAACTCCCCTAAAAAAACCAAAGTGAGGGTGACCATCCCCATTGAGCCTGAAAACGGCCGACCGGTCATTTACCGGAACTTCATCGCCGGCACCACTCCACGCGCCATCGGCGTGGGATTCCCCGGCGGCGTCAATCTCGCTTACTCCGCCGACAATCTCGCTCCTGAACTCATTTGGACCGGCAAATTCATCGATGGCGCGCCGAAATGGCTCGAACGCGGTACCGACAACAACCCACCCGCCGGAGAAAATGTCGTTACCCTCACCAAGTCCAGATTCCTCCCCAAGGAAGCCCGCTTCAAAGGCTACAAACTCGACCCCGCCGGAAATCCCACTTTCTCTGTCCAAATCGGCGAGCAGATCCTGCTGGACTCATGGAAAGCCGAATCCGGTGCCCTCGTTCGCAAGCTCACCATCAGTGGTTCACCGCTGGAAATCACTATCCCTCAGTCGCCCAAGCTAACTATCGAAGGCAGCTCCGGGAATCCCACCCTCCTGCTCACCCCTGGCCAGCCGGTCACCCTCACCTACCGTTGGAAATAACCCCAACTGGAGCGCGGAATTCATTCCGCCCGAACCCACTCACCAAAATGCGCCCGCTCATCACCTTCCTCCTCACCACCGCGCTCGCCCACGCCGCCCAGCAATCCGATTTCTACCTCCGCGAGGAAATCCCGCTTCCACCCGGCGAGGTCATGGAAATCGGCTCCATCGCGCTAATGCCGGACCAGAAAATCGCCGTCACCACCCGCCGCGGCGATTTGTGGATCTGCACAGGCGCTTACGGCGATGACCTGAAAAAAGTCACTTGGAAGAAATTCGCCCAAAACCTGCACGAACCCCTCGGCATGTTTTACAAGGACGGCTGGCTCTACCTCACCCAGCGCCCGGAGGTCACCCGCATCAAGGATTCCACTGGCAGCGGCGTGGCGGATACTTTTGAAACCATCTGCTCCGACTGGGGCATCAAGGGCGATTACCACGAATTCGCGTTTGGCAGCACGCCCGACAAAGAAGGAAATATCTGGGTCGCCCTCTGCCTCACCGGCTCATTCACCGCCGAGTCCAATTGGCGCGGTTGGGTCGTCCGCGTCACTCCGGACGGGAAAATGATCCCCACCTGCTCCGGCGTCCGCTCGCCCGGCGGCATCGGCTTCAACGCGGAAGACGACGCTTTTTACATGGATAATCAAGGCGTCTGGAACGGATCATCCTCGCTCAAATGGCTCAAGCCCGGCTCCTTTCAAGGCGACCCCATTTCAAACAAGTACGCGGCCCTCGCCAACCTCCCCGCCCCACCGGAGGTTTCCGACAAATCCCGCATCCTCACCGAGCGCCTGAAACACCCCGAGTTCATCCCGCCCGCCGTTATTTTCCCCCACGGAAAAGTCGGCCAATCGCCCACCGGCATCGCCTGCGACACTAGCGGCGGAAAATTCGGCCCTTGGGAAAAACAACTCTACGTCGGCGAGCAAACCCACTCCCAGGTCCAGCGAGTTTGCTTGGAAAAAATCAACGGCCTCTATCAAGGCGCGGTTTTCCATTTCCTCGAAGGCTTTGAAGCCGGTCTCATCCCAGTCCGCTACGATGGTGCTGCCGGCATGATCTTCACCGGTGGCTCCAACCGCGGCTGGGCCTCCCGCGGCAGCAAGCCATTCACTTTCGAGCGCGTCAAATGGACGGGAAAAACGCCATTTGAAATCCAAACCATGACCGCCAATTCCGACGGCTTCACCTTGAATTTCACCGCCCCTGTCGATCCCGCCACTGCCGGCAATCCCGCCAGCTATGCGATGGATGCCTTCACTTACATCTACCAAGCCGAATACGGCAGCCCGGAAGTTGATCAAGCCACCCCGAAAATCACCGCAGCAGAAGTCTCGTCTGATAGAAAATCCGTCCACCTGAAAATCGATGGCCTCGTCCGCGGGCATGTCCATCACCTCACGGCCAATACCGTGAGATCCGCCACCGGGGATTTCCTGTGGCATCCAGAGGCTTGGTATACTCTGAACGAGATTCCTCAAAAATAGGTCGTATAGGCCCTATAAGACCTATTTTCTAAAACTCACCCCGGCCGAAAAATCGTCATCTTCCCGGCCACCCACGTCCGCAGACTCATTTCCCGGAAACTCACTCGCTTGTTCCCCCAGAAATTCTGCTCCGCCACCGTGAACTTTCCATTTCTTTCCGGCGTCATCACCACCGCCGTGTGATGGCTGCCGGTGATGATTGTCATTCTCGACTCGCGGAATCTGGCATTCTCGAATTCCAGAACATCTCCCGGTCGGATCTGCTCGTTCGCTGGATTCACCACCCTACCCCACACCCGCATGTCCCTGCCGGGGCGGCTCTTTCCTGCCGCTTTCATCGCCTCATTCGCCAGCGCCCAGCACTGGCCATCACCCACTTTTTTCCCGTGATTCATCCGACAAAACGCCACCATCCCCGTCCGGGACCACTCGGCAGTCGGCACCATAGCCTGCTTCGCCGTCGACGCGCATCCCGTGATCGCCAGAAAAACCGCCAAGCTCCAAATTCTCATGCCGTTTTCTCTACCCATCCTCCGCACGAAAGGCAATCAACCAACCCCGCGCTCCTCCAAAATTCTCCACATTTCAGCGTTCGATGTTGGACGTTCGATGTTCCATATTCAATGTTCCACCCCATGCCCACCTTCATTGCCAATGCCGATTACGAGGAAAAGGACAGCGATCCCATCAAACTGGAAGCCGGAGACGAAGTCACCGTCGGAGCCGCCGACCACGCCTGGCCCGGCTGGGTCTGGGCAGTGGATCGCGATGGCAACGACGGCTACGTGCCCGAGCAAGTCCTCGAGCCGCTCAGCGAAGGCCGCTTCGCCGCCATGGAAGACTACGATCCCACCGTGCTCACCATCAAACGCGGCGACCGCATCGAGTCCCTCAAACAAATCCACGGCTGGCATTGGTGCCGCAACGAACAAGGCGAACAAGGCTGGGTCGGCGGCTATCTGCTCAAGCCAGTTTGAGTGAAAACTCAAGTGACACAGGCATTCCTGCCTGTTCTTCCCATTCTCACCGCCCGAAGAAACTCTCGTAAAAAACTTCCGCCGTCACTGTGTTTCCTAACTGCGTCGGATGGCTACCGTCTTCCATGAAGAGTTCCTTGCCGCGACCGGCGTTCATTTCGCGTTCCCAGGCATCTCCGGCGGGGACGACGACCATGCCGCCGCAGTTGCTAGCAGCAGCTTGGTAGCCTTCGCGGACGCGGGCGGTCATGGTGTGAAAGTCGTCGTGGCGGAGGTTTCTATCACCATCGCGGCGGCCCCAGGTTTGATAGAGAACGGCGATAGCTCCGGTTTGGCGGGCTTCGGTGACGAGTTTGCGCAGCGGGGGAAACATCGTGGCGGCCCGTTTCCCTGGCGGCAGCGCGGGGATCTCGCTGTGTTCCTGGAAGACGACGACATCCCATTTTCCTTGGCGGATTTTATTTAAGGTTGCCTCGTAGGCGGCGTGGCGGGAGAGCGTCCAGCCGCCGAAGGTGGAGTGGCCGGTGCGCACGGATCTGCCATGTGCGGCGGCGGTTTTTTCAAATGCTTTCGGAACGCCGAAACTATAACTGTTTCCGACAAACAGCACCGCCAGCTTCGGGCTGCTCCGGACGCGCTCGGCAAGCACGACGCGGGGGTCTTTTCCGCCGTTAGGGGATGGTAGCGGGATCTGCGTTGAGCAGGCGGCGAGGCCGAAGAAGCTGAGGACGCAGGAGAGTTTCACGATGGATGGATAGGAAAATTTCACGCTCGGGGATGGGCGGTGTCGTAGGCTTGTTTGAGGCGTTCCTTGGTGACGTGGGTGTAGATCTGGGTGGTGGAAAGCGAGGCATGGCCGAGCAAGGCCTGCACGCTGCGCAGGTCGGCTCCGGCATCCAACAAGTGTGTGGCGAAGCTGTGCCGCAGCTTGTGCGGGCTGATAGCGAAGGGGATGCTGCTGTGTTTCAGATACTTTTTCAGAAGCTGATCCACGGCCTGCTGGGTGATGCGGGTGCGGCGCTTGCTGAGGAAAAGCGGGCCGGACGTGACGGCGGCTTCCTGGCGGTAGCGCTGGATGGCATTGATCGCCGGTCCACCGATCGGGACCATGCGTTCCTTTGAGCCTTTTCCGATGACGCGCACGGTTTCTCCGATGAAATCCACATGCCTCACGTCCAGCGCTAGCAGCTCGGAAATCCGCAGGCCGCAGGAGTAGAAGAGTTCCAGGATAGCCGCATCCCGCAGGGGCAGCCAGGGCGGGGACTTGGCGTCGATGGTGAGTTTCATCGGCATGCCTAGCAGTTCATCGATCTGCGTGACGGATAGGATGACCGGCAGTCCTCGCTCGGGTTTCGGCAGCAGAACTTCCGCCACCGGGCTGCGGGCAAGGCCGCGGCGGAGGACGAGAAATTTATAAAACGAGCGCAGCGCGGCGAAACGCAGGCGGATGGTGGCGCGCTTGAAGCCTTGTTTCATCAGCGCGAAAAGGTAGTCGCGGAAATCGTCACCCACGGCGGCGCGCCAGCCGGTGAAACGCTCGCCCCGCCAATTCCGATAGGCCGCGAGCGCATCCCGATAGTTCGCCAGCGTGCGCGGTGAGGCGCTTTTTTCCGTCGCCTGGAAATCGAAAAAGGCGATCTCGTCGCTATCGGTCATCGTCGAGAAGCTACAGGTTTCCGAATTGATTACCAAGCGAATAGAATAAGCCCCGCCAGCCGGAACTGACGGGGCTTTCCCAAAACCACTGGCCTGAAAAAATCAGCGGCCGCGGACGGCGGCAAAACGCTCGCGCAGGCGGACGACGGCTTGATTCACGCCGCTTTGGACGGCTTCCCATGAAGTTTTCGCCGTGGCTTCGCGCTTGGCACCAAGTCGTTGGTCGGTCAGGGCGGTGAGGCGCTCGCCAGTCACGGAATCGACGATTTCACCTTCGAGGGCGACTTGCGAAATCAGGGTGGCGACCGCATCCGAGCCAAGGCTGCCGGTGAGAGTGGCCTTCGGACTCGCATGCACCGTGGTGACGGGAGCGCCGGATTTCTGGCCTTCCACGATGTTAGTGAGGGCGGTGCGGACGCGAAGGGTCGTCGGGCCAGGAACGCTGGTGGCCTTCAGCTCTTTGCCGATTTGCGAATGCAACGAGTCGCTGAGATAGGCAGCGAGCTGGGCGCTCACGGCGGGGGCCACTGGCGCGGCGATCACGGTGGTGACGGGATCGATGATCACGCTGTTGTATTTATTCAGGTCCACGCCGGGTTTCACATAGGAGGAAACAGCGTTGGCGGTGCCATAACCGGCATCGAGCTGTTTGTAGTTCGAGAGAAATCCTGATGGAGACTTGCCCCCGGTGGCGCATGAGGAAAGGACGAGGGCAGCTCCTGCGGTGGCAAAAATTCCAATTCTTGTGATGCGTTTCATGAGATCGATGGTTGTTTTTTGACGAGTGTCCTGTTGCGGAATCGTGTTGGGTGTTATTTGTCAGACCTCGGGCGTGAGGTCAAGAGCTGGCCGGGGGAGAAATCGATCATTCGGCGGTTTTCCATCCTGGGTCGGCGCTCCCGAAGGTGATCTCCCTTGTCATTGCTTGGGAAATGTAAATAACTTCCCCCACGGTGCGGCGATTTCAATTCTGGGCGGCGATTTTGATTTGCTGGGTGGCTTGGGTGACTCCAGGGCAGGGTCAGTCGCTGCCCGAGTGGTTAACGAAAGGTGGTTCGCCGAAGCCGCCTGACTTTGGAATCCGGGATGAGGATGGGTTTTTCAATCGTGACGCGGGGGCTTTCAAGCGGATATCGGACCAGCTTCGAAAGCTGGAGGCGGAACACGGCTACAAGATCTATCTGATGGTGAAGCCGGTGCTCATCGGCACCACCGCACCTGAGCTGGCCGCACAACTCCGGCAGGCATGGCTGCCGGATGGCAATGGCCTGGTGGTGGTTTACGAGGCGGATGGCAGGAGTCTGGGGATCGGTCGCGCGCTGGATGTTTCACGGGATCCAAAGGCTCCCGAGGTGCTCATTCCGACCCATGAAACGGCCGCCCTGATCAACCGTGCGATCGATGCCGTGGACGCCAAGCTGGCTCCCGAGGCCTACATCGAAGCGCTGGCCGGGAATCTGGTCGAGGGGTGCAATGGTTATTTCACACTGCTCGAAGCGCCAATGCCGGCGGGGCGGTCAATGCGGATGGGCCTCCTGTTCGTAGGTGCGATGACCCTGCTCGGGCTCGTCACGATGGGGGTAGGCTGGCTGCTGCGGCACTCGCCGATGGCAGAAGTTCAGAGTTTTCGTTTCCCCGTGGTGGACCGACCCGAACGGCTGGGTGCGCCTTGCGGTGCGGCGGTCACTGCCCGTCGGTTCGGGCCGCCGGCGGCAAAGCGCGTCTGAGTCCGCGTTTCCGCACCGGCAAGTGGTGGGGCAGGATTGCGGAAAAAAGGTGCACCAGCGGATAGGCGGCGAGTGCCATGAGGGTTCCCAAAGTGATGAATCCGACGATGAAGTTGCTCAAAGACGCGACGCCAACTCCAGGCAGGTCGAGCGAAACGTTTGAAACGAAATGGGGTATCGGCAGTGAAAAGAAATTGATGAACCATTGCCCGAGCCAGATCTGGGCCAGCCAGAATGGCCCGTTGGTGATCGGGTTGCTGATGAAACAAGCCGCGATGGCGAAAGGAACATTTCCCCTGACCCGCATGGCGAGAACCGCGGCAAAAATCGACTGCGGGATGAAAGGGACCATTGAAAAGAAAAGCCCGATCGCTAGGCCCGACGCCACCGTATCGCGACACGGCACCCACAAGCTGCGATGAAAGAGCGGCTTGGAAATCTTCTGCCACCACGGGCGGTGGCGGAGTTTCTTGTGGCGGAGCGCACGAAACGCCCGCCTGACCATTCTGAGGTATTGGACTTTCATGAAGGGTGGATCACGCGCAGACCATTCTCCGGCGGCGCGGGAGAATCAACCGCAAATGCCTTGCTCATGGTGATGGCTTTCCCCAGCTTTGCCGAAATTTCACCATGCATCCTTGGCAAGCACTCATCCTCGGCGTGATCGAAGGGATCACCGAATATCTACCGATCAGCTCCACCGGTCACCTCATCGTCGCGCAGAGACTGATGGGAATCGGCACTGGCGGTGTGGAATCCAAGGCGGCGGCCGATGCCTTCGCCGTCTGCATCCAAGGCGGCGCGATCCTCGCGGTGCTCGGTCTTTATTGGAAACGCGTGCTCCAGATGATCCAGGGTGTGCTGGGTAAAAATCCCGAAGGCCTGAAACTCGCTATCAACATCATCGCCGGGTTCATTCCCGCCGCAGTCATCGGTCTCATTCTCAGCCACAAGATCAAGGAACACCTTTTCGGCATGTGGCCGGTGGTCATCGCCTGGATCATCGGTGGTGTCGGGATTCTAGCAGTCGCATGGTGGAACCGGAAAAAATCCTCACGGCGCGGCGGTGCAGAGCTCGGTGAGCTCACCCTCAAAATGGCGCTCATCATCGGCCTACTGCAATGTGTGGCAATGTGCCCGGGCACCAGCCGCAGCCTGATGACCATTTGCGGCGGATTACTCGTCGGCCTCTCGATTCGCGCGGCAGTGGAGTATTCGTTCCTGCTAGGCGTGCTCACCCTCACCGCCGCCACCGCTAAGGATGCCATTGATAAGGTGAAGGAAGTCGAGCAATACAACCATCTGTTCGGCGGCACCAAGCTGATGATCCACGAATACGGCATGGTGCCCATGGCAATCGGCATCGTCGCCGCAGCGATCTCCGCAGCCATCGCGGTGAAATGGCTCGTTTCCTATCTCCAGAGTCACGGCCTATCAGTCTTCGGCTGGTACCGCATCGGGCTCGGGCTGATCATCGGCAGCCTGATCGTGGCGGGCACGTTCACGGCCTAACAAAGCCGGATCATGTCCTTGATGAACTGGCCCCACAGGAAAAACAGGCCGCGTTTCGAGTATTGGAAATTTCCATCACCCGTGAGCTGAATGATTCCCACTGCTAGGTTGTGCTCCACTTGTTGGCGCATTTCCTTTTCCACCCCATCCTCGATCTGCTCAGGATCCGGCATACGCAGGTGATCAGACAAAACCTTCACGCTCCCCAGATAGGCGTGGTGGTCCCTGAGGATTTGATGGAAACAACTCCGCTCGCACGGCACATGGTTCCAGCGCACGTTCGGCGGGCACTGGAGCGTCGGCGCGAAGGGGAAATTCGTCGTCCTCCAGATTTTTCCATCGCCGTCTTGTGAAGTGATCGTGATGAAGGCAAAGGCCACGTTGCTTTGTTCGCAAAGGCACACCGCCGCGATCGCGCGCTCTTCGGGATGCCAGAACAACCGGAAAAACTGCTTCATTCCCGCCCATTCCCAACCGCAATCGGACACGTGCTCGAAACCCGCCTCCTCCATCGCCGCCGCCGCTTCAGTGGCGTTTGGAAAGAACGACGGGTTCGGGATTTCACGATAACGCAGCCGGTTGTTGAGCGGCAGGCGCATCTGGCGGATCCGGGTGAGCAGCTCGATCCAAGGGAGAAAAAACCACAGCGCCACACCGATCAAGCCGCCAACAAGCGCCCCCGTGATGAAATAAAACAGGCAGAAGCTCGCGCCAAGTAGAGTAAACGCACCCAATTTACGCAGGAAATTCACCCGCGACGAGCGCAGTGCCACAGCAAGAACCAACAAACCAAAGACCGTTAAGGATTCACGCATGAGAAAGTCTGCAAACAGCGGGTGGGGGAAATGTCACTACTAATGAGTCCCATCGATCCCTAAACGGCGCAAGTGCTTGTTTTTTCATCGGTCCACGGTTTCACACCCACGCTTGGCCCAAAAGCTCCTTCAAGCGCTCCGGGTTGCTGGCCGAGGTCTTCGCCACAAAGCCCCGCGCATGCGCGAAATGCACGTCCTCGCACGCCGCGATCCGGGTGAAATCCAAACGCGGATTGTCGTTATGCCGGGAGAGCCCGAAGCCACTCCCCCGCCGGTCCGGATAGACCAAGCCCGCCACGTCCGTCATCGTCGGATGCGAGTCGATGAAGCGCGCCAGCCCGGCCGACGAATCGTTCGGCAGCGGCTCCTCGCGCGGCATGTAAAGCACGTTGAACGCCCCGCCCGGTGCTTCGATCCGCCAAAACTCGCCCACGTCGCCGATGTAATCCAGCCGCGCCCGCAGCGTTTTGATATAATTCAGAAGATCCTCGCCGATCCAGCGCATCATCTCCCACAGCGGCTCGCCCGGCTCCAGTTTCGAAACCTGTGCGAACCTCCGCAGCAGCGTCGTATCGATCGGCGAGTTCAGTTTGAAAAGCGTATCGCGCTCGACGCCCAGCCAGCGCGCGGTGTCCACCGGCCCGCGCGTGTCGAACCATTCCGCCGGCTCCAACCAATCGCAGAACGCCCGCGCATCCTCGTAAATCCCGAGATACTGCAAAACCAAACTCAGAGAACAAGTCGGCGGGTGGTCTTTGGGAAATTGATGGTGATCGAAATTTCCCCGCTCCGGCGCATGCTCGTGGCCCACATCCACCACTGCCGTGGAAACATCCGCCAGATCCTGCGGAGTCGGCTCGCGGCGCACGATGGCCACCGGGTTTTCAGCAAGCAGAAGACAACAGGCCAGAAACTCGTCCTTATGCGAGCTGCCGGGGTGGGTGAGGATTTGGGAAAAAGTCATGGGGACGCGCTCTTTAGCCCGGATGCGGGGGATGGGAAGGTTTTTGAAAAGTGCGAGTGGCGT
>JBDTNJ010000302.1:0-5789 GCA_039933825.1 Luteolibacter sp.
CCAGCACCGCAACGAAGATTTGCGCGGGGGTGATCTCGCCGGTCCGGGTATCCAGGATCGTCCAGATCGAGCCGTCATTGGAGCCTTGCAAGGTCCAGACTTTCGGGTGGCGGTTCGGCGTATCGTTCGCGCTGGTGATTGTATATTGGGAAACGGCCCATGCGGAACCGGAGGCGAATTGATATTGCAACCAGCCTGTGGGGAAGATCGTCAGCCATTTCGAGGTGTTCGTTTGATCGAATGCCTCGACATCGGTCTGGTTGTTGGAAATGCCGCTGGCAAGGGAAGTTCCATTGACGGACCGGCGGATCAACACGGTCGCAGTGCTCGGAGTGGCGGAAACCTCGGCGCTTACAGGGCCGGAGGTCTCACCCACGAGGGCGGCCACGGTGTAGTAATAGATCACTCCGTTGGTTAGCCCGGTATCCACGAACGTGGTTCCGGGAGTGCGGGCCAGCACCACCGAGTAGCCGCTGCCACTGGTGGTGGAACGGCGGACGGTATAGCCGCTGACATTCCCCACTGGACTCCACCTGAGGGCCACCACTCCGTTTCCCGCTGTGGCGGTGAAATTCTCAGGGGCACCCGGCGGTGTGGCCGTGGCCGTGACCGTGGTTGTGGTCTCCGGACCTTCGCCTAGGTGGTTGCTGCCGGAAATCCGGTAATAATAAGGGGTTCCGAAGTCGGTGGTGTTGTCGGCGTAGTTGTTTGCCAACACGCCGCTGGCGATCAGGCTGAAAGGACCGCTACTGCTGCTGGAGCGCTTGATGTTGTACGATGTCGCGTTGCCGAGTGCGGTCCAAGTTAGATTCGCAGACAGGCTGGCGGGGGCGGCGGCAAGTCCAGATGGGGCGATTGCGAGTTGATAGTCCCCTCCCACGGAAATGTAGGGAGCGGACAAGCTGGCCGTGGTGCTGGCGCTGCCGGGGCTGGCTAAAAACGCGGTGTCGCCATACCAGGATCCGAAGACGCCGCCGGTGACGGCGTTGGCGCTGATAGATATCTGGCTGCCGGGAATGTAATTTCCGCCGCCGCTGCCGTTGACGACGTTGAGCCGCGAGACCGGATCATTGCGGAAGGGCGAGGCGGGCAGACCGTCCACCACAATGCCGCCACTGGTGATCTTGTTATAGAGATTGCAAGCCGGCATGTTGGCCCAGCCGTAGCGCACATAGAGAGGATTGATGAGTCCCGGAGCGGAGACGACCACGGTGTTTCCGCTGATCACCGCATTGGCGGCCACCCAATTCTTGTCCGCTGCGGAAATCGCGAAGCCGGTGAGCGTGCCGGCCACCACTTCCGTGGTCGGCTGGAGCGCGGTTTTCGAACCCACCATCAAGCCGTCTCCGGTGTTACTGAAAGTGCAGCGGAGAGTTGAGCCTTCGACAACGGCACCGGTGAAAAGCGGACCTTGGCTGATGAGCGTTTGGCCGTAGGCGACGTCCAGAGCGGCTTGTGCGCTGCGCTGGCCGACGTCCTGCTTGTCCGGCGGATGGATATCGGCATTGCCGATATCAATGGTGGTGACAATGCGGGCGAACGGATCGTTTTCCACGGCGGTTTTCTGCGCTTCACGCGTTTCCGCCCAACTGCCGTTCTGCACCGGAGTGGTCACGGTGGAGGAGTAGTCGGGAAGCTGGATGACGACGAATGGCAAGTTCGGCTGGCCGAACGCACGTCTCCACCCTTTCATCAATGCGGGGAGCAGGGCGTTGTATTGCTCCGGCCGGTCGGAACTGCTTTCGCCCTGATACCAGAACGCGCCCTTCACACGGAAGGAGGTCAAAGGGGCGACCATCGAATTGTAGATGGTGGAAGCCGTGGCGTTGCCGGGATTATTTTGGGCGGGGAGCGTGTTCACGCTGTTGCGGAATTCCGGGAAACGTGCGGCTTCCTGGCTTTCCAGCCATGGGTCAATACGTGTCCCACCGTAGGCGGAGTGGATGATGCCGATGGGGACGTCCGTGGATTGGAATAGACTCCTTGCTGTAAAATAGCCGACGGCGGAAAAGTTAGTGGCGTTGGCAGGAGTGCATACATACCAATTTCCAACAGGCACCTGCTGCGGCTGGTTCCCGGAACTCAGCGGGATGCTGAACTGGCGGATGTTCGGGTAGTTCGCAGCAGCGGCCTCTGCCTGATAGTTGAGGATATCCGGCTGCGGCGGACGTGGGCCGAGCTGGCGCTCCATGTTCGACTGGCCTGAGAAGATGAAGACGTCGCCAAACAAAATGTCGCTGATGGTCACGGTTTGCGTGCCCGTCACCGTCATGGTGTAGGGACCACCTGCGGCGAAGGGGCCCACCTCCACCTGCCAACGTCCCGTCACGGGGGTGACCGTGGTTTTCGTCTGGCCGTTGATGGAGACCGACACTTGCACGCCGGGAGTCGTCCAGCCCCACACCGGGACCTCCGCATCACGCTGTAGAACCACATGGTCGCTGAAAAGTGGATTGAGGAAGGGGCGGGCGGGAAGCGTGGAGGTGGCCTGCGCAGCCCCTGCGATTTGCCCGGAGTTGCCACTTTCCTCACCGCTGCCGGTGGCGCTCACGTTGTAGAACCAAGTGGTGCCGTTGATCAGGCCCGTGTCCTGATAGTGGGTGGCGGTGATGCCGCTGGCGAGGGTGGTGTAGGGGCCACCGTTCCAAGGAGAGCGTTTCACCGTATAGCTTGTCGCGCCTGTTGAGGCGGACCAGACCAGGTTGATGGCGAGGTTCTGGCCACTGGAGGAAAGACCGATGGGCGATGGGGGCGGCGCGATAAGCCCGGCCGTGGTGCTGGCTGTGGAGGCGGCACTATCGCCACCGGAGTTGGTGGCTGTGATCGTGTAATAATAGGTTCCTCCGGGCACGGCGGTCGGATCGGTGAAACTCGTGCCGGACAGGCCGCTGATGATGTTGACGTAGGGACCACCGGGCGAGTTGGCACGTTTCACCGTGTAACTGGCGGCTCCTCCGGAGACGGTCCAGGCAAGGGTGATCTCGCCACTGATCACAGAAATGACGGGAGCCACCGGCGTGAATGGTGGTGCGGAAGCCCCGGTGAAGGACAGTTCGGAAAGCTGGATGCCGAATAAGCCGGCACCGGCGTTCGCGATGATGTTAAGTCGGTAGTAGCGATATGGCGTGGTGGGCGAAAAGGAGTAGGTATTGGTTTGGAAGCGATTGGCAAAGGTTTCTCCAGTGCGGGTGTCGAGCGGCGCGCTCCAGATCACACCATCATTGGAGCCGAGGAGTTGCCACGTGGCCGGGTCGCGCTGCGGCACGTCGTTGGCGCTGGTGATCCGATAACCGGAGAGCGAGCGGGCAGCTCCACCGCCGTAAGCTAGCTGGATCCAGCCGGTGCTTCCTGTGCTGTTATACCATTTCGTGGCAGTCTGGCCGTCGAAGGCTTTGTCAGCAGTCTGACCGCTCGATTCTGCGTTTGCTGTGGCGATGGGATCGCTGTCCTCGCTCAAGAGCTGGAACTCGGCCAGTCCTACTCCGCTCGCTCCACCCGCGGTGGCGGTGACCCGCAGCCGGTAATAGCGGTAAGGTTTGATGTTGGTGAAGCTATAGTGATTCGTCTGCTTGCGGGCACTGAAAGACTGGGCCGAGCGACTATCCAGCATTTCCCAGCTCGCTCCGGTATCGGAACCATCTAACTCCCATGCGGAGGGATCGGCCGCAGCCGGGCCGGAGGCGCTGATCAAACGATAGCTGGTGATGGCCCACTGGCTGTAGATGCCGTAATCATATTGAAAGGAGGCGGTTTGACTGGTACCGCCGGTGGTCCAATCGGTCGTGTCCAAGCCATCGGCTGCCAGGGCAGGCGAGCCAGCGCTGGCGGTAGGCGTGCCGCCCATCGTGCGGTTGAGCAGTCCCGTTTCCGACGTGTATGCATAGACAAACACCGGTGAGGTGGCGGTGACTGCGTAGATGTTCGTGGTGGCGAGTTGATAGTAATACGTGCTACCCAGGGATACGTCCGTATCGATGTAACTGCCGGAAGTATTGTTAGGACTCACTGCGGCATACGGTCCGTCCGGGGCCGTGGCCCTGCTCACCGTGACCGGAGTGGAAACGAGACTGGTGGCCCAGCTCAGCACGGCCTTTCCCGCCAATTCCCTTACCGCCACATTGGCGGGAAAATCCTCACCCGTGAGCGAATGGAAGGTGTTTTCCGCGAGCCGCGCGGCCCCTTTTGAATTGGGATGCACTCCATCGCTGAGTTCAGATGGGTTTGCCTGGGTGATCGCATGATTGTCGATGAGACCGGTGTTTTCCTCATCCGCCAGTTCGTCAATCCACGGAATCTGAATCAGGATGTTGCTTTCAAGAATACCGAAACCATTGCCGTCGTTGGCGAAACACGGACGGCAGATGAAGATCCGTGGATTGGACGGAAGGTTTTTGAACTGATGGATCAGCCATCGATAGTCCTCTTCAAACTCCGCGGACATCGCCCAATTGCCCGCCTTGGCGTCATTGGCACCGAGCATCAGGACCACCACATCAGGCGTTGAATCAATCGCGTTCGCGAACTGTGAGTAGCGGTAATACGGATTGTCTCCATTGCGAAGCGCAGTCGCACCGCTTCCACCGAAATTCATCACCGTCCACTTCGCCCCAAGCATCCGCCCAAGCTGCGACGGGTAATAATCCACCGGCGAGCCGATGCCGAAACCCGCCGTGATGCTGTCACCCACGCATGACACACGCACCGGACCACTGAAACCCGCTGGATTCACCGGACTATTGTCCATCTCCGCAAAGGCCAGGGGAGAAAAAATCGTCAGACAAAAAGATGATGCCGATGCGGCGAGGCGAAAGAACTTCATGAAAATAGCGGAGGGTTTTCTGCTGCCAACGGCGACATAGCTAAAGTGGGTTTTTCGGGATGCAAACCGGGGTTTGAGAAGGGTCTGCCAGAGGAAGACATCAGGTCTTTATTTGATTTTAACGAACTCTCATGGCTCGCGCCGGAGCTTGAAACTCGAACACCTAAGCTTGCACCAGAACTCTCTCAAAGTCGCCGTCAATGAAAGTCGTTTCAGTTTCATTGGTAACCTTGAATCGGATTAACTTAAATTTTGGAGTCAACGAATCTGGCTGCCAACGTGGGGGAGCGCCCCCGCTGAAAAACGACTGGCTGGCGGTGCGTCGATTTAACTGGAGAATTTTCGACAGCCTCAAGCTGGCCTGACAGAATTTTCCCAACGCATCGACGATCTCGGCGGCGGGGCGGTTGAGTTTCGTGCCCTGCTTTTCAGCGGAAACATGAAGGAACGCGCGGATTGGTCGAGTGCGCTGGTGACGATGTCAGTCTCTTAGCCTTTGAAATCGTGCGCGTGTTCCGAAGCGGCGTCGCCGAACCGGCTCAAGCCGGTGACTTCCGGTGGCTGAAGTGGCGCGTGCGTTTTTTTTCAGGGATTTCGCAGGACCTTTCCGGAGAGAGGTTCCTGCGATATTTCGATCAGCGACTCAGCGACCATCCGCAGCTTTCAAATCGCGGTCCAGTGCGACGCCATCGAAGGGGATTACGATAATCTTGCTTCCGTGGTTGTCGTTGCCCTTTTCATCTTCTTTTCGGACATCCAGTACGGCGAGGGTCATCGCGGCAACGTGGCCATCCTTCAGAATCACACCGGGACGCTCCAGTTTATTCCAATGGTTCACCGTGCCATCGGTGTAGCGGATGAAATCCTTGGTCGCATCGTAAGCGAGTCCGCGGAACTTCCAATCCTTGATCCCATCCACCGAGGTCATATGGTAGGCCTTTCTCTTGCTCCAGTTGTTGACCACGATGTG
>JBDTNJ010000303.1:0-10754 GCA_039933825.1 Luteolibacter sp.
CCGGCGCGAGCAGAGCGTCGCGCACTCCGGCTCTTCACACCAGCCCGTCCTTGCGCGCTTGTTTCCAATACGCGTATTCGGAGCGGTTGAAATCGACGTATTCGGGCGATAGATCGCTGGAATACATGATATAATCGGCTTCGCCTTGATTGAGGTCGATGACGATTTCAAATTCAGGATTCGCGACTATTTGTCGGAGTTCATCCATCGGGGTATCCGCTTGGAGGCCGCCGAGGCAGGCCGCTTTACCTCCGATGAAAATATCGACGAGCTCCTCGCGGATGCGCGCGCGCGAGTAGCCGACGGCATGAATGATGCGGCCCCAGTTCGGATCGCCGCCGTTCCAGGAAGATTTCACGAGCGCGGATTTGCAGACGGCCTCGGCGACTTTTTTCGAATCCAGATAGGTGCGCGCGCCTTTCACTTTGACCGTCACAAACTTCGTCACGCGCTCGCCATCGCGGACGACAGCTTTCGCGAGTTCAAGCATCAGCCACCGCAAGGCCCGGCGAAACTGCTTGCAATTCGCGCTGTTGCGGCGGATGGCGGGCATCCGGGACGCGCCGTTAGCCAGGACGATGACGGTATCGTTGGTGGACATGTCGCCGTCGATGGTAATGCGGTTAAAACTTTCCTCCACACATTCTAACACGGCCTTGCGCAGCGCGTCGCTCGACATGTTCGCATCCGTGGTGATAAAGCAAAGCATGGTGGCCATACTCGGGGAAATCATGCCCGCGCCCTTGACACAGCCGCCAAGGCGGACGCGGTGCTCGCCAATGTCAAAGGAGATGGCGATTTCCTTCGCATGGGTGTCACTGGTGATGATAGCAGCGGCTACGTCCTGGCCGTTTTTCGGGCCTAACCGTTCAAGGAGCTCGTCATATTTCGCGTCAAACCGGAGCATCGGCATCGGCAGCCCGATGACTCCCGTGGAGGCAACCCCGATTTCCGATCGCTTGAGCTTGAGGTGCTTGGCGACAGCATCACACATGGAGTTCGCGTTCCGGATTCCCTCGACGCCGGTGCAGGCATTGGCGTTGCCGGAATTGGCAATGATGGCGCGGAGATCACCTTTGCGGAGATGCGCCTGCGAAACCCTAACTGGCGCGGCTTTCACCCGGTTGGTTGTGAATGCGCCCGCTGAGGTGCACGGCTTTTCCGAGTAGATCAACGCGAGGTCGAGCCGGTTGCTGGTAGGGTTTTTAATCCCGCAGCTCACCGCACTGGTGAGAAAACCTTTGGGTGCGCCGACGCCGCCAGCGATTCGAGAAAATGGAAAGTCCATGGGATGGGAAATGAGACAGCGGGGCAGAGTGGCGGATGGTTAAAAATTTTGCAACCCGGCAATCTCGTTAAGCCCGAACATCAGGTTGAAACTTTGCACCGCCTGCCCGCCCGCACCTTTTCCGAGATTATCCTCCGCGCTCATCAGGATCACCCGGCCCGTGCGGGGATCGTGCTGCCAGCCGATATCGATAAAATTGGTGCGGGTGACGTTTTTCGTATCCGCACAGCCGCCGCGGCCGAGGAGGCGGACGAACGCAGCCCCGGCGTAGGCCTTTTCCAATGCCGTCCCGATGGCCTCGGGAGAAACGCCATCACGGAGCTTCGCGGTGGTGGTGGTGACGATTCCCGAATTCACCGGGATGAGATGCGGGAGAAATGAAATAGTCACCTTGTCACCGGCGGCGAGGCTGAGCTCCTGCTCGATTTCTGAAAGGTGACGATGCTTCGGCACGCCGTAGGCACGTGCACTTTCGTTGCATTCGCAGAAGAGAAGGGTGAGGTCCGCCTTCCGGCCGGCGCCGCTGACACCACTCATGGAATTAGCGACGATCGTTCCGGGATCGATTAGATTTTCCTTCAGCAAAGGCAGAAGTGGCAGCAAGATACTCGTGGGATAACAACCGGGCGAGGCGACCAAGCGCGCACTTTGGATCGCTGGCGTGCGAATCTCCGGCAAGCCGTAAACCGCCTCACCCAACAAATCCGGCGCGGGATGCGCATGACCGTAGAATTCCTCGTAAACCGCAGCATTGTGCAGTCTGAAATCCGCACTGAGGTCGATGACCTTCAGCCCGCGCTCCAGCAGTGCCCGCGCGATTTCGGCAGCCACTCCGTGAGGCAGCGCAAGAAAAGCCGCCTGCGCTCCGGTGGCGGCGATGGCGTCCGGGTCCGGTTCCATGAAAGTCAGCTCCGCGCCCGGAGCATTTTTAAAGCGTGGAAAGACCGAGCCCAGTGATTTTCCCGCCTCCTGCCGCGAGGTCACGGCGGTGAGTTCCACACCCGGATGAGTGAGAAGAATGCGGAGCAACTCCATCCCGGTGTAGCCGCTGGCTCCGACGATAGCGGTTTTAATGCGATTCATGGCGTTGAAATGTCATGATTTTCCGTGCTTGCCAATCCGCATTTGCCCTGTTTCTTTGGCCATCCGTTTAGGAAACGGGCTGTAGCGCAGTCTGGTAGCGCACCTGCCTGGGGGGCAGGGGGTCGTCGGTTCGAATCCGGCCAGCCCGACCATCGTTGATTGGGTGGGACTTGGCGCTGGACTTGGCGGACGGATCGATTTGCCCATCGCATCTTCCAAACGGAAGGTTGGTGAACAAGGTGACGGCATGATTCAAGCCCGGGGATTTTGGGCTGATACGGGTCGGCAAGCCACAGGCATTTTGGACAATGCCGATAGAAAAGCCACGCCCCCGCGATCGGTGCGGGGTGATTCGAGCAGAAGACCTAACAATTCCACCCATGCTCCCAGCAATCGTTGGTTTTCACTTCCCTCCACTTCCAGGCGCAAATCAGGCAGAAGATAGGCAGCCGCCGTGAGGGTTTCGCCGGGAAATTCGTGGAGGGTGATGGATTCCACACGATTGACGGGGTCAGCGATGTGATTGAGCGTGCCACGTTCGATCATGATCACGCTGGACCACGGGCTGTTTGCTAGGGCGTTCACTTTTGGCGGTAGATCGAATGGCGCGATGGCTTCGATCCCGCGCATCGCCAGCAAATGTGCCCGGAACTTTTGCAACTGGCTTTCCAACGGATCCGGAGTTGCCCGCCAAATCACCAGCGGCAGGGTGTTCATGGAAAATCCGGCTTTGCCGGCTTGAGGCGGGCCGCAGCGCACCTGTTCCACGACTGCGGCCTTTGTGGCGGACACGTGTGCGACTGCCTGCCCCCACAACCAAGTTAAAATGCATGGGGCGGAGACCTGCAACGCAGCCGCGTAGGATTCCAGTCGGGTGGCGAAGTCACTTCCCAAACAGCGGACGGCCTTTGCAGAAACGCGGGATTCAGGCGGTGGGACGGTTTCGTTCTGGTCTAATCCTGCGAATTCATCGCCTAAAACCTGCTCCGCCTTTGCCGTCGTTTGAGCATCCGGTGGGAACCAAGTGGTGGCGGGCAAACGCTCCGGCGGCTGTCCATCATGGAGGCAGTTTAAAAATCCATGCAGGATCCGCGCGATCGACCTGCCATCTAGCAGCGCATGATGGAAGGTCCAAACAAAACGCCGTTCATCCGGCCAGTAGACCACCCGCCACGGCAGTCCATTCGGCACCAACAACGGCAGCTGGCGATCCGCTGTTAGCCATTTTTCCCATGACGCGGGTACCTGCCTGTCTAATGTTAAGGGATGTTTGACGTCTGTTTTCCGCCACGCGACCGGCTCTCCGTGTTCGATCACGAAAGCCATTTGCAACGCCTCGGTGCGGGCCGCCGTCGTATCCCACGCGGCGGCGACTTGATCACCCGAGTGCCCGTCGATGAAAACGATTTCCAACTGTTCGACATGCAAACCATCTCGCTCCGCTGCCAGAGAATCCCGCAACATGATGATTTGCAATGGGGCGAGAACTTCCGCATCAAGAGGCATGGCGGAGAAAAACCTCCCGCTGCAAGTCCGTCAAACAAGCAATTCCCCGCTCGACCCGGTGCGATCCGTCGTTTATAAGAACGGCGAGTGAAGGATGGCACCCCTCATAGGTTCGACTCGATCCAAAAACGTGTCCCAGGCGTGGACGAGGAAATTTCCGGCCATTGCTGGTCGTTGCCGGAGGTGCGTATCGTTGTATATTATGTCGTTCTCGCAAGTATGTGGATTGTGGGATCGGATTTGCTCCTGACAAAAACGGTCGCTGGCGAAAACGAAGTGGGTGTTATCCAATCGCTCAAGGGCCTCAATTTTGTCCTAACCACCGGAGTCCTGCTTTTCTTCGTTTTGCGCCGTGCTTACGGCGGATGGAGACTGGCCGAGGAGCGCCGCCTGGCGATGGTGACGGAGGCACGCGAACGATATCGCAATCTCTCGTCGCGAATCCAAAGCCTGCGGGAAGATGACCGCACCCGGATCGCACGTGAGATTCACGATGAACTCGGCCAGTTGCTGACTGGAATTAAAATGGAGCTACGGCTCATTGAAAACCTTCTGGCTAAGCATCCGGGTCGCTCGCTCAATCCCATCATCGATAAACTGGTCGAAACCACCGGCTTGGTGGACACGACCATTTCGTCGGTCCAGCGGATCTCCGCCGGCTTACGTCCCAGCGCCTTGGACCATTTGGGGCTTTCCGCCGCCTTGGGTGAGGAGGCCGATCTGTTTTCCCAGCGGGCGGAAATCCCCTGCACGATTGACATCCATGATCTGGCGCTTGAGATCTCCCCCGCCATGGCAACCTCGATTTTCAGAATTTTCCAAGAGTGCCTGACCAATGTCGTCCGCCACGCGAAAGCTCACAAGGTGGAGGCCAGCTTTTCAGCCGAAGAAAACACATTGATGCTCACGGTTCGCGACGACGGGATCGGCATGGATATCTCGATCCTGAACGATCCCCAATCCCTCGGTCTGATAGGCATGCTGGAACGCGCCGCGAACATCGGCGGCTCACTGGCGGTAAAGAGTCACCCGCAAAAGGGCACCGAAGTAACCCTCACCGTTCCGCTGCCCGAGCCACTTGCGTTGTCATGAAAATTCTGATCGCCGATGACCATGCGCTGGTGAGACGGGGAATGATCGCCTTGCTTCAGGAGAAATATCAGGATGTAGAGATCGGAGAAGCCAGCAATGGCAGCGAGGCCTTGGCGGCTGTCATGAGTGGTCCGTGGGACTTGGTCGTGGCCGATATCAGCATGCCCGGCCGCAGTGGCTTGGATCTACTCCAGGACATCAAGCGGGAGAAACCCAAGCTGCCCGTTCTGGTGGTCAGCGGCCACCCGGAAAAGGACTATGCCTTGCGCGCTCTGAAACTCGGAGCCGCAGGTTATGTATCCAAACAATGTGCCGCAGACATCCTCGTCACAGCGGTGCAACGCATTCTAGCAGGAAAGCGCTATATCAGCCAGGATCTCGCAGAGCAACTCGCAGGTGCCATGTCAGGTGATGCGCCGGGCAACTCCCACGATACTCTATCCAATCGCGAGCTTGAGGTGCTGCGGCTCATCGCCTCCGGCCATACCATCAAGGATATTAGCTCCATTCTGGCCTTGAGTGAAAAGACCGTAGCCACCTACCGGAGCCGTATCGCGGAGAAGATGGGCCTTTCCACCAACGTGGAACTCACCCGCTATGCGATGCGCAACGGATTGGTGGATTGAACGTTATCCGGCATTGTAGGTCGAAACCCCTACAAGGAAATGAGAAATAAGCCAGTGGCGCAGTCCGAAAACCGGGGCATACTTACTTCGTTGTCAGCATTCATTTGTTTTTCCTGAGTTCCGTTAAACCGGTTACGACGGGACATAAAAGCGCCGTTCTTCCGGGGGGGAGGGCGGCGCTGATTTGTTTAAAGGATGTTTGTTCGTCTGCCTTGCAGGCTCGGATTCTGGCGCATAGTGTCCGCGCCGATGCCTTCCGAAGTGATTGAAAATGAACCAAGCCGCCGCCAATGGACGGGATTTTGGTGCATGATTCTTCAGCAAACGCAGAATGCGTTCAGTGACAAGCTTGCTCAATTCACGCTCATCCCCCTAGGCGGGGCGGTCGGTTTTGCCCTGCTCATCCCAGTGGGCGCGGGCATCGAAGTGGATGTGCCATCGGCAGCCGGCTTGCTCATGGCATTGCCCATGGTGCTTTTCGCCCCGCTCGCTGGCTGGGTGAGCGACCGCTTTTCCAAGCGCGATGTGATGCTCGCCGCCGCGATCCTGCAGGCCGTGGTGCTGGCGTGCATCTGCCTGGCGGTGATGATGAAAAACATGCCATTCGCGCTCAGCGGATTTTTCGCGCTGGCGGTGCAGTCGGCGTTTTTCAGTCCGGCTAAAATCGGGATCAACAAGGAGCTCGTCGGCTCGAAGCACTTGGGATTTGCCGCCGGGATCCAGCAAATGACGGCGATGCTGGCAATCCTCGCCGGCCAGATTTTTGCGGGCTGGTTGTTCGATCACCGTTTCAAGGGGCATGGGGGCGGCGCGGATACCGCATGGCACGCGGCGTTGAACCCCCTGCTCTTGTTAGCCGCGCTCTCGGTGCCAACTCTCGCGATGGCGTGGGCCGTGCCGCGCGTCCCCGCTCAGGACGGGCCTAAATTCACTCCAAAATTGATGGTCAGTCATTTCCTCAATCTGGCGGATCTGTGGCGGGACGCACCTTTACGCAGGGCGTCGTTTGGGGTGGCTTTTTTCTGGGGCTTCGCGGCGTTTATCAATCTTTGGTCGGTCAAGCTGGCCAAGGAAATGACGGGCGGCGGCGAAGGCTTTGGCACGCAGTCGTCCATTTTCATGGCCGCCGCTTCGTTGGGGATGGCTTGCGGCTTCGGCTTTGCGTCGTTTTTATTGCGCAAGCGAATCGAACTCGGCTGGGTCCCTGTGGCGGGTGTCGCGATGACTTTCACGGCCATCACCCTCGCCTTCATCGTCCCCGGCGGCTGGCTTTTCCTAACGGTGTTGGCGCTGCTGGCATTCTCCGCAGCGGTCTTCCTCGCCCCGCTCAGCGCATGGATGCAGGACCGCTACCCGGCGGCAAAACGGGGCGAATTGCAGGCCGCCGTGAACCTGCAGGATTGTTTCGCGGGAATCATCGCGGTGTTGGTCATTGGAATGTTTGAATACGCCGACAAGGTCTTGGGCATCTCGGCACCGTCGGGATTCCGCTATGAAATCGCCTTCATTGGACTGGCTTGTGGATTGATGACCGTCTCGATCATCCGGCTGCTGCCCGCCGACTTCATCCGCTTGGTCGGCGGCGCGGTCATCCGCTCGACCTATCGGATTCGCGTGCTTCATCCGGAGCGCATTCCGGCACAGGGCGGAGCCTTATTGCTGCCGAATCATGTGACCTTCACTGATGCGTTTTTCATCTCCGCCGCCAGCCCGCGCCCGGTGCGGTTTGTGATGGATGAAGCCTTCATGAAATCGCGGGCGATCCGGATTTTTGTTAGCATTTTCGACACGATGACCATTCGCCCGGATCAGCCCTTGGAAGCGATCCGCAGCATGATCCGCGCTTTGAAAAATGGCGATCTCGTCTGTTTGTTTCCCGAGGGACAATTGACTCGCACCGGCACGCTGGGCGAGCTGCACCGGGGCTTCGAGCTCACCGCGAAAAAAGCCAAATTTCCGCTGGTTCCGATGTGGTGCGATGGCTCATGGGGATCCATTTTCTCATTCGAACGCGGGAAATTTTTCCGCAAATGGCCTGCCAAACCACCGTATGGAATGACGGTCGCCTTCGGCCGTGAAATCGCCCCGGGGGATGCGGGCTTGGAAATCGTTAGGAACGGCTTGTTAGCCGCATCCGCCGAGGCGCTCGGGCATCGCTTCGCAGCACCGGGCTGGGGCGAGCGGGTGCCGGATGGACACTCCAAAACAATCGAAAGCTTTCGGGTGAGCGGTGAAAAAATCCGGCGGCGGATGTGGGTCAATGGTCACCAGATCGGGCAGGTGAATGCCCTCCAAAGGCGGCGCTCGTTTTCTGTGCTCGAAGACGACCCGATCCCGTTAGCATTGACGGGCCTGGTTTTGACGTTTCCAGAAATTTTTGACGCGCAGGTGGAAACGCACGGTGTATTGGGTGCAGGAATATGGGTGGGCGGGGATCATTTGCGCGGGGTTTTGGAAACGGCAACACCTCCGGGGCAGATCGTGTTTTATGATTTCGGTCAACGCGCCTTGGAGCCTCTCCGGGCTGCGGGCGTCCTGCACCTTCCCTGCCTTGCGGTGGATGCCACAGTGATCTCGATGTCGATGCCTCACCCGCCAAAAAGCGAGAAGGTTGAAAGCATTCAGCTCGGCCACAAAAATGGGGCGTGGGGCAAACTTCTGCCCGGTTGGTATCTGTCGGGTTCGCGGGCCCATGGTCCAGCCGCCCCGGAAGAAGGACTGTTACTACCCGCAGGATGTTTCCTCGATGCCGAGGGGTTTCTCTGCTGCGGATCTGAATGAGGATCAGGCATTCTGGAATCTTCCGGACTAAAATCACGCGACCATTTTTCCACGGGAATTCCATCCTGCCGTTTCCAGACTTGGCAGAAAGCGGGCAATAGCCATCTTTGCGCCCGCCTCCTGAGTATGCCTGTGCGTTGATGAACCTGAAACTGCTGCGAATTTTTCTGATCCCGCTGCCCGCCTTGCTGTGCCAATGCGGTGCGCCACAGCCGCCCCGTTGCGTCCGGGTGCCTGCCGCTTCACGGGTGCCTGCTGCCACGCTCATCGCCACAGCCAGCAAGGATTGGAGCGTGCTTGCCAATACCTCCCGCCAGACCGAATGGACCACTGCACAAGCGGATTACAACTCTACGGTGGCCAAGCTATTCGACCAACTCCGCTGCGGCCCCGGAGACTGGAATGCTCGCGCGGCCCGCCTTGGCACCCGCATCGCTCCACCGGACGCCTGGCAGACGGATTTCGAAAAGCTCGACGCACTCTTTCCGGCGTCTCAGGTCAATGTCAGCTCTGTGGGCAGCCATCAGACGACCGATGGGGTCGGTGTGCCACTTGTCGGTTGGAAAAAAACCTCGCCTGTCGCTGAGAAGCGCCCTCCCTTTCTACTTCCTAACGGGCTTCCCTACAATCTCACTGGCTACCTCGCCTTCGACCGCTCCGGCCCCCCGGTGTGGCGTTTTCCGAAACGCTGGCTCGACAACGACCTCGCCATCGGCACCACCAGTCACACGCTCGCTGCCGATTGGACCGCCCCTAACGCCTTCTTCTGGGAAATGTGCGATCTAGACGACCTCAAGATCCAGAACGTCATCCTGCCCGAGCGGTTTTCCGAAGAAACCGGCCTCTATTTTGTCCAGCCTTACGATCCGAACAAAATTCCCGTCGTCCTCGTCCACGGCCTCGTATCATCACCGGACGCGTTCAAGAACATCATCAACACTCTCGCGCCAGAGCCGTGGTTCCGTGAGCACTATCAGCTCTGGCTCTTCAACTACCCTACTGGAAATCCCTGGCTCTACAGTGGCATGAAATTCCGGGAGCAGATGCGCGCTGCATGTGCCTACGCCCGCACCAAGGGCGATGATCGCAATCTCAACAAAATGGTCATCATCAGCCACTCGATGGGCGGACTCGTCACACGTTCCAGCGTCACCGCTCCCGGCACGAAATTTTATGATGCCGTTTTTAAAGTCCCTATCGACCAGCTCAAGGTGTCCGATGCCACCCGCCAGCTCATCCGCGACACCACCCTCTACAAACCGCTGACAGAACCGAAGCGTGTCATTTTCATGGCGGTCCCGCACCAGGGCAGTCCGGTCGCCACCTTCCGTGCCGCAGTCTGGATTTCGCGCCTCATCCACCTTCCTAAAAAACTCACTGTCGAGCTCGTGGATGCCACCATTCAGGGCGTGAACGAGGTAATGAAGGGCAACCAAGCCAAACCCGACATGCCCAACTCCATCAGCAGCCTCTCGCCCAAGGACAAGTCCAACATCGCTCTCACCAGCATGCCGCTGCCCAAAAACGTTACCTTCCACTCCATCATCGGAGACCGCGGCAAAGGAGACACACCGAATAGCAGCGATGGCATTGTCCCCTACTGGTCTTCGCACGTCGCCCCCGTCGCTTCTGAACTCATCGTGCCTAGCAACCACGGCGTGCCCGATAACGCTGAGGCCGCCCAAGAAGTAAAACGCATCCTCAAACTCCACCTCGGAGGATAAATACTGAAACGATAAAATCACAAACTGCGCTTCACGATTTCCCGGCTCTCTTCCTCACTTTTCTTCATTTCAGCTTTTCAGATTCTCAGCATTTCAGAATTTTCCCAACCATGTCTCCCGAACAACAACTCGCCCAGCTCATCACCGGCACCGCCAAGGTTCTATCCGAAAAGGAACTGCTCGAAAAACTCCGCCTCGGCCGGCCGCTGCGCATCAAGCTCGGCGTCGATCCCACCGCGCCGGATATCCATCTCGGCCACACGGTCGCGCTGGAAAAGCTGCGCCAGTTCCAACTTCTCGGGCATCAGGCCGTTCTCCTGATAGGTGATTTCACCGCCACCGTGGGTGACCCCACCGGCCGTTCCTCCACCCGCCCGCCGCTCACCCGCGACGAGGTTCTCGTCAACGCCGCCACCTACACCGATCAAGCTTTCAAGATTCTCGACAAATCCAAAACCGAGGTCGTTTACAACGGCGACTGGTTTCGGAAAATGACCTACGAGGAAATCCTCAAGCTCAACGGGCGCGTCACGCTCCAACAGATGCTCCAGCGTGAGGACTTCCGCACACGCCTCGATGCCGGGCAGGAAATCCGCCTCCACGAACTCCAATACCCGATCATGCAAGGCTGGGACTCCGTGGAAATCCGCGCCG
>JBDTNJ010000304.1:0-1817 GCA_039933825.1 Luteolibacter sp.
ACTGACCGCGCAGACCGATCAAAGGGTCCGTCCAGTTCCGGCTTTTTGACAGATCAAAATCAGGCGTGGGACTCACCCCATTCGCGCTCAGGTCCGCTGAAAAATAGTTGTAACGCAAGCCGGCGTAAACATCGAGGAAACCGCTGGCACCTTCCGTGATCCGGTAGGCTCCGTAAAGTTCTCCGATAAATTGCTGGGATTCGATTTTAGCACTGCTGTATCTCAGGTCCGCAAGATCCCCGGAGTTTGAAAGTTCAGTATAGAAACCGTCTGCAATGATCCCCCAGCGACCGTTGCGGGCTTCGAATTGCAGAGCCGCAGCCATGTCGAGATGTTCGAAAAGATCGCTGAAGCTTTCATCGACTGCAACAGATCGATTAGCGATTCCAATATCACCGTTGAGGCCGGTAAGCCATGCATAAGGCTCGATGCGGAATTCCCACGGTGAGGATGCAGCCGGGGTTTCCATGACTGCTGGAGCGGCGGTTCCGCCAAAGGCGCTGGCAATGGTGGCGCTGATCACAATTGATGCCTTGAGCGAGGTCTTTATAATGGTTCTGTTTTTCATATTTTCGTGGTTCACAGTTGTTTGAGATTTGGAAGAAGGCACGAGGATCAATGATTCAATGATGAGTCCGCCCAGACTTTTTCAGCACCGACGCTGGCCGAAACAGCGATGCCGCTGCGGGTCATGTGATAGACGACCGGGTCCACGGAAGGATTGATGGACATGCCCGCGCCCATGCCGTTGCGGTCGAGCGCTGCTGCGGCCTTGGCATCGGCGGCGGCCGACCAGCCGCTGGTGATGAACTTATGATAAGTGGAAGCCTTGCGGAACACGATGACGGTCCGGGTGTTGGTCAGACCCGCGCCAAATCCTGCGCTGAGGCCGGCCATGCGCATGTAGGTTTCCTTGCCGCTGCCCTTGTTCACGGCAATGCCATAGCCATTGGAGGTGCCGGCAGTAAGGATCTTGGTTTCCACCTGATTGAACACCGCATAACCGGCGGAATTGGCGATCAACGAGCGTGCCTCGGGCTTGGATGAATAAAGCTCGCGCAATGTTTGGTTTTTCATCGCATGGACGTCCGTGCGTTTCTCGCTGCCGGTGTTTCCGGATGGCCCAGCACAACTGGCGAATGCAAGTGAGATGGAGGCGAGGGCGAGGTATTGAATGACTTTCATAATGTCTGTGTTATTTGTGTTGGTTAGTGGAGATTGAGTTTGAGGATGCGGTTGACTTCCTCGATGGCTTGCGGGTTCTGGTGGGCGCTGTGGCCAGACGGGACGATTTTCTCGGATTTCGCGCCGTCCATGTGGGAGCTCCAGTAAGGAACAACGCCGTCCTTGGAGTTCGGGCTATCGCCCTTGCCGCGATCACCGATGATGGTGTGATAGGGAATTCCCGGGGCGATCGGCATCGTGTTGATAGCTTTCACAAACTTGTTAGTTGGAGAGAGGGTATCAACACTATTAGGAATACCTTTGATCTGGAGGTCGCCGGGTTGGAGGGTGATCAGTTTGGCAGCGTCAGCTCCGGCTTGAAGCAAGGTCGTTGGCGCGTGGACGAGCTTTGAACCAATGCGTCCGATCCAATTGTTTGCCAAATCACTACCTTTCAGTGGCGATGCAATGAAGATGACGCGACCGATTTCCGGACGAGGTTTGAAAATGAGTGCTTGCTTGAAGAGCTCTTTGTTTTCCGGGGACAAGTTCACGTCATCTGGCTTTTTGTTGAAAAGTTTCTTCCAAAGCTTGTCGCCTGAGGCGGACCCGAAACTCCGACCACTGAAGAGCTAAACTAAGCTATGGTGACT
>JBDTNJ010000305.1:0-11194 GCA_039933825.1 Luteolibacter sp.
TGATGATTCGCACAACTGTAGAGGCACCAAACCCAAGCCTCCGCTCCCCGGAAAATTCCACCCTCGCTCGTCCTCACCACCATTTCGCGGGCCGGATCCAGCGTCCCCAATCCCGGGAAAATCTGTTCCGCATCAGCCGCTTGATACGGAATAAAATCAATCCCGAAAGCCCGCGGCTGCCGGTTGATCCATTCATGAAAACTGCAGCACATCCCGCAGCGACCATCGTAAAACACTTCGATTCCCTTGATTTGATTTGGTAGATTCATGGTGTTTCCCTTTCTGTGTTTTCAGTATTATCTGAAAGTTCGGAAAGCACAAGATGAATTTTGGGCATTGTCCCCCAATTGTGGCAAGCCCCCTTTTCTCGACATCCACAAACCGGAATGCCACGGTTCCACCATGAGCCGCGAAGTGAACGGTCACTTTACGCAAACTGATCCTGTCGGCATACACGATCGCAGCCCGGTGGCCGAAAAAATCGCCCTGTTCCGCTCGTTATTCAAAGGACGCGAAGACATCTATCCACGACGGTTCGATAGCAAGAAAACCGGTCGATCCGGATATGCCCCGGCCTGCGGAAACGAATGGGTCCGCGGCATCTGTGAGAAACCCCGGATCAAATGCGGGGATTGCCCGCACCGCGCCTTCCTGCCCGTGACCGACGAGGTCATTCGCTGGCACCTTTCGGGCAAGGACAAGAGTGGACAGGATTTCGTCGCCGGGGTCTATCCGATGCTGGCAGACGAGACTTGCTATTTTCTCGCCATGGATTTCGACAAGGAATCGTGGCATGAGGACGTGCTCGCGGTGATGGAAACCTGTCGGTCCTTGCAAATCCCCGCCGCGCTCGAGCGTTCGCGCTCCGGCAATGGCGGGCATGTCTGGCTGTTCTTTACCGTGGCGGTTTCGGCGACGTTGGCGCGCAAGCTCGGCTCGTTCATCCTAACGACAACCATGGAGCGCCGGCCCGAACTCGGTCTCGCGTCCTACGACCGGCTTTTTCCTAACCAGGACACACTGCCCAAAGGTGGCTTTGGAAATCTAATCGCTCTCCCGATGCAGAAAGGCCCTCGCGACAACGGCCACAGCATGTTCGTGGATGAAACCTTTACCCCTTGGCCGGATCCATGGGCTTTCCTCCACTCGGTTCAGCGCCTGTCCCTGGAACGCATCGAAACCATCGTCCAAGATGCGGAAATCCGTGGCAGCGTGGTCGGCGTGCGCTTCGCTCTGTCACCCGATGACGAGCCGGAGCCATGGAACTCCCCACCCTCCCGTCGGCACCGCGAGACACCTATCAGTGATCCTTTGCCAAAGGAAATCGAAGTCGTACTCGGCGATGGGATCTATCTAGCAAAAGACCTTCTCCCGCCCGTATTGCGCAACCGCCTGCTGCGCCTCGCCGCGTTTCAAAATCCGGAGTTCTACCGCGCCCAGGCCATGCGGTTGCCGACCTATGACAAACCCCGCGTCATCGCCTGCGGGGAGGATCTACCCGCACACATCGGTCTGCCGCGAGGCTGCCTGGAGGAAATACTCACACTCTTCAAGGAGCTGAAAATCAAACCCCTGATCCGCGATCAACGCGTGGCAGGAACTCCGCTGGATCTCCAATTCACCGGCACTCTCCGTCCGGAACAGGAAACCGCCGCAGCCGCGATGCTTGCGCACGATACCGGCGTGCTGTCCGCCACCACCGCCTTCGGCAAAACCGTGCTCGCTGCGCACCTCATCGCCGCCCGCGGGGTGAACACGCTCATCCTCGTCCACCGCCAGCAATTGTTGGAACAATGGATCGAACGCCTCTCGACCTTTCTCGGACTGCCCGCCAAATCCATCGGTCGGCTCGGCGGCGGCCATAAAAAACTCACTGGCGGAATCGACGTCGCCCTGATCCAAAGCCTCGTCCGCAAGGGCGTCGTCGATGACCGTGTGGAGGACTACGGGCATCTGGTCATTGACGAATGCCACCATCTATCCGCCCATAGTTTCGAACTCGTGGCCCGCCGTGCCAAGGCCCGCTTCGTGCTTGGCCTTTCCGCTACCGTGGCCCGCAAGGATGGCCATCACCCGATCATCTTCATGCAGTGCGGTCCCATCCGCCACCGGGTAGATGCGAAACAACAGGCGGACGCCCGGCCATTCACCCATCATGTCATCGTCCGACCCACCGGCCTCCGTTCGATGGCAGAACCCGATCCGGACCGCCGCATAGAATACCAGAACCTCTGCGCGGAAATCATGCGCTCGGAGCAAAGGAATGCGATGATCCGGGACGATGTGATTTCCGCCCTCCGCGAAGGCCGCTCGCCGCTGGTTCTCACCGAGCGCACTGAACACGTCACCACTCTAGCAGATCTCATCCGTCCGCACGCCCCTCATATGATCATCCTCCAAGGCGGCATGGGCCGCAAATCCCTGCGCGAGGCGATCGCACAACTCGCCGCTGTCCCGGAAAACGAAACCCGGGTCGTCATCGCGACCGGCAAGTTTGTTGGTGAGGGTTTCGACGACTCCCGCCTTGACACCCTTTTCCTGACCATGCCCGTTTCCTGGCGCGGCATCATCGCCCAATACGCCGGACGCCTTCACCGCCTCCACGACGGCAAACGCGAGGTAAGAGTCCACGATTATGCCGACCTGGACATCCCGATGCTATCACGGATGTTCGACAAGCGTTGCGCCGGTTACGAAGCCGTTGGCTACACCATTCTGTTACCTGCTAGTGCCATGCCCGGGTGGCCCACAGAAGTCCCGCTGCCCACGATCCCGTGTGGAAACAAGACTACGCCGCCAGCGTCCGCCGCTTGATCCGCGACGGCGTCGACGTCCCTCTCGGAAATCTATTTGTCACCGCCACACGACCTAACACCGAGCACGAACGAGCACGAACGAGCACGCAGCGCCAGCGAGGCCTTTCTTTTCCAACGCCTCGAATCCCTAGTGGAAACCACCGGGCTGTTCCGGCTCAATGCGAAACTCCCGATCCCGTTCGATGGCTGGAGCGAGATGGAAATCGATCTGTTTTGCGTCGATCTCAAACTCGCCATCGAGATCGACGGTCCACAGCACCTCGCTGATCCTGCAGCCTACCGCCGGGACAGGCGCAAGGACGCCTTGCTTCAGGAAAGCGGCTGCCATGTCCTCCGATTCCTAGCCGAAGACCTCGGAAAACATCTGGATGCCACGCTCGACGCCATCCTCCGCGCCATAGCCCATCTGCGCCGGAAGTGATAGTTTCTCAGGCACCCGATCGACGTTATGTCGATTTGGTGCCTGAATAAATCAAATATTTTTCGGCACGAGATTAACACGATGTCGATTTCGTGCCAGAGCTTTCTCCGAAGTTTCCGGCACCAGATCGACATGGATGAATTCATTGGGAGAAAACAGGAACGTCAGGAGTTTGCGGAACTCCTGACGAGAAAGAAGGCGTCCCTTGTCACTTGCCAAGGCCGCCGCCACATCGGTCCCAAGGTGATCGACGAAGTCCGCGAAAAGGTCGCCCGCCTCAAGCTGCCGAAATCCCAATCGGTCCGCACCGTCCTCATCCACTCCGGCGAGCTCGATTCCACCATCGAGCCATCCGACTATTTCGACTTCATCATCAACGCGGATGAGTGGGTGGCGGGATAAACTGCAGGAATCAAATCAAGCCCGCTGCGCCGAGTCGGGCGATGAGACTGGATTTGCAGGCAGGCCACTGTTTCAGAGATTAGAGGATGCGGATGATGACAGCTTGTGAGAACCGAAAGTCACTCAAAAGAAGCGTTTCCGATTTTCCTCTTGAGTTTGTGATCAAAAAGGTCATTTTTAATTCATGATCTTCACGGACTCCGCCGCCTTCAGTCGCAAGGTTTACGAGATCCTCACGGAAGATGAACTCATCAACCTCGAGCGTTTGCTGGTCATGACCCCCGATGCCGGAGATCTGATTCCCGGATCCTAAGGACTCCGAAAAATCTGGATCACCAGCGGCGGCAAGGGCAAACGCGGAGGATCGCGTGTGATCTACTATTGGTATGTCACACCGGAAAAAATCCAGTTCTGCCGCATCTACGAGAAATCCAGCCAAGCCAATCTCTCCAAAGCCGAAGTCCAACAAATCCTCACCGAACTCGATCCATGAAAAAATCTGAAATTCAGGAAATCACCCGCGAGGTCCACGCTGTCGAACGCGGCGAAATCGCCCCAGGAAGGGTGCGGGAAGTCACCATCCTCCCCGGTGGTGCGATGCGCCGCGTGGAGCTCGATCCGGAAACCTACCGCCGCAAACAAGCCCGCGCCTGGAAGGCCAAGACCGAAGCCGCCAAAGTCCGCCACGAACTCGATCTCACCCAGCAAGACTTCGCCACGATGCTCGGCGTCTCCCTCGCCACCATCCGCAAATGGGAACGCGGCACCGGCGAACCCAGCGGCGCGGCGAAGACCTTGCTCGCCGTGGCGAGGTTGCATCCGGAGGCAATTCGGGATGCGCTGGCGGTTGGGAAGTGAGGGACGATTGGAATCCACAACTAACTTCGTGCCACAGATCGCGATATCGCTCGGCTTGACTCGCTCCGATTCGGCAGACCCAGCTGTAATCGCTGTCGACGATTGACTCCAAGAGGGCGAATTACACACTCTGGTCGTGAATCCCGAACTAATGGTTTCGTCATCGACTAGGATTACCGCTCGGAAAGCCAGTTTACGCGCTCCAGAAAATACCTGCTTCCATCCACGCTATCGAGTTTCCCGCTGCATCGCGTTATTCGTGTGCCTGACATTCGTGTCGGGGTGCTCAAAGCCCGCAAAGACGGCTCCAGGACATCTGGCGGCGAAATTGGCGGGTCCACCCAAATCGAAATGGGTTACATACAACCCTTCTCCGACTATTAATAATCTTCTGGCCGTGGCTTGCGTGGGATCGAGAATCGTCGCAACCGGAGAATTTGGAACAGTGCTAACGTCTTCCGATGGAGATCATTGGGAGAAAAACAGAATCACCCACAGCGCGGGAGAAGCGATCGATTTATGGCAACTTGCATCATCAGGCAAAGAATTGGTGGCTGCCAGTAATGTTCAGGATGTCGTCTGGACCTCCAAAGATGGATTGTCATGGATTCCACGGAGCACCGGATGTGCTGGAATGATCTACAAACTCAATTATTCCTATGGCAGGTTTGTTGGACTCGCTTCAACGGGAAATGGAGGTTCCACAAGCTCAGTCCTTCTCACTTCACTCGATGGCATTACCTGGGTCGTGAGCCAATTGGGCGACGGAAGGCTTTCCTTACACGATGTGGTTTGGACCGGTAAACATTTCGTCGGAGTCGGAATGCAAGCCGGCGTATTGAGTAAACTGAAAGTAAAATTGGGACTTTACAGCAAATTGGCGAGCCCGGTTACCGCCGTGTCCGACGATGGCAAATCGTGGTCCGTCACTGAATTTCATTCGTCGAAGGCTGGTGAAAGCGCCTCGGCCATCGTCTGGACCGGGACAAATTTGTTGATGTATGATCGTGATGGCGGAATCTACATATCTTCGGACGGAGTAACATGGAACCAGCAAGCAAACCCACCAACCGACATTCTCCTCGCCAACGTCGTTTCAACCGGCAAGCAACTTGTGGCTGTAGGACGCGATGAAAGCAAAGGTTTGCACGACAGCGCAGCGATATTCACTTCGCCTGATGGCCACGCATGGACAAAATCAATGCCCGTTGAGGGCGAGGCAAGTCTCAGCAACGTCGTATGGACGGGTAGCCAGTATGTAGCGGTTGGTCCCAAAGGCCAGATTCAAACATCGTTAGATGGAGTCGCATGGACTCGCAAATCACCGGTTGGCGAAACAGATACTCTGACGAAAGTTATATCGAATGGAACCATGCTCGTCGCTGTAGGAATGAACGCGGCCCTCACTTCATCCGATGGCATGCGTTGGTTTTCACACGCGGTTCCTGTTGATTTCAAAGTCAGCAGTGTTGCTTGGAATGGAAATCATTTTGTCGCAGTCGGATCAAAAGGCGTGGTGTTCACATCCGTTGATGGGGAAGTCTGGCATGCTGAATCCTCAGGAACCAAGGAAGATTTGGCGGATGTGGTTTGGACGGGGAATCAAATGATCTGCGTCGGGATCGACAATACCACAGCCCGATCATCCGCCCTCATCCTGGGATCGCCCGACGGGACCAAATGGGCACGGCGTTCCGTTGAAGGTGCTGTTGGCGGACTTTGCGCGGTGGTTTCGACGGGAAACAATCTGGTGGCTGTCGGCCACCGGGGTTCAGTTGTGACATCTCGGGATGGGAATGTCTGGACCAGGCAGCGTGGTGGCGAAATGCTTCATGGCCTTGAGTTTCCCAATCTTGAGGGAATCGCATGGTCAGGAAAAACCTATGTCGCAGTGGGCCGCGCGGGATGCCTATCCGCTGCTAAAGCAGTCCTTTGCTCAAACGACGGAATCACCTGGACGGACTATCCTGGCGCTGGACCTAACATTTTGTATGGCGTTGCCTGGATTGGCGACCGATTCATCGCAGTTGGTGAACGCGGCGTGGTCCATGTCTCGACTGACGGATTTACCTGGTCCTATGATTCCACGGTTTCCTGGCAATCGCTCATCGATGCCTACTGGGACGGAAAGTCGGCCTATGCGGTGGGAACTGGAGGCATGATCATGTCCACGACTCCGGGTCCTTAGCAAAGCGCGCGGAAAGAGATCCAAAACCATCACCGGAATTTCACCCCGAGCTTCTGAGTCAGCGTTTCCAACGCTTTCTGATGGGCTGCGTCCACTTCTTTGGCCTTGAGGGTGCGGTCGGGGGCGCGGTATTGGAAGCGGTAAGCAACGGACTTTTTATTGGTATCTAACTTTTCTCCCCTTGGGTCGGTGAAGACGTTGAAGCACTCGGAAGCGGTGAGCATGGGTTCAATCGGGATAAATCCTGAGAAATCGCTCGGTCTCCTCATCCGGTTCGCACAGAATCACATCAAATGGCTGCAAGCCATCTTCGGTGATGTAGCAATTGCGACTTTCCGCATCGATCGCCATGACTTGGAACGCGTAATTGAAAAACACTTTATGGTGTGACGGGTCCTTAAGTAGGGTCCATCCAGCCTCCATGAAGAACCTGTCGATATCCCGTGCTTCCGCTGGAACTCCTTGATACTGGGGTTGGGTGATTCCGAAGGAAATCTGGCCATCACTCCATTGAATCATCGAGACCAGTTGCACATCGTCACCGAAAATCTCGTTGTTCATTTGCCATCGGTCGAGATACTCCAAGGGCGTGGCGGCGATGAATTCGATGGCCTTTCGATGCTTGGCAGCTTCACCAGGTCTTACCGCGAGCGCCAGATTCACAATAGCCGGAATGAGTCCGAAGTTAGGGGGTTTGGTGGTTTTTCCGACAAGCTTCAGATTATCGTCGAAATCAACGACATGTTCTGACCCGATCCGTGAATCAGGGCACTGTGCCAAGAATTCATCCCAGCTTACTGGCGGGCGCTTGAGGATCCCAAGTTCAGCAGCGATAGCAATAGCCTGTTGGGCTTGAGTGCGTATCCGGTAGGCTCGGCCTTCCCCATGGCAAGAGCCGTCGTCCGGGCAAATGTTTCGTAGTCGCTGGATGAAGGTCGCAAGCGAATATGCCGAGCGCTCACCTGAACGGCAAGGGTCGGGGATTTCGGGGCGATCTTTTTTTTCGGACTCACGGCACCCACAGGCTACCCCCGTCAGTGTTCCGAGGCAAGTAAACTGTCTGTCTCACCTGAACTTTACGCCGGTGGCCTTCGTCAGAGCATCCAGTACTTTGCGATGAGCTGCATCCACTTCCTCGGCGGTAAGTGTCCGACTTTCCGCACGATATACGAAACGGTAAGCGATCGACTTCTTATCGGCGTCTAATCTTTCTCCGGTCGGGTCGGTGAAGACGTCGAAGCACTCGGAGGCGGTGAGCAGGGGCTCGGCGAGCTTGAGGAGGACGTTTTCAATCTCGGCGTTGGGAAGAGTTGCGGGAAGCTCCATCGCGGCGTCGCGGGAGGAGCCGGGGAATTGTGGGAGGTCCTCGACGTGGCTGATGCCGTTGAGGAGCTTGCGGAGTTTTCCGAGATCGAGTTCGGCGACGTAAACGGGCGTGGTGAAGTCGAGTTCGCGCTCGCGGGCCGGTGTGAGGCGGGCGAAGCCGCCGATGGTTTGATCGGCGATTTTGATATCGCAGCCGAGGACGAATCCGGCGCGTTCTTTCGGAGCAAACGTGATTTCGCTACCGCCTAGCAGGGCGGAGAGGATGCCTTTGAGGTCGTAGAGATCGCTGGTGCGGTCGGCTTGCGACCAGCCAGTGGGAAGAGCGGAGCCGGAGAGCAGGATGGCGAGGGTTTCGCTTTCCTGGTCCTTCGCTTTGCCGCCGCCGGCGTTGCGGAAGACGCGGCCCATTTCGAAGAAGCGCAGGGACTTTGCCTGTTGGCGGACGTTTCTAGCAGCGGAGGTGATGAGGCCGGGGACGATGCTCGGGCGCATGACGGCGTGATCCTCGCTGAGCGGGAGTTTTACCCGGATGACATCGCCGTCCTGCATCGGGCGCAGCGGGAGGATGTCGGAAATCTGGGCGTCCGAGATGAGTTTGATGGTCTGGCATTCGTGCAGGCCGAGCGCGGCGAGGCGGCGGCGGAGAACCATGTCCGCATCGTATGCGGCATCGACCGGGCTGGCGGGGACGAAGGTGCCTTGGAAACGCGAAGGCACATTTTCGAGGCCGTGGACGCGGGCGATTTCCTCAACGAGATCGATGTGGCGCTGGAGGTCGGCGCGGAACGAGGGTACTTCCCAGGTGCCGTCGGTTAGTTTGGTCAGGCCGAGGCGGGTGAGAATTTCCTCAGCGTCGGTCAGGGCGATTGAACCGCCCATGAGTTGGTCGAGCTTCTGGGCATCGAGCGTGACGGGCTTGGTGAGAGTTGGGGCCAAACCGGCGACTTGCGTGGCGGAATCCACGGTGCCACCGGCAAGTTCAAGGATCAGTTTTACAGCGAAGGAGGAAGCGGATAAAACTCCGGCGGGATCGACTCCGCGCTCGAAGCGGTAGGAGGAATCCGAGGAAAGCGCCGTGCGGCGCGAGGTGCGGCGGATGCCTTGAGGTGTGAAATACGCGGACTCCAACAGAATGTCGGTGGTGGTTTCGGTCACTCCGCTGCTGGCACCGCCCATGACGCCTGCTAGGGCGAGGGCTGCGCCGGATTCGTCGGAGATGAGGAGATCGTCGGTGGTCAGGACGTGGGTGGATTCATCGAGTGCGAGGAAATTTTCACCCTCGGTGGCGCTGCGGACGATGATGTTGCCGGTGAGCTTCGCGGCATCGAAGGCGTGCAGCGGCTGGCCGAGTTCGTGGAGCACGTAGTTGGTGATGTCGACGATGTTATTGATCGGGCGCAGGCCGATGGATTCGAGGCGCTGCTTGAGCCACGGCGGGCTTTCTTTCACTGTAACGCCCCTGATGCCGACTGCGGTGTAGAGTGGGCAGGCGGCAGGCGCGTCGATCCGGATGTTGACCGAGACATTGGTGTTAGGCGCGGCGATTTCCAGCGGGAGCAGCGGCGTTTTCAACAAGGTCGCCAACTCGCGGGCCATGCCGCGGTGGCTGAGGAGATCGGGGCGGTTTGGGGTGACTTCGAGTTCGAGCAGGGTGTCGGAGTCGAAGAGCTGATTGACGGGTTTTCCGATTTCGGAATCGGCGGGAAGAATGAGCAGGCCGTCCTCACCGGCAGGGAGACCAATCTCGGCAGCGGCTGCGAGCATACCTTTGGATTCCACGCCGCGCATCTTGGTCTCGCCGATGGTGAAACCTGCTGGCAGCTCCGCGCCGGGAAGGCAGCAGGGCACTTTGTCGCCGACCTTGTAGTTCTGAGCACCGCAGACGATCTGGCGGAGCGTGCCTTCACCGGCATCTACTTGGGTCACCTTGAGCTTGTCCGCGTTCGGGTGCTGGACGGCTTCCATGATCTGCGCGACGACAATTCTATCTGAAGCGATGCCTTTGGAAACGATGCCTTCCACCTCGACGCCGGCGAAGGTGAAGAGGTCGTCGATTTCCTTGATGGATTTGCCGGATAGATCGAGGTGGGTGGCGAGCCAGTTGAGAGAGACGTTCATGGAATGGAAGAGATTTGAACCGCCAAGACGCCAAGTGCGCCAAGGAAGAGGAGGTTAGGATTCTTGGAATTGATTGGCGATACGGCGGATGCCGTTTTTGATCAGTGGGGCGTTGAAATTGATCAGGAGGCCGAGCGATTTTTTCGAGAGTCTGAGATAGGTGGTTAGCTGCGCCTGATGGATGGGAGCAAGTTCCGCGACCGCTTTGAGCTCGATGATGACGAGGTCGTTGACCAGTAAATCGAGACGATAGCCCACGTCGATAACGATGCCATCATAGTGAACAGGTTGTGCTTTTTGGCGTTCCACCTGAAAACCAAGCTTTAGGAGCTCGTGCTCAAGACATGCTTCGTAAGCACTCTCCAACAACCCCGGCCCAAGCTCTCTATGAACTTTCAACGCCGAATCCACAATCTCAGCAGCAATGGTATCAATCGTATTCATCAGCTCAAAACTCTTAAAACTTTTCTCCCTTGGCGTCTTGGCGGTCCAAAAATCTTCAAGCAAACTGCCCGAGAAAACGCGCATCATTTTCGATGAGCAGGCGGATGTCCTTGATGCCCCAGCGGATCATGGCGAGGCGGTCGAGGCCCATGCCGAAGGCGAAGCCGGTGACTTTTTCGGGATCGAAGGCGTTGTCTTTGCGGGATTTGTTGATGGATTCGAAAACGGCGGGATCCACCATGCCGCAGCCGGCGACTTCGATCCAGCGCGGGGCTTGGCCCTTGACGGTGAGTTTCACGTCGATTTCGAAACTCGGCTCGGTGAACGGGAAAAAGTGCGGGCGGAAACGGACTTCGGTCTGCGTGCCAAACAGCTCACGGAGGAAATATTCCAGCGTGCCCTTGAGATCCGGCAGTGAGACATCGGTGCCGACGTAGAGGCCTTCGAGCTGGTTGAAAACGGAAAGGTGCGTCGCGTCGATTTCGTCGCGGCGGTAGGCGGAGCCCGGGGCGATGATGCGGATCGGCGGCGTCTGCGTTTCCATCGTGCGGATTTGGACGCTGGACGTGTGGGTGCGGAGGAGTTTTCCGGAGTCGAAATAGAACGTGTCCTTCTCGTTGC
>JBDTNJ010000306.1:0-8532 GCA_039933825.1 Luteolibacter sp.
GAGATTCAGTCCCTCGCTCCCTATTCCGCCACCGATGGTGCGAATCTTGCCGGTTTCAACGGATCGGAGACCTCGCCTACCGGCGTGCTGTCCCAATCGTTTCCAACGGTTCCCGGAACTACATGCACGCTCACGTTCGATGCAGGTGCCCTCGCATATAACAAATCCCAACAAAAAGTCCTGGTGAGTGTCGTGGGCTCCGGCAGTTTGCTTTCGCAAATCATCACGATCACCGGCACCGGCGGCGGTTCTAATAACTGGGGTGCCCGAAATTTTACTTTTGTTGCTAACAGCTCGCTGGCGACGCTGAAGTTCACCGATATCTCCACAACAACCAGCGGCATCGATCTTCTGCTGGATAAGGTAAGTGTCAAAGGCCCGCAGGCCCTGTTCACCCAGTCCGACAGCGTGACTATCCATGCCGGGCAAAAGGTGCTCATTCCTGTTCTTAAAAATGACACCGGGGCGTTCATCCCGTCCTCGTTGGAAGTTGTCGATGCCCCAGCGGTTGGGACAGTGAGCATTGATGGCTCATCAAGGATACTCTACACACATTCCGGCACTGGGACATCACCCGTGACATTTAGCTATCGGGTATCCGACGGAAATCAAACCTCATCGCCTACCACGGTGACAGTCAATATTACCTCCAATCTGCGGATTACCGATAGCAAGTTCAATGTTCCTTCCTCCCCTCCACCGACCGCTATCGGAGTTGTGCCTGCGTTTCCGGGTGTTGGTTTCAGCAAACCCGTTTGTTTCTCCACCCCACCGGGAGACACCAGGCGACTTTTCGTTTGTGAGCTGGACGGGCAGATCAAGATGATTCCAGACGTGACTGCGACCAACCCGATAGCATCCACCGTTCTCGATCTTGCGGCGGTATTCGCGGCAACCGCCCGTAATCCGGCGGAAAGTATCGATGAGGGAGCCGACGGTGAGTGCGGTTTGCTCGGACTGGCATTTCATCCGAATTACGCGAACAATGGATTCTTCTACATCGCCTATTCGGTGGTCAAGGAAGGCTCCACCGGCTGGTTCCAGCGCTTGTCGCGGTTCACCATGCCTGCCTCGCAGCTCGGCCAGGCGGCACCGGTGGCGGATCCCACGTCTGAGCTGATCCTCATCGAACAAGCCGATCGCGATAATGGACATAATGGCGGGGACATTCACTTCGGCGCGGATGGCTATCTTTACTATTCGGTTGGGGATGAGGGGGCTCAAATGGACGGCCGTGTTAACAGCCAGAGGATTAACAAAAACTTTTTTTCCGCCATGCTGCGAATCGATGTCGATAAACGGCCCGGAAGCCTTGCTCCGAATCCGCATGTGTCCATACCTACCGACGGCGGGATCGCCCGCTACTCGGTCCCGGCCAACAATCCGTTTGTGGGGGCCACCTCATTCAATGGCCTGAGCGTGAGTCCTGGCACGGTGCGCACCGAGTTCTGGGCGGTCGGGTTTCGCAGCCCGTGGCGCTTTTCCATCGACGAGCCGACGGGGGAAATCTGGTTGGGTGATGTCGGACAAGATCTCTATGAAGAGGTCGATATCATCACGAAGGGAGGCAATTATGGTTGGGTCTATCGGGAAGGTAAACATGATACCGCCTTGTTCAATCCGACGCCTCCGCCAAAGCCTGCCGGCTTCACTTCCATCGATCCGATTTATGAGTATAACCATCCCGGAACGATTGGTTCTCAGTTCACCGGTAACTCGATCATCGGTGGTGTGGTCTATCGTGGAACCGGGATTCCCAGCCTCACCGGATCCTATATTTTTGGTGATTTCATTTCCGGGAATATCTGGTCCCTCACCCGTGCGGGAGGAGTGCCCGGCGGCGCTGTGACGGTTCAGCGCATTGCCGGTCTATCTCTTTTTGCGAATTTCGGCACCGATCCATCGAACAAGGATGTGTTGGTTTCCGACTTTTTCGGCGGGCGCATCATGCGGATTACTTCCTCGACCCTGAGCAATGGTTTCCCAACGACGCTGAGCGCCACCGGATTGTTTTCCGATCTGAGCGATCTCTCGCCTGCCCCTGGTTTGCTGCCTTATGAACCGATCCTACCGTTTTGGAGTGATTACGCGATCAAGCGCAGGTGGTTTGCCATTCCGGATGCCACTAGCAAAATGACTTGGTCCAAGGATGGAAACTGGACATTTCCGACGGGCCAGATCTGGGTGAAACACTTCGATTTGGAAACTGAACGTGGAAATCTCGCGACGAAAAAGCGGATAGAGACCCGGCTTTTGGTGAGGAATGCGACCGGAGCATACGGGGTGAGTTACCGTTGGAACGAAGAACAGACAGAGGCCACGCTTGCCGACGATGGAGGTGAGGAACTTAGTGTCAACGTCACGGTGGGTGGTGTCACCGCACCTCAGAATTGGTCGATTCCGAGCCGGGCACAATGCATGAACTGTCACAACCCGGTGGCTGGACATGCATTGTCTTTCAATACCCGCCAACTCAATATGGGTAAAACGATCAATGGCTTCAGCGGCAATCAAATCGATCTACTGAGTCTTGGGAACTATCTATCAAACACCCCGGAACCGCCGGCGACCCTGCCCCGTCATGTGACACCGGATGATGCTGGATCGACACTGGAGGTGCGGGCACGTTCCTATCTGGCAGTGAATTGTTCTTACTGCCACCAGCCTGGCGGCTCAGGGACAGGATGGGATGGGCGGGCGCAGATCACACTCGCGCAGACAGGCTTGATCAATGGAGCAAGCGGCTCAGCGTTGAATCCGGGCGACAAGCTGATTATTCTAGGCGACGCCACCCACTCGCAGGTTCTGAGTCAAGTGTCTGGAACCAATGGTTATAAGAGAATGCCGCCGCTTGGTTCGAATGTTGTGGATCAAGCGGGTATCAACCTTTTGCGCGCTTGGATCATGGATGAGCTGCCTACCCGTTCATTGTACGCACAATGGAGCGAGAGCAATTTCACCTCCTATCCATCAGCCGGTGTCAGGTCTGTTAAAAGTTTGAATGTTTCGTCTTCCGCCGGTCTTTCGATATCCGCGCTTTCCCGCGAACCGGCCGCCGATCCCGATGGTGACGGGCTTAGCAACTACACCGAGTATCTCTTGGGGAGCCCTCCTTTATCAGGCACTGGCTCATGGCGAGCGGACATCGCGGCCACAGGTGATACGCTTTCATTGCGGTTCCTCCGCAAGGCGTATCGGATTTACCAGATAGAGTCCAGCGATGACATGAAAGTATGGCACCATTGGGATCATCCTGCGAATGTGACCGGCTACAATGCTGTGGATACCTGGTCTGAGATTCAGATCCCGGCGTGTCCCGGCGGCACCGGATTCTTCCGCTTTCATGTCAGCGAGCCATAGCCCGCCACCCTTCAACGGGCGGCTAGTGCGCTTGTTTTCACTGAAACGAGGAGTTGCACCGCTAGGTTTTTGAATTCAAGATTTTGGCAATGAGAGAGCAGACTGTGGGATTTGTCGGGGTCGGGAGAATGGGTGCGAATATCGCCCGCCGCCTGGCGGATCTAGGGTATCCGATCGCCGCTATTTTTGACCATCATCCGGGGTCGGCGGCATCACTGGCGATCGAGCTTGGTTCCGTGGCCGTTGCGACTCTGCCGGAAGTCACCGCGGCCAGCGACGTGATTTTCACCGTGGTGACCGACGATGTGGCGATGCGCGAAATTTTCACAGGGGATGAATCCCTTTTAAAAGGCGCGGAAGGGCGGACGTTTATCAACTGTGCCACAGTCAGCCCCTCCACCCATGAATTCGCAGCCGAAGCAGCGGCGGACGCGGGCGCATCGACTCTAGCAGCGAGCATGGCATCCAGCATTCCCCAAGCGCGGCAGGGCACTCTCTATCTGATGATTGGTGGCGATGCCGGGGTTTTTGAAACCCACCAAGAACTGCTCAATGATATCTCCTCCTCGCTTCGCCACGTCGGTGCGGTCGGCCATGCGGCGAAGATCAAGGCGCTGGTGAATATGGTGATGAACATCAATACCGCCGGTCTCGCGGAAGGTCTCGGCCTTGGAGCGGCGCTGGGTCTTGATTTACAGGTGCTTAAGGAGGTTTTTTCACAAACCGGCGCGAATTCCAGGGTGTTAGAAACCGATGGCGATGACATGATCACCCGCGAGCACGATTGTTATTTTTCCGCCGCGCACGCCGCTAAAGACAGTGGCATCGCAAATGCTCTTGCGCACGAGGCCGGCCTGCTTGTGCCGCTATCTGACGCTGCTGAATTCCAATACCGGAAAATGGTTGAAATTGGACTCGGTGAGCTGGACAAATCTGGCATCGCCGAGCTAACTTTCCCTGACCGGGCAAGCGCCTGACCCTATAATCCCATGATGACATCCACTGAAATCCGAAACCGCCAGAATGAGCGGATCGATACCGGTTTCCACCCGGGCACCCGGGCGGACGCGCTGGTGATCCTCGGTCATGGGCTGACGGGAAACAAAGACCGTCCGCAGCTCGTCGCTCTTGCGACCGGGCTTGCCGCGCGAGGTTGGCCCTGCCTGCGGATTTCCTACCCGGGAAACGGCGGTTCGGAAGGGCGTTTTGAAGATTGCTGTGTCACCAAGGAAATCGGCGATCTTCAGTCCGTGCTCGAAATGGTACCGAACGACGTGAAAGTCGCATACGCAGGCCACAGCATGGGCGGAGCCGTGGGCGTTCTAACTGCCGCGCGGGACATGCGGATTTTCACACTGATTTCTCTGGCCGGGATGACGCACACCGCCGCCTTCGTCCAGCGCGAGTTCAGCGATGTGGTGCCTGGAGCCGGCCTCATGTGGGACGAGGAGGAGCACCCGCTTACGGAGAAATTTGTCGATGATCTGAAATCCATCGAAAGCACCCTTCATGCCGCAGAAGCAGTGATTCAGCCTTGGCTGTTCATCCACGGCGATGCCGACGATCTCGTGCCGATTCAAGACAGCCGCGACGCCTACCAAGCAGCCACTTGTGAGAAGAGTTTTCTTGAAATCCCGGGAGGAGACCACGCTTTCGAGGAAAAGGACTATCCTAAGATCATCGATGCCGTGGATTTCTGGCTGGCTACCCATATCGGCCCTCGCCCAGCATAGGGACGGCGACCGGAGACTCCGGGTGTGGGCATCATCAGTCGGTCAAGCCGAAGCCAAGCAGCCGCCTAGGCCCTAATAAATGTGCGCCTTGCGGATCGATCAGGAAATATCCTGATAGCGCACGCCTGCCCAGCAGCATCGGGCAGAGCATGTCAGAGCGGTTTGCCAGGCTGATCATGATGCTCCAGCGGAAGCCGCCGGGTAGCTCCGCCGTCGTTTGGATGAAGATCCGCTTCTTGGCTTTTCCGGTGGAGCTGCGGACGCGGGCGATTCGCGCGACGGGAACTTCGCAGGCGATTTTCCCGCCGTAGTGATTGGTAGTGGTGAAGCGCACTGTCAGCTCGTCTTCTGACAATTCCACCTCCTCCGCATGGATGCTGGAACTGCGTGCGCCGCTATCTGTTTTCGCGTTCAATGGGCCAACGCCGAGATCCGGCAAGGCGATCCATTCCCGCCGCCCGATCACCAATCTCGCCATTCCCGTTCCGCGCCAGGGAAGACCTAGTGAGGCGGCGAGATCCTTCGAAGAGGACTCGACGGACTCGGGAACGGCTTTAAAGATGTGAGGCATGTTATGGATTCAAGAGTGAGGCCGCCATCGCCCGCGCCTGTTCGCCGCCACCGCCTAACATGCGGACGAGTTCCTGGATACGCGTCTCGCCGCTGACGGGGAAAAGCCGTGAGCGGGTGCGCCCGCCGGAGACTTCCTTTTCGACGACGAAATGGTGGGTTGCCGTCGCTGCCACCTGCGGGAAATGGGTGATTGCCACCACCTGATGGCGTGTACCGAGTGCCGCCATTTTCCTGCCGACAGCCCGCGCGACTTCACCGCCGACGTTGGCATCGATTTCATCAAAGACCATCAAAGGTGTGGCATCTTGATCTGCCAGAGCGGATTTCACAGCGAGCATCACGCGGCTGATTTCTCCTGAGGAGGCGATCTGGCGCAGCGGCAGAAGCGGCTCGCCCGGATTCGGGCCGAATTGAAATTCGATGGATTCCAATCCTTGCGGGCCGGGATCAGTGAGGCTTTTCAAAGGGGCTTCAAACGACGATTGTTTGAAGCCGAGGTCTTTCAGTTGGCTGGCGATTTCCTTCGCTAACTTCGGCGCGGCTTTCTTCCGTGAGGTACTCAGTAATTTTCCGCCGGCATCGAGCGTCGCGCGGCAGGTGGCGAGCTCGCGTTCGAGTGTTTCAAGTTTTTCACCACGGTTTTCGATGGTGTCGAGGCGGGCGGCGGCGGCGTCCCGGCGGGTAAGGACGTCGCTGAGAGATGGGCCGTATTTCCGTTTCAGAGATTCCAGCAAATTGACTCGTTCTTCGAGAGTGGCGGCTTCCGCCGGATCGATATCGAGCTCGTCCACATAGTCGGCAAGGTTGCTTTCGAGGTCCTGGAGTTCAAGGCAGGCGGTTTCCAAAGAGGCGGTGCGCTCGCGGATGGAAGGATCGAGTTTTTCCAAATCGCGCACCAAGCGCTGCACTTCGGTGAGCCGTTCGAGGATGCCGTCCTCGCCATTCAATGAAGCGGTCGCTGAGGCAGCCGCCTCGACGAGGCGGGTGGAATTCGACGCACGCCGCCAACGATCCTCGAGGTCCTGTTCGTCCTCGGGTTTGAGGTTCGCTCCGTCGATTTCCTGGAGCTGATAGCGCATGAGATCCAGTTCCTGTTCGCTGGCATTTTCCGCGTGGCGGATTTCTTCCAGCTCGGCGGCTTTGGCGCGCCATTCGCGGAAGGATTCGCGGTATTTGGAGACGCTGGCTTCCGCTCCGGCGTAGGCATCCAGCATCGCCAGCTGGCGCTCGACTGAGAGCAGTGATTGGTGGTCGTGCGGGCCATGGAGATCTACCAGATGCTCACCGAGCCGTTTGAGTAAATTGAGGGTGACCGGCGAATCGTTGATGAACTGGCGGTTCGCCGTCTGGCCGATCACGCGCCGAATGATGAGCTGCGTGTCGTCGCAGGGATCGAGCCCGCCGTCGGTGAGGATGGCGTTGATCTCGCGGGCGTCCTTGAGTTCGAAAACCGCCTCGACCGAGCAATTGTCCTCGCCGGAGCGGATCAGGTTTTTTTCAGCGCGCTCGCCAAGCACTAGCTTGAGTGCGCCGACGATGACGGATTTGCCCGCGCCGGTTTCTCCGGTGACGCTGATGAGGCCCGGGCCGAGTTCCCATGCGAGTTCATCTACTAGGGCGAGATTGCGGATTTTTAAAAGAGTGAGCATTCGTTTTGCGGAACGCCGCGAGTATGCAAGGCACTGCGCCGGAAGCAATCGCGGGGTTCTATCGTGCTGTTTTTTCAGCAATTTGAGGCTGGAAATGGCAACCAAGCTGAATGCCATTCAGAGTAAGAGCAGGGGAAGTGCCCGATAATTCTGTGGGTAGGCTTCTCGAGCCGCGTCGCTCGACAGGCTGCCTACGCTCGTTTCCAGGGAGCTCCGTATGTCCGGAAATACGCGATTACGTGGTTTCCAAAGGCCGTTTCCATGACAGGATCGCCACTTCCGTTTCTCGTGACGATTCGGCTCCTGCCGTTCTCTCCCCCCCAATGCAAGACTCCTGCTCTTGCTCTTAGATGTATCGCCTGCTATTCCCACCCCTTATTGATGACTCATGAGCACTCAGCAGTTGATCCGCCGGTGAACGGATTGTGGCAGATCCGTAAATTGTTGCGATCTTCGCTGCGTGCGTTGTCTCGCCCTTTTGCCAGTGGAAGGTGTGCACGGCCGCTTGATGCTCTGCCGCTTGCGTTGGTGATCCCGCTCGATGGCGATGTGGCGGATGAAGTCACCCGGTTGCAAGTAGGCATTCTGCGGAAATATGGCCGCAATCCGGGGCTGGAGGCACCTCCACACATCACGCTTAAGCTCGGTTTCAACGTCACGGACAGCGCACCCTTCGAAGAATATCTGGCGCAATTGGGGGGGGAGATTTACCCATTCGAAATCGTGATCAATGGTTTTGATTTTTTCGACGAGGGCATTTTGTTTTTAGATGTCGAGCCCAGTCCCGAACTGGAAAAACTGCGCCAGCGCATTCTGTGCGAGCTGGCAGAGCGTTGGGGAATCCAAGCCCAGCCGATCGAAGACTCGCGCTTTCGATTTCACGTGACGCTTGCTTATGGTCTATCAAACCGGGAATTCGCGGAGCTCCGGAAATCCTTTGCTTCGCGAGCGCTTCAGTTCAAGTTTAGCGCGCGCCACATCGACATGTTCTGTCACACCGGTCAGCATTGGGTGACCCTCAAACGCACGAACTTGCGAGGCTGCGCCAATCCATCAACGTCCACCACCGCCCATGAAATCCACGCTGGTTAACGACTCCGCGGAGCTCGATAAGCTGTTATTCCGGCGGCAGTTCATTCTGAGTACGGACGCGGGTCATGCTCTTGCCAATAGCAGGCAGGTTCTGATCGGCGGGTGCTATCATCTCAGTGCGCATC
>JBDTNJ010000307.1:0-4497 GCA_039933825.1 Luteolibacter sp.
CGGCTCCTGTCAAAAGGAGCCGGGCTCTTTTTTGCCCTGAAATAGATGATCTAACGGAACTTGTTGCCCTTCAATAGGTCCTATGGGTCTTATAGGACCTATGCCTCCAGAGAACCTACGCCTCCGGCGCGGTCCCGCTGTCAGTCCTCAATACTCGCAGTTGCCGGGCGTCCTTGCGAAAGGAATCACATCCCGGATGTTAGCCATACCGGTCACGAACATGAGCATGCGTTCAAAACCCAACCCAAATCCAGCGTGAGGCACACTGCCGTATTTTCTCAAGTCGGTATACCAGCTATATGCTTCCGGATCCAATCCATGTTTTGCAAAGTTACCTAGTAAGACGCCCAGCCTTTCCTCGCGTTGGCTCCCCCCGATGATTTCTCCAATTCCAGGAACCAGCACGTCCATGGCCGTGACTGTTCGGTCATCGTCGTTGAGACGCATGTAGAACGGCTTGATTTCCTTTGGGTAATTAAAGACGGTAGTAGGCTTCTTGAAATACTCCTCCGTGAGCCAACGCTCATGTTCGGATTGAAGGTTTAACCCGTATTCGACCGGGTAGGCGAATGGTCTACCACTGGCTTGAAGCAGTTTCACCGCCTCAGTGTATGAGATTCGCTCAAACGGCCTGCTGGCCACAAATTCCAGCCTCTCATGCAATCCTTTATCTACAAATTTCTCAAAAATTGAAAGGTCACCTTCATTCTTGTCTAATGCCTCTTGCACCAGAAATTTCACCAATGCCTCGGCCAAATCCATATCTTCCTCCAAATCGCAGAATGCAATTTCTGGCTCGATCATCCAAAATTCAGCGGCATGGCGTGAAGTATTTGAGTTCTCCGCCCGGAAGGTAGGACCGAATGTGTAAATATTTGAAAGCGCACAGGCAAATGTTTCGCCCTCAAGCTGACCGCTCACGGTGAGAAATGCCCGCTTGCCGAAAAAGTCTTCAGCGTCATGCGAAAACCGGTCATCCGGCAAAGTCGTTACACGAAACATTTCACCCGCACCCTCGCAATCGCTGGCGGTGATGATCGGCGTGTGGACGTAGATGAAATCCCGCTCTTGGAAAAACTTGTGCACCGCATATGCCATCCGGCTGCGCATCCGAAAAACCGCTCCATAAAGGTTCGTCCGCGGGCGGAGATGGGCAATAGTCCGAAGAAATTCGGTGCTGTGGCCTTTTTTCTGAAGCGGATAATCATCAGGCGCTTCCCCGAGCAAGTTCAGCGAGGCCGCGTGCATTTCCCAAGTCTGCCCCGCTGCAGGGGATGGGACCAATCTGCCACGAACCTCTACTGATGCTCCCGTGCTCATTTTTGCGATATTTTCGTATCCGGGAATCCCCGCATCAGCCACGATCTGTAGATTTCCGAGACAAGTCCCGTCGTTGAGTTCGAGGAAGGAAAACGATTTTGAGTCCCGCCGCGTGCGGATCCAACCGGCCACGTGGAGAGTGTCGGTGGGCTCGGTTCTTTTGAGGACGTGCTTGATCAGCGATCGCATGGGCTTGGATAGCCAGTGCCATCTCTCTTGTCAAAGCAGCTCCCTGGATTTTGTTGATAGCTGACCATGTAAATGGCGGTATTAGCCACTTCTCCACGCTCGATATTGCCCATGAAAACCTTTTACGGACTCACATTTCTCGCGATCGTCCCGATTGCAAACGCTTGGTCCCCAAGCCAGGAACCGCCCTCAATTCCCTTGAAATCCTTCGTGGTGCCTGATGGACTGGAAATCACTCCTTGGGCTCTTTCCCCTGCTCTTTTCAATCCCACCAACATGGACATTGATCACCTCGGACGGATTTGGGTGACAGAGGGAGTGAATTATCGGGGAAAAGCTGGTCGCCAACCTGTTGGCGACCGCATCGTCATTTTGGAAGACACGGATGGCGACGGTACTTGTGACAAGTCCAGCACCTTCTGGCAGGATCCTGAGCTCGTTTCTCCCCTGGGTATCGCGGTATTCGACAACGTCGTTATCGTTTCCCAGCCGCCGAATCTTCTCAAGCTCACCGACGTCAACCGCGACCTGAAATTCGACCCAAAGGACGGTGATACGCGGGAAGTCCTCCTCACCGGATTCAACGGGAAAAATCACGATCACTCGCTGCATTCCCTAACGGCTGGGCCCGACGGAAAATTCTATTTCAGTCAGGGCAACACGTGCGGTATTTTCACCGACAAGTCCGGCAAAACCTTTCGCATCGGTAGCAGTTATTATAAAAGCGGCGGTGGTGAATGGCCCGTGGATACCAATTCGATTTCCGGTCAGGCCAGCGACGACGGCTTCGTCTATGTCGGCGGATTCACCATCCGTATGAACCCGGACGCGACTCATGCCGAGTGCGTTGGATACGGCTATCGGAATTCCTACGAGCAGACCGTCACTTCCAACGGAAACGTCTTCCAAAACGACAATGATGATCCACCGGCTTGCCGGACCAGCCACGTGTTGGAGTATGGAAACGCCGGTTATTTCTCCAATGATGGCAAACGATTCTGGAACGCGGACCAGCGCCCGGGCCAAGACACGCCGACAGCCCACTGGCGTCAGGAAGATCCCGGCAGCATGCCCCCCGGAGACGTTTATGGCGGCGGCGCACCGACCGGCATCGCCTTTTATGAAAATGGAGCTCTCGACCCAAAATATGTCGGAACCCTGCTTTCATGCGAGTCTGCCAGAAATGTGATCTTCGGCTATCAACCTGCCCTAGATGGCGCGGGGTTCAAACTCGAACGCACCGATTTCGTCACCACCAATCCTGAGAAAAAATTCGTCGGTGCCGACTTCACCGGAGGCGGAAAGCAAAAAGCGGAGCCTGATGACGTCGATAGAAATCGTTTCAATTTCCGCCCCTCCGACGTCTGCGTGGGTTCTGATGGCGCGATCTATGTCGCCGATTGGACCGATCCGCGTGTTGGTGGCCATGACACGCAGGATGACGCGGCATCTGGCGTTATCTATCGGATTGCGCCCAGAGGCTTCAAACCGATGATTCCGAAAATTGACCTTAACACCATCGACGGTGCGGTGCTCGCTTTGAAGTCGCCTGCCGTGAACGTCCGCTACCTGGGATTTCAGAAGCTCAAATCCTCCGGCCAAGGCGCATTTGAGGCAGTCGCAAAGGTTCTGGAAGAGCCCAATCCGTACATCGCGGCCCGCGCCATCTGGCTCTTGCCCTACCTCGGCGAAAACGGCAAAACCCGTTTGAATTTACTGCTCTCCAGTAAGAATGCTGCCACCCGCCTCACCACATTCCGGGCGATACGCCGGACGGATGGCGCGATCGATGATTTACCCTACGCCGTCAAGCTCTCCACCGATCCGGCTCCTGAGGTCCGTGCCGAAGCGGCCATCGCCATGCGCTATCGAAAATTCGATGTAGCTCGCGAAATACTCGTCAACGTGGCGAAAGGTTACGACGGCAAGGACCGCTCCTATCTCGAATCGATCGGCGTTGGTGGCGGTCACAACACCGAAGCGTTGTGGACAGTCCTCATTGAAGACATGATATCCGGCGAACCCGCCGCATGGACGGATGCTTTCGCCCGCCTCACCTGGCGCTTGAAACCCGAGGCAGCAGTGGCCGCTTTGAAAGTCCGCGCAGCCAGCGAAAAACTGAACTCGGATCAACGCAAGCTCGCTGTGGATTCCATCGCTTTCATTAAGTCCAAAGCCTCCGCCGAGGCGCTGATGGATCTTGCCACCGAAGGATCGACTGTCAGAGATCAGGCGCGCTGGTGGCTCACCAGCCGCAGTGAAGGAGAATGGGAGTCATTCAATCTCAAGCCCGAACTCGAAAAACGCGGACTCTTGGAAAAAGCCGATCCACTCGTTGAAATCACCATGCCTGCGAAACCGGATTCTACGAAATTCACCGTCGCTGATGTCATGGCTCTGAAAGGCGATACCGCTCGCGGCAAACTCGCAGCCAGCCGTTGCGTCATGTGTCATAAACTCGACAACGCAGGGCCGGACTATGGGCCGGACCTTAAAGGATTCGGTTCCCGCCAGCCACCGGAAGTCATTGCCAAGGCCATTATTGATCCATCGGCAGATATTGCCCACGGCTACGATGGGACGACGATCCTGCTCAAGAATGGCAAACAAATCGACGGCCGGGTTCTCGCGGATGGAAATCCGATTGTCATGCGATCGACTGGCGGATTCACTCAAAAGGTGCCTAAAGACCAAGTCGGTGAGCGGAAAAACCTGGATCGGTCGCTCATGCTCGGTGCTGATCAGTTGGCTCTCGCTCCCCAAGATGTCGCCGACATCATTGAGTGGCTGAAAACTTACTGAGCGGGTCACTTTGAAATCAAGGACCGGAGTCCGTCCTTCCTTGGGGCTCGTGAAGTCAAGTCATCCCTCTTGGGCAGGTAGGTTCTTGTGAGAACCATCACAAAGCGGCGGATGGGCTGTGTGTTTGCACTGGCACCACCAGACGGTCTTCTTTTCGGCCACTTCGTATTTCACCGGTTGGAGACC
>JBDTNJ010000308.1:0-10727 GCA_039933825.1 Luteolibacter sp.
GGCAAGCTTGGCGCGGACTTCCGGACCCACGCTCCAGAGGATCGCGCGGCGGAGGAGATCGTGGAATGCGGGTTGTTCCCAGCAGCGCATGTCGTGTCCGTAAGCGGTGTAGAAAACATTGCCCTTGCCCTGTTTGCGGACCCAGGTCCACGGCTCCTGTTCGCGTTTTTGCAGCACGATCCGGTCATCGCTCAGCCGGTCATGCACGTAGGTTTCATCCCATGTTTCGAAGTCCTTGTAGCCACGCATGACCGGGTGATCCGGCAGGGAGATGGTTGTCTTGAAAACCGCAGTCTGATGGGACTTGAAACGCCCGCCCACGAGTTTCACAAATGCCTCCGAACCACCGAAACAGGCGGATGCGCAATGCAGCGGCAGGAACGCACCGCCATCTTCCACGTACCCGAGCAGTGCCTTCTCCTGGGACGGGTCCATCGCCCCGTTTTGCATCCAGTTACCATACATCATCAGTGCATCGTAATGGTCCAACAGATCGCGGCGGAGATCTGTCAGATCCTCCGTATAGGAAATATTGATTCCATCCGCGCCGAGCGCTTTCTTTAAAACACGATAACGCTCGATGGGATCGTGGCCCGGATGATTCGCCGTGGGTGCACCAAGAAACAGGACTTCCACACGGCGGGCGTTTTCACCGGGCAGTCTGAGGGGTTGGGAATAGCCGAAGCTGGCAGCCAGGATTCCGAGTGCGAAGATCAGGAGTTTTTTCATGCGTGACGGTAGTGTGGTGTTTGAACGGGGCCCCTTGTGGACGATCTTTCAATGTGCGTGATCCATTCAAGGATCGCTTGTAGAATTGCGGGTGCTTTGTGTAGAATTCCGCCAGATGACTCCCGAAGAACATCAGAAAACTTGGATTGAGCAGCTTTCGCGGGGTCAATTCCGGCATTTGTTCGATCATCTTTCCGGAACCTTGTTTTTCGCGAAAGACCGGGAATGCAAACTCATCGCAGGCAATCCGGATTTTTTCGCCCGCTGCGGATTCCGCACGGAATCCGAGATCATCGGCCTCACGGACTGCGCGATTTTCCCACCGAAGCTCGCGGAAAAATATCGCTGCGATGACCAACAGGTGATGACCACGGGGGTGCCCCTGCTCGGCATCATCGAGCTTTTCCCTAACATCGATGGCAAGCCCGAGTGGTTCGTCACCGACAAGCTTCCGCTCTTCGATCGATCTGGGGAAATCTGCGGACTCTGCGGCACCGTCCGCAGTTACGAAGCCCAGCGCGCGGCGATGCAGCCGTATCTCGAACTCGCCGTGGTGGCTGATCATCTGAAACTTCATTTCCGCGAAAAACTCGACGTCCCATCGCTCGCGAAAATGGTCCACATGTCCGTCCGCCAGTTCGAGCGGAAATTTCGCACCACCTTCCAAACGACCCCGCGTGACTACATGATCCGGATGCGGGTGATCGAGGCTTGTGATTTGTTAGTCAGGACCAATGATCCGGTGACAAACGTGGCGCTGGAGTCCGGATTTTACGATCACAGTGATTTTGCCCGGCAGTTCCGCCGCCAGATGGGGCAGACCGCCAGCCAATACCGGGCGGAGCGCCGCAAACTGGTTGCGGGCCCGCTTTTAAAGAAACATGTGTAACCAGCACTCCGCCAGCTCCTGGAAATGGCGGAATTTTACACAAGCCTGCCGTGAATCTACAAGCGGCCGATGGTCGATCCAGTTACCGTGACGTCATAGTCGCTGCAAACCCTCTTTCCCATACAAAAAAAGCCATGTCAGGTATCAACATCGCCATCGTCGGCCTCGGATTCGGAGCCGAGTTCATCCCGATCTATCAACGCCACCCGGATGCCAACATGCATGCGATCTGTCAGCGAACCCAGTCGAAGCTGGATGAGATTGGCGATAAGTATGGCATCGCAAAACGATACACCTCGTATGAGGATTTGTTGGCGGACCCCGATGTCCACGCCGTCCACATCAACTCCCCGATCCCCGACCACGGTAAGCAGGCGATCCAGGCGCTCAAGGCCGGCAAACACGTCGCCTGCACCGTCCCGATGGCTACTTCACTCGACGAGTGCAAGCAGATCATCGACCTTTGCAAGCAGACCGGTTTGAAATACATGATGATGGAAACCGTCGTCTATGCGCGCGAGTTCCTTTTCATGAAGGAGCTTTATGAAAAGGGCGATCTCGGGAAAATCCAGTTTCTCAAGGCCTCCCATCAGCAGGACATGGAAGGTTGGCCGGGCTACTGGCCGGGCCTCCCGCCGATGTTCTACGCGACCCACTGCGTCGGCCCCATCCTCGGGTTGATGCGCAGCGAGGCGGAATACGTTTCTTGTTTCGGATCCGGCACCATCGCGGAGGAAATGCACGCCTGTTATGGCTCCACTTTCGCTGTGGAAACCTGCCATATCAAAATGAAGGATAGCGATCTATCAGCGCAAGTCGTCCGCTCGTTGTTTGACGTCGCGCGCCAGTACCGCGAGTCGTTCGAAGTGTATGGCACCAAACAATCCGTCGAGTGGCCGCTCATCGAGCACGACCCGCTGGTCATCCACACAGCCAAGCTGCCGGAGCCGGAAATCCCATCCGAAGTGAAATGCCCGGACTTCGCCCACTACCTTCCCGAGGAAATTCAAGCCTTCACCACCGGCGGTGTTTATGGCGGCGATGGTAAGGAGGACCACCTTTCGTTTACCCAGGGCGGCGGCCACGGCGGCTCGCACCCGCATCTGGTCCATCGGTTCGTGGAAATGCTCAAGACCGGTCAGGACGCGTATCCGAATGCCATCGAGAGCGCGAATATCACCTGCACCGGTATCCTCGCCCATCAGTCCGCACTCAAGGGCGGCGAGATCATCCGTCTGCCGGAGTGGACCCACCGGGGCTGATCTTCCTGATTCATCCTAAAGCCGCATCCCATCACCCGGGTGCGGCTTTTCTGTTGGAGCGTGGCTTGCCATAGGCTCGGCATGGGTTGCTTGCCACTTGCGGGTGGGCGGGCGTCCGGTTTGACCTGATGGCCTCGCATCTCATCTGCGGGAATCAATACAATGAAAGGAATTGTGAAAACCGCCGCCGTCCTGTGGGCCGGAGCGGGATTGTTGGAATTCGCTTCCGCCGCGGCCACCGGATTGTTGGTCGGCAAGCTCGCGGAAGGATCGGAAATGGACCGGCTTTGGTCGGTGCCCGTGCTCTATCAGGATAGCGGAAATCCCACTCTTCAGGAACTGGCGTTCGTCGGCCAACTCCAGACCCAATACGCTTACGGCTCCGATGATTCGGGAAACTACGGCACTGCGGATAGGCCGGAGGAGGGAAACTGGGGGAATATCGAAGTCCGCCGGATCCGCCTCGGCTTGAAAGGCCGCTTGTTTGACAAATTCACCTTCCTCTATCTCAGCGATCTGAATCCAGACCTCTCGCCTCGCGTTTACAAGCGGACGGCGGAAATGTACGCCACCTACGCCGCGTGCGACGCTTTCAATCTATCAGTCGGAAAAACCGAGCTGAAATTCAACCGCGAACAGGAATACTCATCGCGGGACTTCCTGCCCTTCGAGCGTTCCGCTCTTGGCAATATGTTCTATGGCGGCGAGCTCACCGGAGCATGGGTGAGTGGCAAGGGCATTGCCGGCGGCTGGTTGTATTTTCTCGGTGCCTACAGCAACGAGCGCGAGGACGAGTGGTCCCACTTCGAAGGCGGCACCATGATCCTCGCGAAGCTGGGTTATGATTATACCAAGTCCACCCCCTTCGATCTCGCCGAGGTCAAGGTGCAATACCTGCATAACACGGACCCCGGTTATGCTGCCTCGCCGTCCTGCTTGGTATCGCCATCCTACTCGGATTGCGTCTCGCTTTCCAACCAACTCACCGAAGGACCCTATGGCCTGACCACCGAGTTTCTCTGGGGAAATGGAGCAAACGGCCGTCCTAACGTATGGGGGCTATCCGCCATGCCCACGTATTCGTTTTCGGAGAAACTGCAACTCATCACCACTTTCGAACTCGCTGGCAGCAGTCAGGAAAACGGCGTGTTCCTCCCTGCCCGTTACGAAGCCCTCGCCCCCGGCACCGACGATAAAAAGGGCGATGCCTATTTCGCGGGATACGCCGGGCTGAACTATTATATCCACGGCCAGAAACTCAAACTCATGTCCGGCGTGAAATACAGCTACCTCGATGGCGGCACCGGCGGCGGCGATTTCAGCGGCTGGACATGGCTGGCAGGCATCCGGATGGCGTTCTAACTATTTTTCAGGACAATACGGTAGTTCGCCTTGCCCGACCGGAGATGGTCCAGCGCCGCATTCACATCGCCCATCGCAAATGTTTCGATCACCGGCGCGATCGAGTGGCGGGTGCAGAAATCCAACATCGTCGCCACCGTCGCGGGCGAGCCGAGCGGCGAGCCCGAGATCGATTTTTTCCCACCGATCAGCGAAAATGCATGCACCGGCACTGGCTCTAACACAGCTCCCACGAAATGCAGCCTGCCGCTCGGTGCCAGCGCCGCAATGTAGGCATCCCAGTCCACGCTCACATTCACCGTCACCAGGATGAAATCCAGCGAACCGGCGATTTTCGCCAACGCCGCCGCGTCACGTGTTCCCACGACGTGATGCGCGCCGAGTTTCCGTGCCTCATCCGCCTTTGCCTCGCTGGAAGTGAACGCCGTCACCTCACAGCCCCATTTATTGAGAAATTGCACCGCCATGTGGCCCAGTCCGCCGATCCCAATCACACCCACACGATCCGTCGGCTTCACGCCGAAATCAGTGATCGGCGCGAACACCGTGATGCCCCCGCAGAAAAGCGGACCCGCACTGGCGGGATCGAGTTTTTCCGGCAGCTTGATCGCCCACTCCCAATTCGCGCGCACCCGGTCCGCGAAGCCACCGTGGCGGCCCACGATCATTTGCTCGCCCTTTGCGCAGAGATTGTGATGTCCTGATAGGCATGGCTGGCAGGACATGCAGCTTCCAGCGAACCAACCGAGACCCACGCGGTCGCCCACGGCCAGGCCCTTGACTTGATCGCCCGTTTTTTCGATCACGCCCACCACCTCATGGCCGGGCACCAGCGGATAGCTGGAGTTCCCCCAATCGTTATCGAGCATCGAGAGGTCCGAGTGGCAGATCCCGCAGGATTCCACCTTCACCTGCACCTGTTCCGGGCGCAGCGCACCGGGATCGAATTCAAACTCTGCGAGTGCCTGTCCTGCTTTCGTCGCAGCCCATCCGTGAAAGTTTTCAGTCATCCGGCCACTGTGGAGATAAATTCCGCCAAGGCAAATTTCCTTTGCGGGAAAATTCATTTTCCAGACACATCATCCATCCGGAAAATCCCGCTTCGCATAAAAAATCGTCTTTCTTCAGAAGCCCCTGTTGCCATCGTTCGGGAAAGCTGGTAACCGTCTTTCAAATGGGTCGTAGCATGCCGCAGCTTGAATTCAGATGGACTTCTTGGTTCCGTGCCCTGAAACCTGCGGAAGCCCCTCGTAAGCAATCACTCCGGGATGATGGCGGTCTAACGGCATGGTGTGTGGAAGCCTCCAAAACCCTTTTGCTTCACGAACTCGCGCGGAAAGTGCGCGTCTCCTGGAACCCGCGCATGCAGACCACCGCCGGCCGTGCCTGGTGGCCGGATCGCTCCATCGAGCTCAATCCGAAACTCAAAGAATGCGAGCCCGAGGAACTCTGGCGCACGCTCAAGCACGAGCTCGCCCACCTCGTCGCCTACGAGCGCTGTGGCCGCCGCCGCATCGAGCCCCACGGCCCGGAATGGCAGAGCGCCTGCGCGGACCTCGGCATCCCCGGCGAGCAACCCTTCCACAACCTGCCCTTCAAGCGCCGCAAGATGAAGCGCAAGCACGCCTACATCTGCTCCAATTGTTTTTCCACCATCCACCGCGTCAAACCCATCAAGCGTGTCGTCGCCTGTTATGACTGCTGCCGCAAGTTCAACAACGGCAGCTACCTCGACCGCTTCCGGCTCATCGAGAAAAAACCGCTCTGATCCCAGTGGTCCGGCACGCCACTCAGCGGCGTATCGTGGCTGGAGCGTCTCGCTCCAGGCCGTTGCAGGAGCATCTTGCTCCGAGTCAATATATTCAAAGACGGCCCTAACCAAGTCCCTAGCCCTAACTAACAGTATCACGTCTCCCCGCCTCCTCCAAGTCCGGCTTGGCCGCTTGGCGGCGCAGAGTGACGATGAGAATCATGACAATCCCTACGTTCATCAGCAGCAACAGACATTTCACCGGAGAAACGGACACGAAAAGCTCATACAGTTCCAATGGGATAAAACATCCCGTCGCAATCACCGTCAGCAGCTCGGCCCAGCGTTTTTCAAAGTAGAGCCCCGTGCCTTCCGTTAGCAGCAGCACCCCGTAGGCGAAGGTGATGCCGCTGAGTTTCTCCAGTTTCCCGTCATCCAGCAGATGGAGTTTCGCCAGCGCCTCGCCAAGGTAGCGATTCTCAGGATCCACCCGCAATTTGTTCGCCAGGCTTTCGAGCATCGCACCCACGTCGTGGTGGAGCAGCTTGAACAATCCAAATGCCAGCAGGATCAGCAGCACCCCCTTGCACCACTTGAAAATGGCGATGGCCAGCAGGGTCTTATGATGGTGGAGTTTCCCTCCATTCGCGCTTCGATTTTCATGGGCCGCTGGCATCGCCTCATTCATCGCAGGCTTTTGCGGATTTTCCAGCGGGACTTGGTCTTGGATTAGTCCATGGAGTCATTTTGTTGAGAGTTGAAGGTTGAGAGTTGAGAGTGGCTAAGATGAAGCCCTCTTCCACGTGGCTGTGGCGTCTCGCCGCATCGCACAAAGTGACTGCGGGCGTCTCGCTCCGCGTCTTCCTCTCCCCTGTAGCGGCGTCTCTATGAGCGTCGCAGATCCATCTTTCCTTCAGCGTTGAATGTTAGGCGTTCGATATTCGATGTGCAAATCCTCCTCTGCCCATCAACCATCAAACTCTTCTTTTCTTGCCATCAAAAATCTAAAATCATCAATCCAATCTCCTCCCTCCATCTAGGCATCCGCCAATTCTTTCGCCTGCTTCAGCACCAGCACAATCGCCTTCCATGTCGCACTTCACCTTCTCCCGCCGGAGGCTTCTCTTCCCCTAGTAGCCAGCGACGGTCATAGACACGCCGCTACATTCCACCCGTCCACGCATCCGCTAGTTCTTCAGCCTGCTTCAGAACGAGAACAATGGCTTCTTCCTGCCCGTCCGGCGGATACTTGTATTTCCGCAATAGCTGCCGGATCAGAATCCGCATCCTCGCCCGCACGCTGTCGCGGAACTGCCCAACGTGGCTGTGGCGTCTCGCCGCTGTGCGCATGCGTGGACAATGGAAAGCGGTATTCTTGCCGCCGTCCTCCTCGAACAGGATGAAATACCGCACGTAGTCCAGAATGGAGCGGAGCGACATAGACGACCTTTTCAGGTCGCCCGCAGGGTTTGCGCGGGGGCGCAAATCAAACAGATCCGGCCGGAAAAACCCGCGCACGATCTTCTCCAGCTCGAACTCCACCTGCGGCTTGTCGTTCTCATTCGAAATCGTCCGCCACGGCATGAACCACTCCTCGCTCGCCGTCAGCGATCCCATGCACCACCTCCGCCACTGCATCCGGCGGCAGCTTCGGGTTCAGGCGGCTCACCGCATCCGCCAGACGCCCTTTCAAGACCACCGCCCGGAAATCTTCCCGCTCCGGTGCCTCGCCCTCCGGCGAAATTATGGTGCCGTTCACGTAGCTCCACCCCGTGTCCTGAAACCACTGGATCGCGAGATGTTCGAGTTGGTCTTCGGTGATCATGACGTCCAGGAAATAATCAGGAGGGATTTACGGTGCTGAAATCAAACCTACCTTTTTTGCCCGCTCATGGTTGATGACGATCACGGCATTCGGACCAAGCGCCCAGACCTTTGAGACAGCATGAAGTTCTTTCCGCAGCGCATCTTGTAACGGAGCGCACCAAGACTCCTCATGCCCATTGATGACTAGGACGAGCCGAAACTCCGCCACCTCAAGATCGAGGTTCTTAAAAAGCTCGGGGAGTTCCACTAGAGCCTTGGGATGGCGTTTGAGAATCGCGGCAATACCCAGTCCTAACCCATTGGAAAGCTTGTCGTGGATGTCCCTGATAAACTCTCTGAATTTAGGCTGAGTCTTTGGATCGGGTGAACTTGGCTTTGCTTCGACGATCCAGACCACCGGCGGCTTGCTGGTCTGGCTGCGAAGCAGAAGGAACTCCACCATCTTCACCCCGTTTTGAACAGCCTTGTAGGTGTCGCTTGTTTCCACACGGAAACAGTGCCCGTCCGGGTACGGGCCGAAAGTCATCTCGGACTCGATGAATGGATCCATGGTCACTTGATGGCGAGATCCACTTCTTCTTCGTAGAGCCGGATCGACTCATCGATGATCGCATTTTCCGGCATACCGTCTTTCAGGTCGGCAGTCCGCCAATCCTCTCCGTCCGCTGCCAGCACCGGAATCGAAATCCCTTTCTCCTGCGCGATGAGGAAGAGCTTCTTCACCACGAAGTAGGAATGGCTTGCCATGAAAAATTGGATACCTCGCTCCGCCAAAATCGCTACGATATCCAGAAGCTGAATCAGAGCCCCCGGATGCAGAGCTGACTCGGGCTCATCAATGAAAATGATTGAGTTCGGATCGAGATAACGATTGCCCAATAGCGTGTCCAAAATGGCGATCTTCTTGACTCCTTCAGCAGCGACACTGATGGGGAACTTTTGCTTACCCTTTCTGAACTGCCAGCGCTTTGCGCCTTCGTCGTATTCAATCTTGCCGCCGAGGATTTCCTCCAAGCTGGCGCGGCACCCGGCAAATTCCACGTAATTTCTTCCTCTCTGTGTGGACTGCCCTAATGCACGGGCCAAATCCAGATAGGTATCGTCGAATCCAAACTCTTGCTCGACCTCTCTTGATCGAAGAATGATCGGCTGTAGCGATAAGACCTCTTTTGCGGGCAGGAAGATCGAGTTGCTGGATCTTGCTGGCACGTGATTTTCGAGAGTGGCAATCTGCTTCGCTGTTTCTTTACCGAAGCTGTAAGAGAAGTCTTTATCTCCCACCCAGCATTTGAAGGACAGATTTCGGTCGGCCCCTTTGGTCACGAGATCGCCGATCTTGTCAGCTTGGAACGTCCAATGCAGTTTCTCCCACAATATTTCGGAAGCAGACTTGGGATTATTCCCGCGCCGGTAATCTTCCAACGTCCGGATTGCCGAATAGAGAGACTTCAGAAGGAAAGTCTTTCCTGCACCGTTACCGCCAAGCACCAGATTGATCGTGCCAAGTTTTGGCCAGTCGATCTTGGCCAGAGGTCCAAAGTTTTGAAGGTTGAGTCGGGTAATCATCGGTTTCTTAAGATGTGTAAATTAGTTGGGTCGGTTTTACAAGGCTGCCGTCACGGTGCGAATTCCACAAGGGTGACATCTTCCCCACCGAGTTCCTCCTCCACAATCGCGGCAAGCGTATCCGACAACGGTCAACCGGTCCGCACATTGTAATTCCAATTGGAAAGTCCGCAGCAAATCCAAAAACGGCCCCTCGGCCGTCAATTTATTCCTACTGCCGAAAATTACCGCCGGACGGTAGGCCCTTTCATTTGCCTCATCCGCAGTCGCACGGCTAATAGTCCGGTGAGGCATAGGACGTGGTTCCGTTCTCACGTCATTAATTTGCCTCCAATCAATCGACCCATGTAATTTCAGGAGAAATACCCCGTCTTGCCCGCCGGTGAAGGTGCCTTTCGTTGACCACTCATCGATCCCCGTATCGCAGGAAATCCCAGCGCGATCACAGAAAAGCTCAACGCAATTGTCGTAGTTCAGGCTGGCAATCGTGACCTTCCGCTGCTGTGAGAGGAGAGACTTCAGCGGAGAAAGATGAATCACCTTTCCAGGATCTTCCACAAAAACCAACTCGACGAGCATTGAAATCATCTCATCGGCAAGTTGACGAAAAATATGTCCCTCTCCGGGCCGCGGCTGTTGGTCCACGGCGCGGTCGAATATCCTATTAAATTCCAAACTGCTAGGTTTTGAATTCTTGAAAGAGGACACCCATTTCTTCATAAACTCCATCATCATCGCCCCCACTTCACGACCGATGTTTGACGATGACGCCGAGAAGGATGAACGACCTTTAACGGCGGCTTCAACTCCCTTCTTGATCGCCTCATTAACCTGTCGGTCGATGTCGGCTGGCCATGTTCATCGCCGCGAGCCGCCAGGTGGTGGGATTGCTTTCCTGCCCGTAAACCGAGAGATTCCCCAGCTTGCCGCCGTGCTCCTCGATGAAGCGCTCGGATTGCACGAAGAAGCCGCCGGAGCCCATGGCGGGGTCATAGACGCGGCCCTGATAGGGCTCGATCATCTCGACGATGAGGCTGACGATGGACTTGGGCGTGAAGTATTGGCCGCCCTTTTTCCCCTCCGCCAGGGCGAACTGGCCGAGGAAGTATTCGTAAACATGCCCGAGGATGTCCTTCGCGTGGAGATCCGCGTGCTGGAACGGAATGCTGGCGATGAGGTCGATGAGGCTGCTGAGGTTCGCGGGATCGATCTGGAGCTGGGTGTAGCGGCGGTCGAGCACGCCCTTGAGCTTCGGGTTCTCCTTCTCGATGGCCTCCAGCGCGTCGTCGATGAGCTTGCCGGTGGAGGTGATCTTGTAAGTGGTGGTTTTCCCGTTCTTCAC
>JBDTNJ010000309.1:0-5530 GCA_039933825.1 Luteolibacter sp.
AGGATGACATGGCCCGCACCGATGCCATGAGTGATGAACTGTTGGAAAAAATCAGTCAGGAAGGCATGCGAGCCTATTTCGAAAAATCCAACTCGGATACCAAACTCGACCTTGCCCCTTTGATGGACGCCATGAACGAAACCATGCAAGGCCTTCGCGGCAATGAATTCGGTCCCCGCCACTGATGAAACACCGCGGCTTCACATTGATTGAATTGCTCGTTGTCATCGCCATCATCGGTGCCCTGGCCGGCATCGCCTATCCGCTCACGACCTCGTTCATCGGAAAATCCCGCGAAGCTGCCTGCCTGAACAACCTTCGCTCCCTTGGAGTCGGCCTGCAAACCTATATCCAGGAGCACAACGAACGCCTGCCCATCCTTGAAGCAGGTCGCAAATCCAAATCCGAGGACCTTCCTGTGTTAGACACCGTGCTCCTCCCTTACTTCGAATCACCGGAGGCCTTCAAATGCCCTGCGGACCACGAAAAGTATGCAAGCACCGGCTCCAGCTACCTCTGGAACTCCACCCAAAGCGGCCAACTCATCTCTCAACTCGTCTTCTTCGGTATCAAGGACCGCCCTGATAAAATCCCGCTCATCACCGACAAGGAAGCCTGGCATCTCGGCAAGGTGAATTTCCTTTACGCCGATCTCTCAAGCGCTAACAAACAACGTTTCGTCGTCGGAAATTGAAAACCCCTCTCTTATGCTTGCAGCCACCGGCCTCTACAAATCCTTCGGCGGGAAACCCGCGCTCACCGATGTCTCGTTCCACGTCAAAAAGGGCGAAATCTATGGCATGCTCGGTCACAACGGCGCGGGAAAAAGTACCTCGCTCGGCATCATCCTCGGCATGGTCTTGCCCGACGGTGGCGATGTCACCATCGGCGGAGTTTCCGTTTTGCAAAACCGCTCGAAAGCCCTGCAAAAAGTCGGGGCTGTATTCGAATCCCCCGCATTTTATGACTACCTCAGTGGTTGGGAAAATCTGAAAATCCTCATGAGTTACTCCAGCGGCTTTGATGCGAAATCCGCCAGAGAAGTCATTGAACAAGTCGGTCTCACCAAGCGTGTTCACTCGAAAGTCCGCACCTACAGCCATGGCATGCGCCAGCGCCTCGCTCTCGCCCAAGCCCTGCTCCCAAGTCCGGAAGTGCTTCTGCTAGATGAGCCTACCGACGGCCTCGACCCCGAGGGAATCAAATGGTTTCGCGATTTCATTCTCAACCTGCGCGACGAACGGGGAATGACCGTCCTGTTCAATTCGCACCTGTTAGCTGAAGTCGAGCTCATGTGCGACCGTGTCGCTATCCTCCGCGAAGGGAAACGTGTCTTTGAAGGAACGATCGGTGACCTGAACGATGACGCCCTGGTTTTCGAGGTCGATCTCGAACCTTGGGGCATTGCCTGCGGCATCGTCGCCAGTACCGGCGGCGAAGTGCTAGGGACTAACCGTATCTGCCTTCGCCACGGTTCCGATCCCGCCGTCCTCGTGGAGACCCTCGTCGGTGCGGGTGTCCGGGTCCGCGCCTTCGCGCCCATCCGCCGATCGTTAGAGGACCTTTATATGGAAATCCTAGGCAACGCCGGAAGACCTAACTGACTTAGGTAACGGCGCAGAGTGTGGCAGAGGTTTCTACCTCATCCTGGCCGCCAATACGCGAGGAACGCAGTGGCGATGGTGGGATCGTTCAGGAAAATGCCCGGGCCATTTATTTGAGCGGCGAGTTCTTCATCCGTCAGCGATTGGCGGCGGAGCAAACGCAGCGTGCCGCCACTGCTACCGGGGCGGCGTCTCATCCATTCCCAGGCGATGCGGCCCATCGTCAGCCGCACGTTCATTTCCACCACGGGCTTGATCGCGAGCGAGTCATCCGCGCGACGGTGGACCATCGCATCGACACACAGCGGGCCGACGTAGCCGGGGAGAAGGGTAGGAAGAAGCTTCGGAATTTCTACCTGGTAGATATCCATCACCTTCGCATCGCGGAAAAGGAAGACGGCGGTTTCCGGGTCCAACAGCGTCCCCCATTTTGGACTGACTTGAATGCCGAGGAATCGTCCGGCAGCGTCGTTCTCCATGCGGGTGAGGCCAAGGAGCGAAACTACACCACCGGGTTTCATTTCGTAAAGCGCTGAGAAATCCAACACGCGATCCAGCCACGGCTCGACGACGACCGCGCCGTGGCTGGTGAGGGTGTTTTCGATCCAGCCGCAGGTTTTCGCCGGATCGCTCGTGGTATTCACCCGCAGGTGGCCGCGGCCGGCGTAGGACATGGGGGCTTTGAGAAGAGCCTGGCCGGTGATGAGATGTTGGGTAATGGCTGCTAGAATATGTTCGGCTTCACGAAACACCGCACCGGTTTCCGGAACCGGGCCGAGCGCCTGTTCGAGTTTCAGGCCGATTTCCTTCGACAACCATTCCGGCGGCAAAGCTTCGCGCCACGGCTGGTCCATGTTTGGCGAAACGTCGTCCGCGTACGGGCGGAGTTGCTCCACGGCATCGGGCGACCACGCCCATGGCCGCAGCCCGCCGAGCTTGCGACCTGCGGGACTACCGACAGTTAGAATTTCCGGCAGCTCGTAGCCGGCGTTCTTGAGCCGCGTGAGATGGTCGATGGATGGAGGGCGGCGCATGAGCACCGCATCGTCACGGCGGCAGCAACCTAGCAGGAGTGCTTCGAGATCGGATTCCAGAGCGAGCGCAGTTTTGTCAGGCTGCCAGGGTTTCCCGATCATCGCCGCGCGGGCATGAGACTCGGCGTTTGGATTGAACCAATGAACCACCGGTGTGCGTCCGCGCGAGTGCTCGCAGACTTCGAGGTGCCGGATGAAATCCTCGTCCAATCCGGCGAGACGGCGGCTGTCCGCATTGAAGGGTGCGAGGCCTTTCGCGCGGGCGGGCGTGAGCGGAAAATGCAGGCATCGGCGGTAACCCTGCCAATCGGTTTCACCGTGCTCTTTCCAACGGCGGAACCATTTCAAGCCATGGCCGACGTGGCCGATCTCATCGAGGTGGATTTTTTCCAACACCGCAGCCGTTGCGGTGTCGCCGACTTGGCGGAAAAGCCCGGCGTAGTGTTTGGAGAAATCCAAATTCGCCTGCTCGAAAGTTAGATTGAGCCGGGTGACGAAATCCAGCGGAGTTTCCATCGGCGCGACCAACTTCCAAAAATGATTGTTCACTGGCAACTCGCCGAACGCGATGCCGCACTCTTTCATCCGGCGGACATACATCAGCGCGTGCGCCTGCTCTTCGCGCATCGCCTCATAAACCCCGGCACGATATTCCTTCGGCGCATTCGGAAAACGCAGCAGGACCAGCGCCATCAGCTCGGCGGCTAACAATTCGTGGTTGGCGAGGAAATGCAGCATCACCCCACGCTCGCGATCGTCGTCCAAACGATGGATGCCGGGAAAATCGACCCGCACGCCATCGCCACGGATGCGGAGTTCCTGCGGCCGGCCAGGCGCATCCGGCAAAGCGATCGCTGGGCCCGGCGAATCATCCGTAGCACCGGTCGGCCCGAGCCGCAGTTTTTCCTCAAGCGTGTCCGCAAACAGTACTCGCTCCGCGATTTCCCACATTTCCTGCACAGGGCTAAGATGGGCTAGGGGGAAAATTTCGCACGCCCGGAATCGACCAAATTTCTGGCCATTTCCCTGAATGTCTGGTAACAAATTCCCAACCATCATGCCGAAATTCCACGTTCACAAAGCCATTTTCATCGAAGCACCGGTGAAACAGGTTTACGCCTCTGTCCGCGATTTCAAGAGATGGCCCGTGTGGTCGCCATGGCTCATCGCTGAGCCGGACAGCCGCATGGACTACTCCGCCGATGGGAAAAGCTATGCATGGGATGGAAAAATCACGGGCAGCGGCGTGATGAAAATCACCGGTGAGAACCCTTTGTCGATCGACTATCAGCTGACCTTTCTCAAGCCGTGGAAATCGGTAAGCACCGCGCGTTTCATTTTCGCGGAACGGAGCGGCGGGACGGAAGTGACCTGGACGATGGAAGGCTCGCTGCCGTTTTTCATGTTTTGGATGAAGGCAATGATGACCGGCTTCATCGGTGCCGACTATCAGCGCGGGTTGATGATGTTGAAAGCAGTCATCGAAACCGGAGAGAACCCCTCAAAGCTTGATTTCGTCGGATTGAAATCATTTCCCGGATTCCGCTACGTGGGAGTGAAAACGCATTGCCCGATTGCCGACATCGCGGCTAACATGCAGCGGGATATGGAAACACTTTCGCAATGGCTCGCCACCAGCGGGGTCCAACCGTCCGGAAAACCCTTCAGCATCTGCCACAAGTGGGATCTCTGCAAAGGCACCACGGATTACACGCTGGCATTTCCCATTGTCGCCGCAACCGCAGATCTCTCTGGCAGTTTCACCTCGGGCACAATTCCCGCCTGCAAGGTCTATCAAGTTCGCCACACCGGTCCGTATTGTTTTCTAGGAAATGCTTGGGCCGCAGGCGTGATGCATGGCCGGGCGAAGGTTTACGCGCCGGACAAAAAGATCGATGCCTTTGAAGTTTATGAAAACGACCCGACCATCAATGCCGAAAATGATCTGGTCACGTTGCTGCATTTTCCGGTTCGATAGGTTGCTAACTCTGCTAGATGACTACCAGGTTTTCCGAAACGGCCTCAGCCACCGTGGAGATCGCGATGCCTTCGTCGAAGGTAACCAAGCGGCCTCCTTGAGTCTTTGCCAGCCCAAGCAGATAGACATCCATGATTTGCCGTGATCCGAGAATGCGATCCCGAGTGAAAATGTCGGGATTCCTGATGGAAACTTCGTCCGGCCAGAAGTCGTGATCCTGCGCCTCGCAAAATTTGCTCAAGCGCTCAATTACTTCCCAAGGAGCGAGCCGAAGTGATGCGCTGTATTTTTGATGGGAAATCACACGTACCACGCCGTTCTCCGTGAGCGGGCAGGTGGCGATTCCAAGCGAGGCATTTTTCTCAAGCCAGTCATGCGCCCGATCATGGAAAACATGGTCCACGTCGAAGAGCGCGAAGAGCACGTTCACATCCAGCAGACCGCGCATTAGATTCCTTCCTCTTCCAGGATTTGGCGCACGTGGGAAAGCGTGACCTGCTCGCCACGGCTTGGCAAAAGCGGTATCCCGTTGCGTGTTCTGATTTCGGTATTTCGGGTCACTGGAGCGGCTTGGAATCCTCGTCTGGCCAGTTCCGAGATCACCGCACCTGCGGAACGCTTTTGCTTGGCGGCGAGTTCTTTCGCGGTTTGTAACACGTCGTCATCGATGTCTAGCGTAGTTCTCATGCGGGTGATGTAATCGCATCATCGCATCATGTTAAGGCTGCTCGCACTTCCCAAGACGGGGTTTTTCTTTTCATTGTGAACAAGATTAGCCACGTTCCCTCCTCTTTCCCGACCATGTCCGACGCCCGCAAACCATTCCCTTTCCGCGATTTCGAGCCCAAATGGCAAGCCCGCTGGGAGACCGAAAAGACCTTCCGCACCCCCGGCCCGGGCGATGCGGATTTCGA
>JBDTNJ010000310.1:0-7065 GCA_039933825.1 Luteolibacter sp.
CCTCATGGCTCACCTCCTCACCCTGATCACCTCGCCGGACGACACCGTTCGCAACCAATCGCTCGACGCCGCCTGCGGCAAACTCGGCCTCGCGGAACTTCTATCCGAAGCGAACGAACTCGATGCATTCCGCCGCCAGAGCGAGAATCTCTATCACCGCGTTCGGGCGCTTCTTTTCCTCTACTCGATCCATCGCTTCCACCTACCCGCCCGCCTCGCGGAAACTGCAAGCAAGCCCGGTGCGATTCCGTTCAAGGGTTACGAAAATCTCCTCGAACGCCGCTTTGAGGAAGCCATCGACGTTTTTCTGAAAAAACAAAGTTTGGAAGGACCCGGCGACGGGATTTCCAGTGCGCTGGCATCCGCCTATCAGCGCCTCGCTTTCCAAACCCTCGCCGATCAGGTCCGCCGCAGCGTCCGCAGTGTGAAAGGAAACCAATGGATGTTCCGCATGGGCCATCCTGCCGATCAACCGCTGCGCATCCGCCCGGAAATCACCCGCCGCGACCCGCTGTCCGGTGCCTATCCGATTCTCCGCGAGCGCACTCCCGTCCGCATGGATCTAACTCATTGCGGATGGAGCGATATTTTTTTCCTCGGCATGGACTATCCGGAAGGCGCGAAAGTGCTCAATATTTCGGTCGATCTCGCCGTCCACGGCCGCGACAAAGAGCCGAGCCCACCGGTCGAAGCCAGCTTGCGGATCATCGAGGAGCCCGTGCTCAGACTCACCAGCGTGGACCTCGGATGCAGCGCGGAAATTTCCAGCCTGAATGAGGTGTTCGACTTCGCCAAAGACTACCTTGGCCTGCTCAAGGCAGCGGTGATCGCGAGCGGCATCGTCCCGCCCGGCATCGAGGGCTCCGGCCAAAGTCTTGCGGACTTGTTAGCGAGAGTCGTAGGCCCCGGTCGCGGACTTGAACTGGTGAGCAACGTGAACAACATTCCAAAAGGCTCGCGGCTGGCGGTTTCCACAAACTTGTTAGCAGCACTCATCAGTGTCTGCATGCGCGCCACCGGACAGGCGCGTTCGCTCACCGGGCCACTGGAGGAAAACGAACGCCGCATCGTGCTCGCCCGGGCACTGCTAGGGGAATGGATCGGTGGCTCTGGCGGCGGTTGGCAGGATTCTGGCGGTGTTTGGCCCGGCATGAAGCTCATCGCTGGCACACCGTCCGAAGAAGGCGACCCCGAGTTCGGCATCAGCCGCGGACGCCTGATGCCCACCCACAAGATTCTCGATACAAACGAAGTCCCCGCTGACGCCCGAAAAAAACTGCAAGACTCGCTCGTCCTCGTCCATAGTGGCATGGCGCAAAACGTTGGCCCGATTCTGGAAATGGTCACCGAGAAATACCTTCTGCGCAGTGGTCCCGAGTGGATTGCCCGTCAGCAGACGCACGGCATTCTCGATCGCATTCTCGAAGCCCTCCACACCGGTGATATTCCCGCCATCGGTGCCGCGACCACGGAAAATTTCCGTCACCCGCTCCAGGCGATCATTCCATGGGCAAGCAATCTTTACACCGAGACACTCATTGAAAAAATCAGCGCCGAGTTTGGCAAAGATTTCTGGGGCTTTTGGATGCTCGGCGGCATGGCCGGTGGCGGCATGGGATTCATCTTTGCGCCGAATCGGAAAGCAGAAGGTCAAAGGCGACTCCAACAGATCATGTCGGAGACCAAAGCGGTGCTCTCTTCCGCCCTGCCCTTCGCGATGGAGCCCGTTGTTTACGATTTTGCGATCAACGAACGTGGCACATGGGCTGACCTGCTCAGTGGTGAGGACGCGTTGATGCCTGCGGGTTATTACAGTTTCATCGTCCCGCAACTGCTCCGTAAAGGCCGCCACGAAATCAGCGCGTTACGAGTGGCGGAACTCGATCATTTTGCCACCGCCTGCCGAAACCATCCGGAACTCAGCGGCATGGTCCAGACTTTGTTTGATTCCATATTCCCGCGCGGCCTTGGTAAAAACGAAAGCCGTGACTCGCTCGAAAAACTGCTGGATGAAAATGGTTTCGACCGCACCGCCCATGAGCAAATCCGCGAGGACCTCAAGGCCGCACGCATCGGACTCGCGCAGAACCGCTTGCCCGCGAATACCGTCATCGAAGATGTTAGGGAAGAGGATTTGGTCGATGCGACCTCCCACTCGTTGCCGAAAGAATTGCATGATCTCGGACTCGCAGCATTGGCAAATGCCGAGGTCGCCGTCGTCACGCTCGCCGCCGGTGCCGGTTCCAGATGGACCCAGGGTGCGGGCGTGGTGAAAGCGCTCAATCCGTTTTGCAAACTCGGTGGCCGTCATCGCTCGTTCATCGAGACTCACCTCGCAAAAAGCCGCAAAACCGGCAAACTGGCAGGCACCACGCTGCCCCACGTTTTCACGACCAGCTATTTTTCGCATGCGCCCACCGAGCGCTTTCTCGCCGAACACGATCAATACGGCTATGAAGGCCCGCTCTTCCTCTCCCAAGGGAAATCTATCGGCCTGCGCACCGTCCCGACCGTGCGCGACCTGCGCTTCGCATGGGAAGAAGTTCAGCAACAGGCGCTGGACGTGCAGCAGCAAAAGGTTCGCGAAAGCCTGCGCACCGCTCTCATCCACTGGGCGGAAACCACCGGAGAAGCCAGCGACTACACCGATAACCTGCCGCTCCAATGCCTGCATCCCGTCGGTCACTGGTATGAAATTCCGAACCTCCTGAGAAATGGCGTTCTTACAAAATTGTTAGCGCATCGCCCGAATCTCCAAACACTTGTATTGCATAACATCGACACTGTCGGCATGAATGTGGACCCGGCATTACTGGGGCTCCATCTTTCCAGCAAGGCCGGCCTAACATTTGAAGTCATCACTCGCCGTCTCGAAGATCGTGGCGGCGGTCTCGCCCGCGTGAATGGCCGAACCCAACTGGTCGAAGGGCTTGCCATGCCGCGCGAGGAGGACGAGTTCAACCTTTCCTACTACAACACCAACACCTGTTGGATCCGGATCGACGCTTTGCTGGAATCTTTCCAACTCAGTCGCAGAGATTTGGGCGATCTCGAAAAGGTAAACGCCGCCATCCGTGCGCTCGCTGCGAAAATGCCGACCTATATTACGCTCAAGGACGTGAAAAAACGTTGGGGTAATGGACAAGAAGATGTTTTCCCCGTCAGCCAATTCGAGAAACTTTGGGTGGACATGAGCAACCTGCCATCGATCGAAACGCGTTACGTTGCCGTTCCCAGAGTCCGCGGACAACAGCTCAAGGATCCCTCACAGCTCGACGGCTGGCTCCGAGACGGCTCCGCCGCCTACCTCGAAAGCCTCTGCGACTGGGGGGTGGAAACTAGCAGGTGATAACCTGGGGGAAATCTTCTCTCTTTACTGTGCCCCGCTTGGATCCCTGTTCCCTTCTCATTCGGCACTTCCCTCCCGCTTCCCCATACCGCGAAACCTGACCCTACTGACGCGGTGTCTTAATTTCTAACTGTCAAATCACCCTCCTCGTTCAGCATTCTGAGCCATTTCGAATTGCCCATGACAGCCAGAAGCCCGGAATTGTGCCGCCCAGCCCAGAGCTCCTCCATTAGGGAGAACTCACCTTTTAAACATCAGCCACTGAAGATGATTTCACCGCCAAGACGCCAAGTAAGAAAAGTTTTGGAGGCCGGACATCGCTAACCGGCAATTCCTTCTCTGGACTTGGCGCTCTTGGCGTCTTGGCGGTTCAAAATTCTTCCAATGGTGCGAAACTTATCCCGCCCCAATCACCGCAGTGGCCCGACATCCTCGCGGAATACCGTCTTTAAGCCGCCTTGAAGATCAGGAATTATTGTCCACTTTTGCTCAGACAATTAAATCCACTTTTGCTCAGTCGCCGACACGACTACATCGATGAGTGGACAAAATCCCTTGGACTGGGTAATTTCTTGAAGGAAATTCAACCATGAACGACACCTCACCGGAAATCTCGGCCATGGTCCACTCCCGCATGATGGCCAAAACCGGCGAAGAACGTTTTCTCATGGGAGTTCGCATGCACGAAGCTGCTAGGCGCATGGTGATGGCATCTTTTCCTGTTGGAATCTCGGCCGCACAAAGGAAGCAGCTCCTCTTCGAACGGTTCTACGGGAACGATATTCTAACCAAGAAATAAATCCGATGGAACTCCCAGTAGTTCCGCTAAAAGGTAGTCCCTCATTGTTGAAATGCTAAACCTGACCCCTTTGAAATGATCGAGATCAGCCACCGCTCGCGTTATAAGAAAGCCCCTAACGAAATCATCCCAAACAACCCTTAAGTTAGCGCCATTCAGGACTGACCCTATTCAGACCCTATTCACCGGGAGCGAAACGTCCCAGACGCACGGTTAGTTACAATTGGCGGGATATTGGCTAGAGGCAAAGGCACCACTTGATCCCGGTCCGTGGAACGGCCACTACCGAGGGAGAATCAGTTGACTTCCTCCTCGAGGATCCTTAGGAAGAGATAGGCAGACTGGCCGTTTGCGGTGGAGTCGTCCTGACCGAGGATGCCTCCTAACGGAATTTCCTTGAGGCAGGTCCACGCGCCAGCAGCCAGCTTGACACGTTCCTTCACGTTGGCTTGGTAAAAGGTAAAGTGATCTGGAACGATGTGTGGTCCTCCCTTGCTGGCAACAGCGGGCATCACGGGCTTTTTGAAAGCGTAATTCAGGACAAGGTTCATATCATAAGTGTCAGCCGCTGTGGAATTGCAGTCCAGCGTCAGTTGGACTCCCTGATTCACGGTATTCAGGTGGCTGGGCAGCAGGACCTCGCCAAACTGGAGGGCCGCTGTCGGGCAAACCCACTCCGTGATGGAATCGGCCCTGGTCTTTTGGCCGGCGGCGACCGATAGCATGACATCGGTCTCAAGGGCACCGGGCGTTTCCATCAATGCCTTGATGCAGGCGGCCGGTTCCTCGTTCTTGCGGCCGGATGCGCCGCGCAACAGGAGCGCCTCCAGCAAGGCGGGCTTTTCCGGGCCGGGAGGCAAGCCGGTCACATGCGCGAACGCCATGCCCATCTGCGTGGGCTTGCCACCGGCCGCGGGGACGGGCATCGCACCGAGCAATTGCGGCCCTGTCGCGGCGGTGCTCAGGTGGCAACCGGTGATCCTGAAGGCGTCGAAGATCGGCACTTCCGACCTTTTGATATTGTCCGGTGACCCTTCGGTCATGAGAGGCAGCAAGAGCACGGGTGAAACGTGGTCATAGATAAACGCGGCTATCTGGCGGTTGGTGCCGCTCCCGGCATCAAACGATAGCGATGTCCCCGTGTTGCGCGTGAGCCACCCGCTTGGCATGACCATCTTGCCATTGGTGGAAAAACTGCCGCCGTATTCGTACTCCATGATCGCGTCGAACAGACTCTTCTTTCCCACGCAACCATTGCCACCAATGCGGTCGAAGCTCTCAATCCTGCCCTTGCCAGCGGAGGCGCGGCATTTCTGATAGAGCTGGGCGGGGTTGTCACGGACCTCAGGAGGGACATGGTTCCAATCCTCCAGGGACATGACGAAAACCTCCACGCTGCAACCAGCCGCCACCTGCTGGCCGTGCACGGTGGCGGGCAAACCTGCGAGGGTCACACATGTCACCGCGCGAACGAGCGTCTGAAGGATGATCGGAGGTTTCATGGCATTCTGAAAAAAAGAAGATAGACCCAATGGCCTCCTTGCGCAGGTACGGGCGAGAGCCCGGGGATGGAACCCGGTTCCGTCTTTTTCGTTGACGTCGTTTTCGCCCCTGGTGGCACGACATCGCTGCGCCATTCCCCGGCGAGGATCGTTTCCCCCTTGTGGAGCACCGCCAGCCCCGCCTCCACGCCGATGCGCTGCCTCTGCATGAAGCCGATTTTCCTGGAAGCGCCGGGAATCTCCCGCAAGGTGATCTCAGGCACCCAACTGAAGCCATACCCGGACCTCATAACGGCGGACTCCTGGATGGCCGCATTGAATTGAAGGTTGATGCCGGACTTGAGCCCCCACTGCTTGCCGCGGACCGGAGCGACGTTGTCGCCTTGCCATTCGAATTCGGTATCGTGGATGAAGTCCTTGCTATCCTTGCTCAGGCTTCCGGTGCCGGCCGCGAGGGTCACATCCGACCGCAAGATCTCATAGGCCTTGCCCTCCTTGCTGGCGCGGTCGAAGAAATCGGCCAGTTTGGAGGAGTTCGCGAGCAAGGCGTCCGGTGCCTTCACGAAGGTAGCCGTATCGATCGCATAAAAGCAGGCTGTGAGCTTGCCGGAGAACGGGCTACCGCCACCGCCCGCTCCACCCGGGACCGGCTCCGCACCCAAGCCGGAAATGGCGAGAGATGCTAACAAAAAGACTCCGGTATGCTCTGTTTTCATGATATGACAAGCTGGCGTGGGACGGTTTCGCGGGCCGCATCGCCGTAACATTTGGGAACGAAGTTCACGGGAAATTCAGAAGGGGGACCGTTGTGGCAATGTGATGATTTAGGATATCAATCAGGAAAATGGTGCTCTTTTGCGGGGGAAGAAACACTGCCAATTTCGGAATCATGAGATCACTGGGATAAAACATTTGAATTGTTATATTTTTGCGCCAAAGGGCAAGGATATTTTGGATAGTTTTGGATGGATTCCGGCATGGCCTTGGAAGCGATGGTTCGGACGATGATATTGGGTTCGCAAATGGAACGGCATCAGGAAATTATCCCATTCAGAACCATGAACAACTCGATCCACCGCCCGCAAGTCACGTAAGTCCTGGACGCGCCCTATGCGGATGCGGCGACGGCGGTTCCACGAGCGTCTGGAGCGGCGGCGCAGGCCGGATTCACACGGGGCATCGATGCGGATCATGGCGAGCTTGATCATGTGGACGTCATTGCCTTGGATCGGGGCATTGATGGCGGCTCGCTCGGCATTCCCGCAGGGGTTGTAAATAGGGTCATGTAAATAGTAAATAGGGTCAGGGTAAATAGGGTCAGGTGGCCCTTCATGCCCGCGAGCCAGTCGTGAATAGGGTCTGAATAGGGTCAGGTGTTGCATTTCAACAAATTCAGACAACTTGTGTTAAACGGC
>JBDTNJ010000311.1:0-7299 GCA_039933825.1 Luteolibacter sp.
TCCCCCGGATCAACGGTTTTTTCAAGCTTTTATTGTTCAATTGAATAAGTCAGCCTGCGAGATCACTCATCGCCGGAGGATCTTTTTACTGCCGGATTTGGCCACGTTCTCCCGCTCCGCGCGGATGCGTGCCAGCAGGACGCTGGCGGGCTCGTCGGCGGGATCTTGCGCGACGAGCTGGCCGGAAAAGGCTTTTTTCAGGATCGATTGGCGCAGGGCTTCGGAGAGGATGAGCTGGCTTTCGATGTCTTGTTGAAGATGGACGACTTCGGAAAGCTTCTCCTCGAGGATGCGCACGATTTCCTGTTGTTCCAAAACCGAAGGCAGGACAATAGGCAAAGGCTTCAAATCCTTTCCATATACGGCAGCCACGCTTGTCGTCGCCTTCTTCACCTTCTCCATCCGAGCTCTGAACTCGGGGGAACACATTTGGTAATTTAGGAACTCGGGAAGCACCGAACCAACAACGCGTATTCGCATCAGGTTGTTGTTGAAGACCGTGGGTTGGGTTGGCTGAATCGAAACAATGCCGATCTTACCAACAAGCTCAACACTGTTGCGGGTATTGAAGAGAATGTCACCTTTCTCAAGCTGATACCTTATCACTTCGTTCTTATCACACGGGACATAAACTTCGGGATTCAGGTCGATCGCTCCATCCATGTTGACTCGATCCATTTTGATGTAGCTCACACCGGTGCCGTCGAAGTTCTGAAGCTCGGCAGAACGGACAAGTCCAATAGAAGCCTCACGCGTCACCAAATCGATAGATGCAATGGCCCACCATGAGGGAATATTCAAATCCTCTGCCTCTCGTGGCCTTTCAGCTTCCTTCGTTGATGCTTCTAATCGTTCCTTGGTGACTCTGGCGAGGAGTTGGTCGGCGGATTCGAGTTGGTCGGCGTGGTCCTTGCGCCATTGCTCGGTGAGCTTGCCCTCGAAGGCGTGTTTGAGGAGGGCTTGGCGGTAGATCTTCAATTGCGCCCGCGCCGTCTTCAGGCTTTCGATGCCCGCATCCAACTCCGAGAACAACTCCTCGATCTTGGCCACAACGGTCCGTTGGTAGGCCAAGGAAAAAGGAGGAAGGATGAATGATGAAATTTGGTCGAAATCCACTCTGGGGCGATCACCCGCGTTTAGGGAATTCGCGAACATCACAAAATCGCGGGAATTCAGGCGGTATTTGAGAAAATGGCCGTCGATCCATTCGTTCTGCGGAAGCACTATGAACTCGGCAGAGCAAAGCCCTTCTCTATCCGCCAGCCAGACTTTGTTGAGATAAGGACGCAGACGGGAATACAAGACATCGCCCTTGTAAAAGTTTTTTGCCGAACTTTTCATGGTGGCCGAATCCTTCGAGCCGATCAGCTTGGTCGTGTGTGCTTCAACATCATCAAGACCGATGTATGGCACTCCATGTGCATCCAAAGGTTCTGACTTTTCAGTCCTTGGCTTCACGAAATCAGCTAATTTAATACCTTTTAGTTCATCCTTCATCTTTCTTCCTTTAGGCCACCAGCCCCTCGTTAAGCTCATCTATCACACTCATTTGACTGCCAAATGCCAAAAATCCTATCTCTTCCACTCCGTGCATTCTGTGCAATCCGTGGTTAAGAATTCTGACCACAGGTTGCACAGAATACACGGATTGAAGAAGCGCTTTATTTTTAGTTGGAGACACGTTTGATGCCGAGTCTGGCGTGTTTGAAGTTGAGGAGGAGGGCGGTTTTGAGGCCGGTGATGTTGAGGTAGCCAAGCATCTGGGCGAGGTGGTTGTCATTGAAGTCGGTGACGACTTTCGGATCGACGATGAACTTGCCGTTAATAATGAGATCAGGGACGAGGGTGCCGATGAGTTGCTCGTCGTAGTGGACGGGGAATTGTTTCTGGGTATCACAGTGGATGCCTTGTTTGGTGAGTTCGATGACGAGGGCGCGCTCGTAAAGCTTCTCATCGAGGCCGGGCTTGAGAGTAAAAAGCACCTTGTGGGCGGCTCCGATGATGACTTCGGTTAGTTCGTTGGTTTCCATAAGAATTTTTGACCACAGAGGGCACGGAATACACGGAGTGGAAGAGGATTGGGTTTATTTGTCTTTGGAAGATGGTACTTTGTATTCGGGGTGGCGGCTGGTGCGAGGAAAGATCAACCCCCAAAAATCTTACCCGTGCATTCTGTGCAATCCGTGGTTAAAAATCTTCACGCCACCAGCACCTCGTTAAGTTCCTCAATCAGCCCGTCCATCTTCTCCCCGAAGAGCTGATACATTTTCCCCAATCCTCCCGCTGCGTCGAACGGAGCCATTTCGAGGTCGTCGCGGTGGCAGTGGAAGGAGTTGGTGATGTGGTCGCGGATCATTTGCAGCCATTGGGTCTGCTCCGGGGTGAATTTGTCGGGCCTGCCGGCGTGTTTTTGCATGATCCAGTTCTGGAAGTTCTTGCGCACGGTATCTTCGAAGGGGGCCAGCTTCGGGTCAATCCCGCAGGCGCGACGGATCAGGGCGACGAGCGCGGTGAGGTCGTTGAGCGGTTGTTTCCCCTGATAGTTTTCCAGGTGCCGGTAGGCCTGCCAGACGCGCAGCGGCGCGAGCTTGGGAACGTGGCTCTTTAAAAAATCCAGGATGCCGGTGATCATCTCGAAGGTGACTTCCCGGCGGCGGTGCGGCTGCTGATAGTAGATGGCGAGCGCGGCGATCTGGTCCTGATTTTCCTCCAGAAACGCGGCGAAGTCGGCGATGAGCGCTTCCGCATTCGCCTGGGCATCCCCGGCCCACTCGCTGCGGGTGAGGGTGTCGAGGTTGTTGATGTCGAGCGTTTGCTCCTTTTCCCGCTTGATGTCCACCAGCAGCTCGACGAGCGGGCCATTGAGCAGCTTGGCAGCTTCCTTGACGAGCAGCGCCTGGGCTTTTTCGCGGGCGGCGTCGCCGGGTTCGGTGCCTTTCTGCTGGCCGGTGAGTTCCAGCGCCTTGTCTTCCACGGCATCGGGATCGATGGCCTTGAGCAAACCGCCGACGAGGGTGGTGAGCGGGACGCCGCCGGTCTTCGCCGCGATTTTTGCCCGGTCCTTGTCATCGAGCTGCTTTTCCAAACGGGCGAGGCGACCGGCGAGGGTGCTGACGGTATCGGAATCGCTGGCTCCCATCATCACACCCATGGCGAGGTCCTTGAGAGTGACGCCGGGCTTGGTGATGAGCGGCTGGCTGGCGGTCTTGAGCGAGGTGGTCACGCCGATGGCATCGACAATGACGTAGTGGGTCTTCGCGGAGGTGGCGGTGGGCGTGACCTTTTTCAAATCGTCATGGCCGAGCGTGCGGGTGCCGCGGCCTTTCATCTGCTCGAAGTAGTTCCGGCTTTTCACATCCCGCATGAAGAGCAGGCATTCTAGCGGTTTCACATCGGTACCGGTGGCCACCATGTCCACGGTCACGGCGATGCGCGGGTAGTAGGCGTTGCGGAATTCCTGAAGCACGGACTTCGGATCCTCGTCGCACTTGTAAGTGAGCTTTTTACAAAACGCGTTCTCCTCGCCGAACTCCAAGCGCACGGTCTGGATGATGTCGTCGGCGTGGGAATCCGTCTTGGCAAAAATGAGGGTCTTGGGGACTTCGTGATTTCCCTCGCTATCGAGACGACCGGGGAAGATTTCCGGCAGCTTATCGCGAAACTCGCGGATGACGGTGCGGATCTGATCGGGGTTGACAATCTCGCGGTCGAGCGTTTTGGCAGAGTAGGCGGTGTCCTCGTCCTGAAGTTCCAAACGGCGGGCGCGGGTGAGGCTTTGGCGCTTCTCAATGAGCAGGCCTTTTTTCAACTTCGCCCCGGCCTCGGTGATGGCGGTGCCGATGAGATAGATTTCATTTCCCACGTTCACGCCATCCGCGACGGCTTCCTCGTGGGTGTATTCGGAGACGAGGTTAGTATTGAAATAACCGAGCGTGCGGTTGTCCGGCGTGGCGGTGAGGCCGATCTGGAAGGCATCGAAGTAATCGAGCACCTGCCGCCATGTGTTATAGATCGAGCGGTGGCATTCATCGATGACGATGAAGTCGAAAAACTCCGGCGGGATTTTTTCGTTATAAACGACGGGCAGCGGTTGCTTCGGTCGGGTCTTTTGCTCGGCGGGATTGAGTTCTTCGATGGATTCGTCGAGCTCCTCGCCCTTGAGGATGGAATACATGCGCTGGATGGTGCTGACGCAGACCTGGCTGTCCGTGGCGATGTAGGAGGAATTCAGGCGGCGGACGTTGTAGAGCTCGGTGAAATGACGGGGATCGTCACTCGGGGTGAAGGCCATCATTTCCTGCTCCGCCTGTTCGCCAAGGTTCTTGGTATCGACGAGGAAGAGCACGCGCTTGGCCCCCGCGTGTTTGAGGAGCCGATAGATGGAGGTGATGGCGGTGTAGGTCTTGCCGGAACCGGTGGCCATCTGGACGAGCGCGCGGGGATCGCCCCGTTGGAGGGATTTTTCTAGCTTGGTGACGGCACTCTCCTGACAGTCCCGCAGGCCGAGCGAGGCGGCGGGAAGTTTTTTCGGATTGAGCGGCGGGATGGTCTGGAGGCGGGCGCGGAGGGAGGTGCCGGTTTCCAGCGATTCGATGAGGGTTTCCGGGCGCGGGAAGCTGAAGATTTCGCGTGAGCGAGGCTTGGGATCGCGGCCATCGGTGAAGCGGGTGATGATGCCGGTGCTCTCGTAAAGGAATGGCAGCGGCTGGGCGTTACTCACCCACTTGAGCTTGGCCATTGCATAGCCCTTTGTCTGGGTCTCGTGGACGGTGATGTTCTGGCCCTCTTCCTCGCGCTTCGCCTCTATCACTCCGACCGCGTTTCCACCGACAAACAGAACGTAATCGGCGGGGCCGACATCGGTCTGATATTCCCGCACGGCCTGACCGTTCCCCACGTGGAGATCGATCTTCCCCTTGGATTGCAACGCCCATCCTGACGCCTTGAGCATCTGATCGATCAGATCGCGGGCTTTTTGCTCGGGGTTTTGGTTGGGCATGGGAGGCGGCTAATGCGTTACTCGAAAACGTGATCTACCCGAGGTTAACGGCAGGAAGTGATACTGGAAGGAGATTTTTTGCCAAAAGGCGATAAATCTGATAGAATGGAAGCAGAAACCCGTTGGATTCACGCAATGTCCGACTGCTAGCCCGTCATTCCAAATTACGGGTCGTTGATGTCCTGCCGTAGGAGCATCCTTCACTGAGGATCTTTCCTTATGTTTCGGCGCTTAGGGCCTATCGCTTTTCAGTTTTCCGATGCACTTGAGTTCCGCGTGAGTTGGAATCAATCAAAGGGATTCACCACTTTTACTTTGGCCAGAAGGAAGTCGCGGATGTTTCTCGTCGCCACGGTCAAATCGTGGGTCAGGGCGGTGGCGGCGATCATACTGTCTTTCAAGGGCATCGAGAGACCCCGTTTTCTCAGATCCGCCAGAAGCGCCGCCCAGCGCATGGCCGTTTCCGCATCCCACGGTATGCATACGAAGCTGCCCACCCGTCCAGAAAACCAGACTTCCAGCGCGCGCCGCCGCTGTCCTTTGGGTAGTAGCAGAATGCCGAGACGGATCTCGCCCAATACGATAGGATCCAGCACTAGATTGTTTTCATGCGTGCGAAGCCAACTAACCACGCGTTCGCTGGGTACTGGCTTGATGGCTTCAGAGAGCACGTTCACATCAACCAGAAAGCTCATCGGAAATCAGGCTGAATGGCGTCTGTCGTCTCTTCCCGTGGGCCGTCACTGAGAAAGCCCTTCGCCGGGCAAGCGAGCAGCCAATCGACCAAGCCTTCATTAGGAGAGGCTTCGACTCTTTTGAGCCGATATTCCCCGCGATCCAACCGCTCCACTTCAAAGGTGTTTCCAGTTTTCACGTCGTCCAAGCGGCGAAGCTCCGACGGCAGAACAATCTGGCCTTTGCTCGAAACGACTGTTTTCATTACAGGTAAGATGCCGTCTTACCTGATGAAGTCAAGCGGTGGGGCACACTCTGGCATCATTGAGGGACATCGTTCACACGATTGGAAGAATTTTGAACCGCCAAGACGCCAAGAGCGCCAAGTTCAAAAAGTGAATTGTCGGTTAGCGCTGTCCCGGCCTTTAAAACTTCTCTTCCTTGGCGTCTTGGCGGTGAAATCATCTTCGGTGGCTGAGGCTTAAATGGTGAATTCTCCCTAATGGATGATCCCTGGGAAAGGCGATGCTTATTTCCCCTTTCCTAGTCCATTGGGATTCCCTAAACCTTTCCGGGCATGAGCAAAATCGTTCTCTTATTCTCCGGACAAGGGGCCCAGAAAGTGGGCATGGGCAAGGATTGGGCGGAAAGTTCCGCATTGGCCCGCAGCATGGTCCACCAGGCGGATCAGGCGCTGGGGTATTCGATTTCGGACATCATGTTCGATGGGCCGGACGAGGAACTGACCAAAACGTCATTCTGCCAACCGGCGCTGTATCTGCACGGAATGATCGCACTGGCCCTACTGAAGAAGCGACTGCCGAATTTCGAGCCGGTGGCGGCGGCCGGGCTTTCGCTCGGGGAATTCACGGCTCATGCGGCGGCGGGCACGTTTTCGTTTGAAGACGGGCTGCGGATCGTCGCTCGGCGTGGAGCGTTCATGGAAGAAGCGTGTTTGGCGACTCAAGGCGCCATGGCGGCCTTGATTGGTGGCGATGAGGCGCAGGTCCGCGCACTCGCTGCCACAGCGGACGTGGATGTGGCGAATCTGAACGCGCCGGGGCAGATTGTTTTATCCGGGACGGTGGCGGGAATCGACACGGCGGTGGCGAAGGCGAAGGAATTCGGCATCCGCCGTGCGATCAAACTCAACGTGGCCGGTGCCTATCACTCGCGCCTGATGCAAAGCGCGCAAGACAAGCTCGCTGCAGAGCTCGCCCAGGTCTCCATGCAAACCCCTTTGATTCCGGTCGTTTGCAATTTCGGGGCCTCCGTCGTTTCAGAGCCTGCCGAGATCCGATCGATGCTGGAAAAGCAGGTGACCGGCTCGGTTCGCTGGACGGAATCCATCCAAGCCCTCATCGCAATGGGCCACCGCACCTTCCTCGAACTCGGCCCAGGCAAAGTCATCGCCGGGTTGGTTGGGAAAATCGACAAGGAGTTGACCGTGCATTCGGTTGAGGATTTGGCCACCTTGGAAGCGGCGATTGAGGCCCTTTCCTGATTGAAATTGTCCTCTGGAAAAAATTTCGCAAAAGTGTGAAAAAGAGGTTGCACCCAAGTGGGTCGGTAAATAGCTTCCCGCACCCGAGCGGGACATGGAGCGGTAGCTCAGTTGGTTAGAG
>JBDTNJ010000312.1:0-19167 GCA_039933825.1 Luteolibacter sp.
AGGAATCCACTTTTGCTCAGATTAATTCCGTCCACTTTTGCTCAGCCCGCTACAGCGGGAGATTGCAGAAGATTCATTCTTCCGAAATAGCGGGCCAACTGCTGAAGGGATGGCGGGCGAGATTCGAGTTGAAATATCGGGTATCTGACGAGACTTCGGGACCCACCCATGCGGGCATTTCCGGACAATCCGACTCATTGGAAAGCTCCACTTCCGCGATGACCAAGCCGTCGTTTACACCGTGAAAAACATCAACCTCCCAAACGTGCCCGCCGTGCCGGACCAGATGCCGCGTTTTATCAATGACTGACGGCAGACAAAGCCCGAGCAAGTCCAGCGCCTCCGCCGGAGGAATCGCGTATTCAAACTCCGCCCGGGTGATTCCCCGCGTCCGGCCCTTGATCGTGAGCCAGGCCTTTTCTCCGGCCAAGCGCACCCGCACCGTGCGCTCCGGGTCTTGCGAAAGATAGCCTTGGGCGATCCTCACACCCGCTGAGCTATCGTGCCACGAATCATCCCTAACGAGAAACTTACGCTCAATTTCAGCAGCCACGGGAATTCAAGGTTCAGGAGATTTTTCCGATGGATCGGTGATGGTTTTCCAATCGATGTTTCCGTGATCCAACCGCTGGACCTCGCTGAGATAGACAGCGTCTTCGTTTTTCGGATCAAGCTCAGCGGCGAGTTGGATGAAAAGCCGGGCTAGCTTCTTGTTCTCATCACCGCCTTGTTTGTCCAACAGCTGCCCCCGCGTTACCAACACCCGCGCAAAAACCTGCGGGCTGTAATTGCTATCCGTAACCGTAGGCAGCATTCCTTTCGCTAACTGGAAATTCACCACCACCGCCTTCTTGTTGCGCGGCGAGAGTTGGAGCGCCAGCCCGATCATCCGGCGCGCTGCCGCCAATGATGCTGGAGATGCCTTCGCCTCCACCAAGAGGTTTGATGCAATCGTCGCAAGATTCGTCGCGTATTCCTCCCTCTCGGAATCCAGCAAACCAAGATCATTCGAAAATAAGCTCACCTTCACTTGCGGCGGCAGCCAAGTGAAAGGTTTCACTTGTTCCTCAGCACTGAGAAACACAGGAATGGCGCAAAAAAATGCCATAGCTTGCCAAAAACGCATCATCGGGAGTAAGGATGGAAGAACCCCAAACGTTGGCAAGTGGCAATTCCCGAATCATTCCACCCAAAATCCGCACTCCGCAAAAGCATGCGTCAGCTCTTGCACGAGCTGAACGCAAGTTCCCAAGCCGTTTGCGATGCCCTGCACGAATGGCTGTGTATAAACTCCGGACTCAAAGCCATCGCCGTCTTCTCCCCCCTCCCCGGCGAGGTCGATTTGGAAAATTTCATCAACCGCCATCCCGAGATCACTTGGGCCTACCCCCGCGTCCACGGCGACACGCTTACCTTCCACGCCATCGCCGATCCCGCTGCCGAGCTCACCCACGGCAGCTTCGGAATCATGGAAGCCTCCCCCATCCATCCGCTCATCCCAGAAGACCAAATCGACGCCTTTCTCTGCCCCGGCCTCGCTTTCGATTCAAAATGCGGTCGCCTTGGCCGCGGCAAAGGTTTCTACGATCGCATCCTCGCCAAGGCCCGCCCCGATGCCCAAAAAATCGGCGTCTGCTTCCCCTGCCAGCAGGTGCCGGACACTTTTCCCGAACCCCACGACATCCCCATGGACGCTGTCATTTGTGGGAGAAGTTGATAGTTGATAGAAAGAGGGACGGAGCATTGGAGCGCGGAATTCATTCCGGCCTTCATTCATTCATTCTCTTACTATCAACTTTGAACCATCCCCATCAACATCCCTCAAGCCCACCCCGGCACATCCAGGCGGAACTCCGGGATCCTCGCAAAAACCCATTCCCCCGTTGCGGTTTCCCCGAAAAACGCACCCGAAGCCAACGCCCCCCTCGCCACCACATGGTAGCTGTTGTAGGAAAAATGTTCGCCCGGCGCGATCGTGGGCGTCTGCCCGACTACGCCATCCCCTTCCACCACCGTGACCTCTCCCTCATCCTCATGCACCACCCACTTCCGGCCACGGATCGTCACCGGCATCGGCGAGTCATTGTGAATCGAAATGAAATACACAAACGGATGCGGTTTGTTCGACGGCGCGTCCAGACTCGGCATGTAGATGACATCATCCACTTTCACCCTGAGTCCTTCAAATTCGCGAATCACGCCTGCCATGTCCCCCATAGTTTCCATTGTTCCATAAACTGCCAAGCACGAAAGAGGACCACACCCAAGTGATTGCGCGGCGAGGAATGGCGGAAGCGGAGCCGTCATCCCCCCGCATCATGCCAGTCGTAGATTCTGCGGTTCCAATATTTGTTCCGCTAGGTCGGCTCCCAAGATAGGATTTAAGAATAACGATTGTTGATTGGACCCGGTGGGGGTCTTGAAATGTGGCCTGGTCGCCCACGTGGAGGATTGTCAACTCGGGACGCTGCAATTCCATTAGGGTAGACCTAAACAGGGCGATGCTTCAATGCTTGCTTAGGCCGCCGTACTTCATTGTCAGCGCTCCCCCACCCATTCTTCGCCGTAGTCCAAAAACGAGACGTGACAGTTGCCGCCGTTTCACTAAGTTCCCCAAAGTTTTCCGCTGCACTCGATCTCCCATGGACCATCCTCTCAACGCCCTCGGCTACAAGCTCCTTACCACTTCGCTTGAGGCGGATTCTCCCCAAGAGGAGAAATTCAGCACGCTTACCCGCCGAGGGTTCCTTCTGGCGGCAGCCACGCTCACCAGTTGCGCCGCCGCAGAGCCGCTGAAATCACGGACTCCAGGTGGGGCAGGCGCGGCGGCTTCGGTGAAAACCACTTCAAATACCGCCTACCGCACGCCAACCACCCAGGGCCCCGTGCCGCGTAATCCGGATATGGCGCTGGATTCGAATTTCTCCAAGGCCAACGGCATCAGCTTCTCACGTATCCACGTTTCAGGAAACTACATCGCGATGACCTACGACGATGGCCCGCATCCGCAAAACACGCCGCGACTGCTCGACATGCTGCGCGCCCGCAACATCAAGGCCACTTTTTACGTCATCGGCCAGAGCGTGAACCTTTACCCGCAAATCGTCCGTCGCACGGTCGAAGAGGGCCATGAAATCGGCAATCACAGCAACACCCACCGCCTGTTGAGCAAACTCAGCGATAGCGAAATCAGCGCGGATCTGGGGCGTTGTGAGGATGCCATCGTGCGCGCCGCCGGAGTCAAGCCGCGAACCATGCGCCCACCCTACGGCGGATTGCTCCAAAAGCAGCGCGAGATGGTACACGCGCAATTCGGCTATCCCATCATCCTCTGGTCCGTCGATCCATTGGATTGGAAACGCCCGGGTCCCAGCGTCGTCAGTTCGCGCATTCTGGCCGGGGCCAGTGCTGGCGGCATCGTCCTCTCACACGATCTCCACGGACAAACGGTGGACTCCATGCCCGCCACGCTCGATGCGCTGCTGCGCCGCGGTTACAAATTTGTCACGGTCTCCCAACTTCTGGCGATGCAGACCGACGTGCCATCCACCCAACCCGCTGTGGCACCTGCCAATTCCTGAGCATTTTCCTCCCAACAAGCCGTGAGCGACATGAGGTTCGGTGAGCGTTACTTCGCAACGCGGGAACGGCTTTCAGAGGTGATGTCCGGCATCGCCGCTTTGGCGACCGAGACCGGCACCGAGCTCGGTGACCGGCTGCCCTTTGCCGAGATGGCACAAGGGCTCGGCACACCTTTCATCTTCGTCGTCAGCGGCGAGGTGAATGCGGGGAAATCCACCCTCATTAACGGCCTCTTCGGTCGCGAGTTGTGCCGGGTGAATATCCTGCCGGAAACAGATCGAGTGCTTTGGTATCGCTACGGCAGTCCCGCGCGGGATTCCGAGGTCACGCCGATGCTGGAGGAGCGCTACCGGCCGATCGATTTCCTGCGAGACTTCAACCTCATCGACACGCCGGGCACCAATTCCATCGTCCAAGGCCACCAGGACATCACCGAGAAATTCCTGCCTGCTGCCGATCTAATTCTATTCGTTTTCCCGGTCACCAATCCATGGGGAGCCGCCACTTGGAATTTCATTTCCCGCCTACCCACCGAGGCCATGGAGCGCGTGGTATTCATCATCCAACAGGCCGATCAGCGCGAGGAAATCGACATCAAGGTGATCCTCGGGCACATGGCGGATCTCGCGATGAAAAGGATCGGCCGCACTCCGCCGATTTTTGCCGTTTCCGGGAAACTCGCCTACCAGGCCAAGCGCTCGAAGCCCTTCGCCGGTGATCTCCTCAAAAAAAGCGGTTTTCCCGAGTTGGAGAAGTTCATTTCCAAAACCGTCTGCGAGTCCCCTTCCCGTAAACAAACGCTTGAAACGTGGCGCGGTCAGGCCAGTTCCGCCCTGCGCGCGGTGGAAGACCGCATCGAGGACCAGACCCGGGAGCTCAATCAACAGGGCCGTTTTCTCGAGTCCATCGAGCGCGAGATCGACGACATTCGGGAAAAATTCGTCACCCGCCTGCCACGGCACCTCGCCGGAGTCGCGGAGGTTTTTGAATCAGAAGGTATCTGGGCCGCCAAAAAACTGCGGTGGAAACTCGGCGTGATTCCATCCCTCTTCCGTCTCTTCGTCGGCGATCGGACAGGGCCGGAAATGGAATCGATTTTCATTGAACGGCTGCAAGGCACCGTCGAAGCCGTTGCCGACAAGGACGGTATGGAAGTGGTCGATTTCTGCCGCCAGCACTGGAGTTCACTCGTGAGCCGAGTGAAAGAATCAATGAATGTGGAAATGGGCGATGTGGCCATCCTCGATGAAACGTTGGCTGAGGGAAAACGCCGTTTCGTCCAACGCCTGGGCCGCGCTGCCCGTGTGGGAATCGGCAATCTGAAAGTTCGCAATCAACTCGATAAGGAACTGCGCCGCCGCAATGTCGCGCTCAAATCCTTCACCTTCATGATGCTCCTGTTGCTCACGGCAGGAGCCGTTTGCGGAGCCCTGGGAGTGCAGTTGGCAGCCTTCATTTTGTGCGGCCTATCCTCGCTCTTTCTGATCGGCGGAGTGCTGACCGCCATCATCACCCGCAAGACCATCACTGCGGATTTCCAAAAACGCCTGTTGGATACGTGTGGCAGCTTCGCCACCACGCTGCGCTATGATTATGAGGAAGCCCTGCGCATCGTTTTTCAGGATTATCTTTCCTCCCTCGGTGTCGTCCGCACCCACCTCGCGCATGAAAAAATCGCCGTCGAGCCGCGCCTCAAACGCTGGCAAGAACTCTTTCTCACGCTGAAGTCCATCGAGCAGGATCTCTGAGCGGCCCCTCTCCCCCGGGCGGACTTAAGTTCGCCAGGGAAATTTCCCGGCTAGACAAAGCCCTCACCAGGGAACACAAGCTGCGTCCATGAAAAAGATGTTTCCCCTCAACGCGGCCGGACACCAGCCGCCACGCGTGATCGAGCAAATCAAAAGCGACGTCCGAAAATACGTGAAGCGTGAGCGCAAAAAGAAACTGCCGGAGGGCGTGGATTTCTGGGATTTTAACTGCCGGGTCGGCCAAGCCGAAGCAATTGCTGCAAACAAGCATGTGGAGGAACTCACCAAGGCGATCGATGAAACGGCGGCAAGCGGTGCTGAGGCAGTTTATATCGAGATTTTGGCGAAACCGGGGTATCGCACGGGCGGAAAAGCCAAGCCTGCGTCAGACGTTTAGGACTGCCGGGACCTATCTCGCCATCTTGGAGATTTCCTCTTCACGAATGGCTTAGCAGTGCCTAAAAAGTTCTCCGACATGGCTGATACTCAAAGACCCGTTGGAAAACTGATGGCCGCGAACCGCGGCGAAATCGCGATCCGGATTTTCCGCGCGGCGAACGAGCTCGGACTGAGGACCGTCTCCATCTTTGCCGAGGAAGACCGGTTTTCCATCCACCGCTTCAAAGCGGATGAAGCCTATCAACTGGATACATCCAAAGGACCGGTCGGCGCGTATCTGGATGTCGAGGGGATCGTGGCGCTGGCGAAACAAAAGGGCGTGACGATGATCCACCCGGGCTACGGGTTTCTCTCTGAAAACGCTTCGTTCGCCCGGGCCTGCGCGCGTGAGGGCATCACTTTCATCGGACCATCGCCGGATCTGTTGGAAAACATGGGCGATAAAACGGCGGCTCGCACGCTGGCCCACAAGTTCCAGGTCCCCACCCTGCCCGGCACTGAAGAGCCGATCACCGATCCGGACCAGGCGCTCACCGCCGCGCATGGCATCGGCTTTCCGCTCATCATCAAAGCCGCGTTCGGTGGTGGCGGACGCGGCATGCGGGTGGTGGAAAAGCCCTCGCAGCTCCCCGGCTTGTTAGCCGAGGCGCAGAACGAGGCGCTCAATGCTTTTGGTAATTCCGCAGTTTTCCTCGAACGCTATATTTCCCGCGCCAAGCACATCGAAGTGCAAATCCTCGGCGACCAACAGGGCAACGTCGTCCACCTACACGAGCGCGATTGCTCGGTGCAGCGGCGCTATCAGAAAGTCGTGGAAGTGGCACCCGCCATGCATCTCGATCCCAAAGTCCGCAAGGAACTTTGCGAGGCCGCCGTGAAACTCGCCAAGGGCATCGGCTATGACAACGCGGGCACCGTCGAGTTCCTCTACGACATGGATCAGAACGACTGGTTCTTCATCGAGATGAATCCGCGCATCCAGGTAGAACACACGGTGACCGAGTGCGTGACGGGCATCGACCTCGTTCGCTCGCAGATTCTCGTGGCAGCCGGGCATTCGCTTTTCAGCGAGGAAATCGCGATCCCGCCGCAGGATGAAATTCCGTGCATCGGCTTTGCCATCCAATGCCGGGTGACCACCGAAGACCCGGAGAAAAATTTCTCGCCGGACTACGGGCGGATTCTCAACTACCGCTCGGCCGCTGGTTTCGGCATCCGTCTGGACGCCGCGTCTGGCGATGCAGGCTCGGTGGTAACACCGTATTACGACTCGATGTTGGTAAAAATCACGGCGATGGGCCGCGATTTCCCGATGGCCTGCCAGCGGATGGACCGTGCCCTCCGCGAGTTCCGCATCCGGGGCGTGAAGACGAACATTCCTTTCCTCGAAAATGTTATTGCAGATGAAACTTTCCGCAGTGGCCAAGCGCACACCAAGCTCATCGATACCAAAACTGAGCTTTTCCAATTTAAGCGCCGCCGCGACCGAGCAACACGAACGCTGTCCTACCTATCAGACATCACGATCAATGGAAACCCCACGGTAAAAGGCTGGAAGCCAGCAGTGGCCCTGCCCAAGGCGAACGTCCCGAATTCGATGTTTATCGAACATCAGGCAGTCGTCCCAAAAGGCAGCCGCGATGTTCTCTTGGAACTCGGTCCAGAAAAATTTGCCCAATGGATTCTCAACGAAAAGCGCCTTCTGATCACCGATACCACTCTTCGTGACGCCCACCAATCGCTGATCGCCACTCGCATGCGCAGCTTCGATATGTTGCGCGTCGCCGAGGCCATTTCACACCGTATTCCCAGCCTTTTCTCGCTGGAAATGTGGGGGGGCGCCACCTTCGATACAGCGATGCGTTTTCTCAGCGAGTGCCCATGGGACCGCCTGCGCCGCTTACGGGAGAAAATTCCTAACATTTGTTTTCAGATGCTCTTTCGTGGCTCGAACGCCGTCGGTTATTCGAACTACCCGGACAACGTTGTGGCCGGCTTCGTCAAACACGCGGCGGATTCAGGCATGGATATTTTCCGGATTTTCGATTCCCTGAACTACCTTCCTAACATGCAGGTGGCCATGGAAGCCGCCCGCAATCATGGCAAGGTGCTTTGCGAAGCGGCAATCTGTTATACTGGGGACATCACCAACGCGAAGCGCGACAAATACCCGCTAAAATACTACGTCGATAAGGCAAAGGAAGTGGAACGCATGGGTGCCCACATTCTCGCGATTAAGGACATGGCCGGCCTGTGTAAACCTCACGCCGCATATAAGCTGGTCACCGCGCTGAAGCAAGAAATCGGGATTCCCATCCATTTCCACACCCATGACACCTCAGGCCTCAATGCCGCTTCCGCCATCGCCGCTTCCAAAGCCGGCGTGGACATCGTGGATCTGGCCATCGCCTCGATGTCTGGCTCCACCTCGCAACCTAACTTAAATTCGATCTGCGCCGCGCTCGCCAGCACCGAGCGCGATCCGGGACTTGACTTCGACTCGCTCAATGAATTTTCCGACTACTGGGAGGAAGTGCTCGGGTTCTACAAACCCTTCGACTCCGCGCCACGCGCAGGCACGGCGGAAGTTTACGAACACGAAATGCCCGGCGGCCAATATACCAACCTCCGGGAGCAAGCGAACTCGATGGGCCTCGGGCATCGCTGGCGTGAAATCGCTAGAACCTACGCCGAGGTAAACCAACTCTTCGGCGACATCGTGAAGGTCACACCTTCGTCTAAAGTCGTCGGCGACATGTGCATGTTCCTCGTCACTCGCGGCATCAAAGCGGCGGACGTGCCTAACATCAAACCCGGCTCGGTCGATTTCCCAGAAAGCGTGATCGACATGCTGGCAGGCGGACTCGGCCAACCCGATGGCGGCTGGCCAGTGGAGGTACAGCGCGTGGTGTTAGGAAATCGCAAACCGACCACGAAACGCCCCGGCGAGCTCGCGGAGCCTATCAATCTCGAAGTCACCCGTGCCGAGCTTGCTGTCAAACTCGGCCGCCCAGCCAACGACGACGATCTTTACTCACACCTCATGTATCCGCAGGTTTTTGCGGACTTCAACGCCTTCCGTGCCAAATACGACGACCTTAGCGGTCTGCCAACTCCCGCCTTCTTTTATGGTCTACAGATTGGAGAGGAAATCGAAATTGAAATCGATACCGGCAAGACGCTGATCATCAAACTCATTTCTATCGGTGAAGCGGATACGGCAGGTCGCCGGGCCTTGTTCTATGAACTCAACGGCATGCCTCGCGAGTCCATGGTGATGGACCATTCCCTCAAGTCCGTCTCCACAGCATCACGTGTCAAAGGCGATCCCACGAACCCCGCTCAAGCCTGCGCCCCGATGCCCGGGATGGTCACCGAAGTCACCGTGTCTCCCGGTCAAGAAGTGAAAGCCGGAGACAAGCTGCTGATCTTGGAAGCCATGAAAATGCTCACTACGGTGAGTGCTGGCGCTGACGGTGTCGTATCCGAAGTCCTTGTGAAAAAAGGCGATCAGGTCGATAGCGATGATCTGCTGGCGAAACTAACTGTTGAACAATAAATCCGTAAAGTGAGCCCCTGAGCATTGTTTCGCGGCATCGCTTGGCTGGCGCTGTTGTGGCTCTGAAGCCATTCAATGCTAAATCAGCCAGTCATTTTTTCAAACTCAAGGCGGAACTCTTTCATTAGTCTTTCAGGAGTAATTTTGAAGGCCCTAGCAAGACGAATCATGGCATCTAATGAGGGAGTCCTTGTGCCCTTTTCCAGCCGGGATATATAGCTGTAGTCGAGGCCGCTGTAGGCACCCACATCGACTTGCGACCAGCCATTCCGAATTCGGTAGGCAGTCAGAACTGTTGCAAAGGCAAAACGGATTTGGTCGATCTCTTCCAGAAACGCTCATGCTAGGGAGACGAAGCGGGATGTCGCTTTGACTATTGGCAAATATATCACATTGACAAAGAAGGCGGCTTAGCCAAAGGATTCCCTCAACTTCAGTGTCGATGATTTCGTGATTTGGGTTAGGAGGGCGTATGACAAGGAATCCATTCAAATCACAGATGTTTAGGAGACAGTAAACACCGCCCACCTTACATTCCAATGAAGAATCTAATCCTCAGCACTGCTTCATTTCTGGCATTAATGGTGCCCCAAATGACTGTGAGGTCATCAGCTCAAGAAGAAGTCACGCAGGGAGGGAATGCGGAGATTACCGGTGCAATCGCTGACGGGAAGCCTTCCCCTCCGGCCATTCCGCCGGTGTTGCCGGATTTCAAGGTGAAAAGCACGGTTGCGCGCGAGTTGGATGTCGTCGAACCACCGCCGATGTCTGGGCTGCCGCCAGTGACCGGCACCATCACAGAGATGGTGCATTTGGTGGAGGACCCGAAGCTGCCAGATCCTCCACCGCCGCCTGTGGTGACGGACTCCGAGGTCTCCGTTGTTTTAGCGGAAGCAAAGAAGAAATACCGAGAAGCTCGCTGCCTTTTCCTATCCGCAACCGTTTACGACCACTCGCGAACCTTGCTCCGATGCTACACTAGCGGAAATCTGCGAAAGGAAATCACCGCTTGGTCGAATCTCGATTTCAACTATTACAGCGGATTTTCTAACTTCAAGGTGAAAGGAGCTGCTGAAGAGATCCGGGCCTACAATATCATGGACATGGGAGTCGGTAACGAGGATACGGCGAAATGGGCTAAGCTTACGGCAAAGTACGGAGCGAAATACAAAGCGCCGAAAATCCCGTCACTCCCCGATGGCGATCCCGCCTATCTGATTGTTAGCGAAAACCCGGATGAGGAATCCGTGCAGATCATGGAGGATCTGCACCAACTCTATCGAAACGAGGGGCCGCGCATGAAGGAGGCTTACCTTGCACGGGAAAAGGCGTATGCCGAACGGTATGCCTATCTACTCGCAAATCCGCCGGTGCCTGAGGATGTGGTGATCCATTTTTGGAAACGACAAGCGCGGCCCGCAGTGATCGAAAGGCAGGAAGGAGAGGAACCATGAAACGTGGTGCACTGGGCTTTCTATTTTTGATTGCATGTATTTCCCCGCTCGCAGCGAACATCGGGGAACCACCAAAAGTTTCGCTGACCTCCGGGACTTCGGGAAGTTGGAATCTCGCTTGGAGTGGTCGGGATGGGCTCACATATTTTTCGCAGTGGTCCCAAGATCTCATCGATTGGAAATATCTTCCGGGGATCGAGCATGATAGCGGCACAAAATCACAGGGCTTCACCTCCACCACACCGAAGTACTTTGTCCGGCTTTTTTATACAGACATCCCGACGAACGATGCGGAGCTTGCCGATTTCGATCTAGATGGCTTAAGAAATCTAGCCGAATTAAATTTAGGAACCAACCCGATGGATGCGGACAGTGACCACGATGGGATTCCCGACGGCATCGAGAATGCCAGCGGTGGCAATCCACTTTCAAATACCGATGGCGATGCACTTAGATCGATTGATTCCGACGGCGATGGGGTGAGTGACGCGGTGGAACGGGTGCGCGGGACTAGCCCAACTTTATGGGACAGCGATGGCGACGGATTTAACGACGCTCAGGATGTTTTTCCGCTTGATCCGACCCGGCATGACAATTCGCTTCCGGCCACCAGTGACACCACCCGGGCGACGGTGACCTTGGAGACTCCTGCCAATGCGATTCTTGTTTCCGGCCCTTAGTTTTTATCTTCGTTTCCAATCTATCTATGTCTTCATTCACTCGTAGTTTTCTCTGGACGGCATCTGCCAGCTTCGCGCTGATAGGCGGGGTGATCTGGTATGTCAGTAGCCATCGCGCTCCTGCTCCGGCGTTATTGCCAGTTTCTGCTAGTCACGGAAAACCAGCGTCATCAAGGAGATGGCTTGTTCATTCACGGACCGACGAGGACACCAAGAAGACAGTTGAGGCCCGACCATGCGACCACACGGTTTTAACCTATCTCGATCTGTCGCGGGTTCCGACGCAAGGCGAACTCATCGCTGCCGGAAATCTGGGAGAACCTCTCACGCCCACGCGGCTGGCGGAACCTTCTAGCATTGCCGACCCCGTGAAGCGGACCCGCCAAGAGCAGGACAATCTCGCATTCGGCACGGCAATCCAAGCATGGAACCAGCATCGATACACGGATGCATACAGCCTTTTCGAAGGGCATCTGGCAGATTTCAAGGATAGTCCGTGGACCGCCGAGGTTCAATTGCACCTCGGTTGTTTTTGTCAGTATAACGGACGATTGGTGGAGGCTGGGGAATGGTTTGACGGCATTCTAGCAGAAGTTGATCCGAAATCGGAAATGCATCATAAGGCAAAGCTCCGCCGTTCAATTCTTCATCTTGACCAAGGGAACCTCGAAGTTTCGCTTCAAGGCTTTGCGGAAATGAAAAGAGACGATGCCGATGCTGGACACCAGAGTTATGCGTCGTATTGGATTCGTGAGATCGCGCTGCTCAAGAAGAACGAGACGGCGCTCCGAGATTGTGGCCAGAAGGCGCTGGCACGGGTGGCAGAAATTTCCGGCAACCTTTCCGAGGCTACCAAACTGAAGGAAACTGTTTCTGCTGGACCGCATGGTTTCACGGCGGAAGAGCTTCACGCTACTGCGCTGTTGCATGGCTTGGATTCGAGGCCGGTGCGTGCGGATACTGCGCTGGATGATTTGCCCGTGCCGTTCGTCGCGCACTATCTGGATCGCCACTACGTCACGGTGGAAAAGGTGACTGCGGATGAGGTGAAATTTTTCGATTCGCGAGTGGGTGAGGCAACGATGCCGCGCAAGTCTTTCCTGAGACAGTGGTCGGGGTTCGCTCTGATTTTCAGCAAGCCTGCGGACACCGCTGCGATCTATCCAGAGGAGAATTTGGATAAGATCGTGGGCGGATGCTGCGGCCATCCCCGGAGTCCCTCGGATCTCGGTGATGATGGATGCGATAAGAATTGCGGCATGCCTGGATGGAGCGTGAACCCGGTGAATTTTAACTTCCGCGTTGGCGATACGCCGATGTGGTGGAATCCCCCTGTGGGACCGCCTGTTTCGATGTCGCTGCTTTTTAACAGTCTCGACTCGCTGAATAATTACGTCCCGTTTGGTAAAAAGTGGTCCTTCGAGTATGCGTCCTACTTACTCATCACACCCGGTGGCCAGGTGCAAGTGAAAGATGGCGATGGGCGTCTCGAAACCTTCACGAGTGGCAGCACCGCCGGGGTGTATCCCGTCACTCATACATCTCCTGCTGGAGATTTTCGAGTGCTACAGGAAATTGCGAGCCATGTGTTTACGCTGACCCATCGAGACGGCACAATCTATCATTATGCGGTTCCAGCAGCCATGACGGGCTCTTCTTCTGTTCCATTGTTAGTAGCCATCGAGGATCGCCATGGCAATACGATTAGCGTCATCCACAATGCTCAGGGAGCGATCACAGAAATCGGGCACACGATGTTACCGGCCACCGTCGCCTCTGCGAGTATGCCATCGGTCGGCAGGAAGTGGATTTTCACATGGGATAATTTTAACGGCTATCAGCGGGTGAAGTGGATCGATGATCCATTCGGTCGCCGAGCAACTTTTGGTTATGACGTTGACGGAAATCTTAAGAACCAGAATGATATGGGGGGATTAAGCTACAGTTATGATTACACGACCAAGCTTTCACAAGATGCGATTAGCACCAACTATCACCAGACCACGTTTGCAGCGGCTACCAATGAACTGTTCATCAGCGCGATCCACACTCCAAAAGGCACCACCCAGATTCTGACGGAACCATCCGACGGCCAGAATGGGTTTGTCATCTCGGCGGCAGACCAAGCAAAAGGATTCGGCGCTGATTATCCACCGATTGGCTCCCCAATCATGTGGACGAACTACCGGATTCGTATCACCAATCCTGAGAACAAAACGGAGGAATACCACTTCGAGGGTTTGTCCACCTATACCTACCACCGAGATGCAATCCAGCTTAACCGCCCGCCCGGTCAGTCCGTCAGGCCAATGACAGGCCAGGCCACCTTGCTCGCCGTCAGTGTGATTGGAGGGGTAAAGGGGAAAGTTGTTGGGTCCGTTCAACATGGAACAGGCGTAAGTGAAAATCTGACGGCTCGGTCATATAGTTCCACCTCTCTGCAAACGACCGCCAAACTGGATCTCGCCGGAAACTGGACATCCTACGAATACAATATTAACGGAACTCTCAAAACTCTCACTTTGCCGAAAGGCAGCACTTCAGCAATCGATCCCTACAAAATTCACTATACCTATGAAAGCGCCGGGCCTGGCACGGAAGTCGATGTGAACACGGTGACGCGCTATCTCGATGGGACGCTCAGAACACTCATTGACATCGACTACAAAACGGGGACTCGTGATGTGGAGAAGACAACCGACGCGCTTGGACATGTTGTGCGCTATGAATGGTTTTCCAACGGGCTTCCTATCAGCATGACGGATGACACCACTGGCGACATCATTTCCTACACCTATGATCAAGGTGCGGACGATGTGGACAATTACCCAACGTGGAGGCTATTGAAGGTGAAGCGAACGACTCCAGCAGTCGGAAGCACTCCCGCAATCACGATCACGCTTGTCCACACGGAGTATGACGACATCGGGCGACCTACGATTGCCAGCAATTCCGATGGGGACTATCAGCAGCCCGGCTATGATGATCTCAACCGTCTGGTGCGCACGGATTTTTCGGATGGCACCTTCGCCGAACAGATATGGGAATGCTGCTATGTGAGTGAAAACCGCAGCGGCAGCGTGGTCAGTGGGCAGGACAAAGTGAAGGACCGCACGCTGTATTTCCATGACCACCGAGGCCTACCTATCCGCTCCATTGACAGCGCAGGAAGGATCACCCGTATCAACTATGACGATGCCGGCCGCATGACGACTCTCACCGATTCCCTAGATCATGCGAGCTCATGGACTTATGACAGTCTTGGCCGCCTAGAAAAGAAAATCTATCCAGATTCGACCTATGAGCAAATTATTTGGAAAAACATGGAACAGCCTTACAAACTGAGAAATCGTCGTGGACAAGAAACCACGTTCGATTTCGATGGCAACGGGAACCTCAAAACCGAGTCGGGCACAGGCTTGAATATTTCACGAACTTACGATGAATGGGACCGACTCAAGACCGCACAAGACTTTTCCTATAGCAGTAGTGCCCACACCTTCGACTATGACCTTCTCGGTCGGGTGACCTCCATTGATGGTCCTTGGAATGATGACACGTTGAGCTGGCAATACATCGATGCTGATAGAAAAGTTATCAGGACAAGCCCCGGCGGAACTACGGAAACGATCGCCGGTGATTCACTGGGGCGTATTGGTTCCAGCGTCAATCCACTGGGAACATTCACTGCGGGTTATGATGGAGACACGGAGCGACTAACGGGCATTACCCATTCTGGAGGTTTTAATACCACATTGACCTATCATGGTCCCGAGTTAGATCGCGCCCTTAACACCCTCACCAGCAAACTTCCGGGTGGTGCTGCCATTGCGAAACACACCTACGGTTATGACGACCAAGGCCGCATCGACTCATGGAAACGGGAAACACCTCTCACCAATCCCGGCGGAGTCACTCATCCCTATCAGTGGGAAAACCACTACGACTTCGCTTCCCGGCTCACTTCAGTAGCGGAGAAATCATTGGCAGGGGCGTTGGAAAAAGGCTGGGACTATCAGCACGACCTCGCCGGAAATATCAGCTCCATTCAAGAATCCAGCGTCAGCGGTGGACCCGTCGCCCTTTCTCGCCGCAACCATGACTCTTCTAACCGGATCACTAGCCTTGGCGGCGGAGGCACCAGTGTCATTCGCGGCACCCTCAGTGAACCCGGCCAAGCCTCCGTAGGCATCACAGGCAGCGGCGACAAGCCTGCCAGAATGCTACAGGACAACCGCTTTGAAACCGAGCTTACTCTCCAGCCCGGCAACAACTCCGTCTCCATCGCCGCCACCGACGCCAGCGGAAATCGCTCTAACTATCAATTCAATATCGCCTTGCCGAGTGCAAGTGCCACGCCCCTCAACATCACCTATGATGCTGACGGAAACCTCACCTCCGACGGAATCCGAAGTTATGAATGGGACATCCGCTCCCGCCTCACCAAAATCACATGGGCCGCAGGCAAAACCACCGAGTTCAAATACAACGCCCTCGGCCAGCGGTGTGATAGAATAGAAACGAACGGCAGCACCGTTACTAAGTCTTACTATCTCCTCGACAGCATCCAAATGGTTGACCGCAGGATCGGCACCGCAGCCACCACCGCCACGATTGACCGCCGCTACTTCACCCAAGGCGAACAACGCAAAAATGGTAGCACTTGGGAAAATTACTTTTACTGCCGCGACCACCTCGGCAGTGTGAGAGAAGTCATAAAATCCGCAGGCAGCACGAACACCCTCGTCGCCCGTTACGACTATGACCCGTATGGCAAACGCATCACCCAATACCAATCCAGCACCTACCCCGACGGTTGTGACCTCGGCTACACCGGCCACATCACCGCCCCCAGCCTCGATACCGGCCAGACGGAAATGGTTTTCACCCACTTTCGCGCTTACGATCCTAGACTGGCAATCTGGCTATCTGCCGATCCCATCGGGGAAGCGGGCGGGATGAACCTGTACGGTTACGTAGGAAATAATCCGTTGAATGCAATCGATCCTTTGGGACTGGCCTCTTGGAGTGACCACTGGGAAGCCTTGAAATCGTGGACGGGTGACGAATTTGGTGAATCGTTGGGACTAGGGGCGATGGCAACTGCCGATGGTTTTATTCCGTTCAGCGATCCATTTCAATTAGCTGGTGGTTACGGTGGTTGCGAAGATGGCGTTGGATTTTCAAAAGCGGCTGGAGCAATTTCAAGAGATGCGGCGATTATGGCAACTGGACTGCCCCTGTCTGGCTCAAAGGGATTTATAACACCAGGTGCAGCGTCTGGAACCAACGCAGCGCGTCTGGTATTCAGGAGCCTTACGATGGGGGCCAAACTTCCGAAAGGTATTTTGACTCCGGTTGGAACTCCATTTATGAATTTTGTATGGCGTAATACGCCCAGTGTAGCAGGAATATTGGGAAGATACTGGCCTTATTACGCTGGTGGCGGTGCCGCAATCAGCGACGCAATGGATCTGAACTCCACTCATGACTGTCCATGAAGACTATCAGTGAAATATTCGGTAGGTTTTTGTGTTACATCCAGCCCGGGAGTCGCGCCCGATTTAAGGAACTCATGAAATCCCATTGTCCCAGGACAAAGGATGATTTCATGAAGGAATTTGAATCCGATCCAGTTGCCGGTTCAATCGCAGAAAAGCTCTACAACATACTTTTGAATACGTGGTGCCCACTAGATAAAAGCGAATTTGTCCCGCATTTACTCGACGATGTCGCGGAAGATTACGGAATCGTTGATCTGGATCTTGAGGAGCTGCTGTTGGAACTGTTGAATCAATACGGATTGAAAGAAAAAGACATCCAAGGATGCGACCGAGAGATTGTCACAGTCAGGGATTTGATCGAGTTTGCGGTGAAAGTGATCGCCAACATAAATAACATCAGGACAATCACCTGAAAATGTTAGACCCTCCAATACACCCCGGCAACTCCCCAAAGATCGTCGCTCCGCAACACAAAACCTCCCGCTGCGTGCAGTCACGAGTGCTGCTAGCCTACGGTGCCTTGTGACGTGCGTGATGGAATACTGAATGCAATCCTCAAACCTTAGATTTTCATTGTTTTTAACATCTCGGTGGCTTCGTCGAACTGATGGATGAATCCTTTGAACGCGATATAGGTGACCCAACAAAAACCGATGACTGCCGCAGTGATCGCGAGTTTCCATAACAGGTGCAACTTTGGATGCAGCCAGACCAAAGGCAAGGCCACCGGAGGCAGAGTGAGGAACATCAGAACGATAAATGATGTTTTCAGATAGAACGGCAGCGCATTCTCCCGAGTCGCGGGCAATGGAGGTGGCTCAAACCGAACGGGGCGCTGCGTTTCATCAAGAAACTCATGACAGTGTTTGCACTTGATCGCCTCATCCTGGATTTCTTCCGCGCAATAGGGGCATTTTTTCATGAGGACTTGGATCAAACTGAGAGACTCGCTGTGAGATGGAGGGGGCTTGCTTGAAGAGACCCTGAGCCACCAGCACGGGAAAATCCACTCTTCTCCCATGAAACTCCGAGGCTACGTAAAATTGTCAGGCGCGCATCGAAATGCTTTCGTCAAGTCACGAGAGCATCAGCCAATCTCGGCGAAACTGCTGAGGCTGGGATTGGCAGGCATCGCATCAAATGCCATTTCGCACAAACCGATGAACGCCTCCTCTACCAGACTGGGTTCACGCTTCGGTGAGTAAAAGACCCCCCATTCGCGCTCGATTCCCGGCTCATCGATATCCACGACCTTCAAACTCCCATCTTCGATTTCACGGATCGCCACCCACGGTGCCACGATGCCGACGCCGATGCCGAGCTTTGCCATTTCCTTGATCGCCTGCATATCGCCGAGCACGAGCGGTTTCTTCCCACGGCCTCCTTTTTGCTCCAGCCACTCTTCGATCAAGCGGTGCGTCTCAGTCGCTTTTGCATAAATGATGAACTGATGCTCGCTAATCGAGGAGAGTATTTTCGAGTGATCGATGGCCCATGGGTGAAAAGGCGAAACGACAAATGCCAAGCGATCCCTGAACATCGGGCGGTACCCTTCATCTCCCCTGCCACGAGGCTTCAGGCCTACGACCAGATCAAGATCGGCCGCAGCAAGACGGTCCAACAGCACGGTCGTGTCACCCGCTTCGATCACGGGTTCACATCTTGGAAAGCAATCCCGGAATTCCCGAAGGACCGAGGGAATCAAGACATGACAAAGAGTGTGGGGTGCGCCAATCCGGATGCGGGTCTGGCCCCAACGCCGCAAACCATCAAGATCACGGGTTGCCTGCTCCAGTTCGAAAATCACCCGTTTGCAGCGCTTGAGGAGCATCTCGCCCTCGGATGTCACTGCCACGCGTTTCCCCGTCCGGTCCAGCAGTCGGCATGAGAGCTGTTCCTCGAGCGTGCGTAAGGAATGACTTACGGCAGACTGCGTCACAAAAATCCGCCGGGCAGCGAGCGTGAAGCTCCCCTCCTCCGCCACGGCTACAAATGCCCTCAATTGCCTCAAGTCGGGAACCCAGTCCATAATAATGAATCGCTTTCATCGAAAGCCCGTTCGAGAAATAGCAGGGCTTATGCCAAAGTGTCACCTTTGGCACTCAACGCGCTTAACAAGGCTGCATGGAAGCGCTGCAAAGCCATCGAAAACACGCGTTACCAGTGAGAGCCTCATGGCATGAAGCTCATCGCCAAAGGTTTGCTCAAGCGATACACGGTGCTGGGCCTACATCGGGCGCG
>JBDTNJ010000313.1:0-9370 GCA_039933825.1 Luteolibacter sp.
CTACAATCGCAAGGATCCAGAATTATTTACCATTACAAATAATAATGTTTAAATTCTTTTCACGACAGTATCCCCGGGTAATTTTCAGACAACGAGATAAACTAATATTTAGTCTATCGGCCGAAAAAAAAATATCTCTCAGATATGAGCTTGGACCTAATATAGTATATATATATTTCGGTGGAATAAGAGAGTGGGACAATTCGGAAGAAATTTCAGACAAGGAAAGATCGGACATAAAATTAGGGATTGAAAAATTAAGCCCGAATCACTGGAACATTGCTTGGGCTTCCGCGCCGTTTTTCGGCGTTTAATTAGACTGAATAATTTTAAATTAAATGGGGTCAGGTGTTGCATTTCAACAAAACGGGCTTGACGATGTTCGCTTTTTCACGCTTCGATGGCCCATGCCAAGAGCGTTGCGTTACCAGTATCCCGGTGCGGTTTACCACCTGATGGCGCGTGGGGACGGTGGAAAGGCGGTTTTTGAAACGGACGAAGTAAATTAAATGGGGTCAGGTGTTGCATTTCAACAAAACGGGCTCGACGATGTTCGCTTTTTTACGCTTCGATGGGCCATGCCAAGAGCGTTGCGTTACCAGTATCCCGGTGCGGTTTACCACCTGATGGCGCGTGGGGACGGTGGAAAGGCGGTTTTTGAAACGGACGAAGACCGCAAGAGTTTTTTGTTCCGGCTTGGTAAAATCTGCGAAAGTCATGGTTGGCGGGTGCATGCTTGGGTCCTGATGAGCAATCATTTCCACCTCTTGGTGGAGACTCCGGAAGCGAATCTAGTCACCGGGATGAAACTCTTGCTAGGAGCCTTCAGCCAAGGTTGGAACCGGCGGCGGACGAGGCGCGGACACGTTTTCCAAGGACGTTACAAGTCGATTCCGGTCAATGCGTCCGACAGAGATCCTTACTATTTCAAAATCGTGGCGGATTACATTCATCTCAACCCGGCGCGTGCCGGGCTGGCAGGAGGCAAAAATGGAAAACTGCTGGGATACCGTTGGAGCAGTCTTCCAAGCCATGCGACGGGCAAAGGGCCGGATTGGCTAGAAACTGGGCGCCTCCTGCGCGCCTTTGAGCTTGCCAGAGAAGGACGTGGGAGGCGGGCGTACGTCGCGTGGTTGGAAGCGCGTGCGGCACGCGAAGGAGGGAATATCGACGAAAATGCGATGAAGGCACTCCGACGTGGGTGGTATCTCGGTGAGGCGACCTTCGCTGACCGCTTGTTGGACATGCTCAAGAAGCCATCGACGAGGAAAAGCCGGGCGAGCGAAGCACCCAAGGCACACAGCGAGGCGGAGGCAGAGCGGCTGGTAGGCGAGGCGCTGGTAACATTGCGGCTTCCCCCGGATACACAGGAGTTGGCGAAGCTGCGGAAAGGCGATGGGCGAAAAGTTTTGGTTGCCTGCTTGCTCAGACAGCACACAGCTGCAGGCAATCCGTGGATCGCAAAGCGTCTGGCGATGGGCCACTCCGGTTCGGTGAGCCGCCTCGTAGCGACCGCCGCCAAACATACCCCGACCATGGAGGAACTGGAAAAGTTAGCCAAATTGTTGAAATGCAACACCTGACCCCATTTTTGCGTGGGTGGTATCTCGGTGAGGCGACCTTCGCTGACCGCTTGTTGGACATGCTCAAGAAGCCATCGACGAGGAAAAGCCGGGCGAGCGAAGCACCCAAGGCACACAGCGAGGCGGAGGCAGAGCGGCTGGTAGGCGAGGCGCTGGTAACATTGCGGCTTCCCCCGGATACACAGGAGTTGGCGAAGCTGCGGAAAGGCGATGGGCGAAAAGTTTTGGTTGCCTGCTTGCTCAGACAGCACACAGCTGCAGGCAATCCGTGGATCGCAAAGCGTCTGGCGATGGGCCACTCCGGTTCGGTGAGCCGCCTCGTAGCGACCGCCGCCAAACATACCCCGACCATGGAGGAACTGGAAAAGTTAGCCAAATTGTTGAAATGCAACACCTGACCCCATTTTTGTGACCCCATTTTTGCACGGAGAAATGGGAGGGGGAAATCACACTATTCTTTTTCTTGGTTCCGTTGGAAACGGGTATTACAAAATTGCAGATCAGTACAATTATACTTCAAATGGCATATTAAATAGTTCAAATTATAGGATTCATGATTACACTGCTCAACAAATGCAGAGGTTCAGACTTGTTCTTACCGATAAAATAAAATAATCAAAATATGAAATATTTATTTTTATGTTTAATTATGTTTCTTCAGCTATCATGCATGGTCTGCGAACTTAAAAGTGACATGCCAGAGAGCCAAGTTAAAGGAATTCTTTTGAAGTGTAAGGGCAATCCTTTAAAGATCAAGTTTGTTGATCCGGGAGGTCCTTTTTTTGAAAGAACAGAAATTTGGTATTATTCCTCTGATGAAAAATCGGGAGGCGGGCAATACTGGTTTGCGAATCGATTATGCATTTCTAAACCGAATAATGAGATGTAAATGTAAAAGTGAACTGTACAAGCCAAACCAATAGCGTTGACCATGCCAACCTATTCAAAACAAAACACGCTAAGCTTCTCGGTGATTGAACGCTCTTGGGCTAGTGAAGAACCTTATTCGTTAGGCTACCCGCTGGCCGATACCACTTTCCTAACGTAATTCCGTTTACCAGTTCGCCATTGATCGAGCAAAAAATGGCAATAAATCGGGTCATTGCTCACCGATTCACAAATTTTACACCTACTCAGATGCGTCCAAAGCTACACTCCTTCTTCTCACTAGCTATCATAATAATTACCGCGTCCTGCAGCAACATCTACCAGAATCCACCCAAAGATCCGGCGAGAACTGCTATACTAAGAAGCGAAGCGACTCGAAGCGGAGTGTTTACTTGGGCGCACTTCACGGTCGAGGCGGTCAATGACAAAGCGATTAACTACCTAACGGAAGTGACGACAGAGAGCAAAGAGATTGTGGTGTCAGCGGGAAATCAGAACGTAGTTCTCGCTGGCAGCTTCAACCGGGTCTTCGGCGGTGCGGGGCCCTTCGAAGCCCGTGGTGACCTCACCATGAATTTCAAACCCGGCATGAATTACAAAACCAACGGACGCGTCCAAGGATCGAAGATGTTGTTGTGGATCGAGGACACCAAAACCGGAAGACCCGCATCAAAGGTGCTGGAAGTTCCCTATCAAAGTATGCCCCGTAACTCATATACTCCCATCTTCATTCCTGCATCCAATTAACCACTTATCACCGGTGGAAGTAAATGGGGTCATAAATGGGGTAAGTCCTGAATGGCGCTAACTTATGGGTTGTTTGGGATGATTTCGTTAGGTGCTTTCTTATAACGGGAGCGGTGGCTGCTCTCGATCATTTGATGCCGGGGAACATTGGGCAGTTGATGTGGCTTCGGTCGTCGTTTGACTGCTCTGCGTTCTCGTCGGAATGGCCTGTTGGGAACCTGGTTTTCGGCACCCATGACCCCTCTGAACTGCGTTCCGCCATCCAGGCGATCCTCCGCGGATGAGTTCATATCCGCTATTCCTGTTAGCTTGGTGAACGGCCTATTATTCGCCTGCGATCTCGGCCATTCAGGGTGGGTTTTTCAATCTGTTGTTTCAATTGCCCATGTCGTTCATCGCCGCACGGATGGCCGCCTGCACGTTTGGGTCGGCATAGAGCGGCCCGGCTCCCGGACCGCCGGTGGTGTGGGTTTCGAGAAGCACCAGATCGCCGTTCTTTACTAAAAACGATGGGTTTCCACTATCGCCGACGATGAGATTGCGACGATAGATCGAGTCCAAATTGGGAAGATAGTCGAACTGCACGACGGCCCCTGAAATCCCCCCGAGCCGGTGGACCGAGAGCGTCTTGGTTTGATCGGAAACGATCACCGGCCTACCGATCGTGGCATCGCTGGTGCTGGCAAAACGATAACATTTGATCCCGGGAGGGAGCGGTCGATTCAATTTGGCCACGGCGATATCCCCCACCCCAAGAGCCCTAACGGATGCGATGTAGCGTTCCTGCGGATTGCCTTCTGGATCATGAAATATCAAGGGCACATTCGCCGGACGGGTGAAATGTGCGGCCATCACCACATAGCTGGGAGCGATCAGCGTCGCCGTTCGAGGGTCGTTCCATGAAACGCCGGTGAGATCGAAGGAGTGCGTCCAGTTGTTACGCCATTTGGATCGGGCTCTTGGCTGATAGTATTGGAACAGCGCGCCCTTTTCCGCTTTTTGGGGAAGAAATCCGAGTCCCGCTTGAGCGGCAGGGCCGGCGGAAACGGAGGGTCGGTTGGCCGTGCCGCATGCGCAAATCAGAAGGGAGACAAGAAGGAGGATTGTTTTTTTCATAAAATCTGCCGGAAATTAGGGAATGGGAGGCTTCATGGCAAGAAACCTTCCCATCCATAGCACGCCCTTGCCTAGTCGCCAGAATGAAGTCTAAGCTCCGCGCATGCCCGCCGTGACAGAGACCCGATTTTTTCAAACAGGAAGCCCCTCCCATCCGGTGAGGTTGCGCGATGGTGGGCAGCTTCCCTCCGTCACGCTAGCCTATGAAACCTGGGGTGAGCTGAATGTGGACCGCTCCAACGCCATTTTTCTGTTTCACGCGCTCTCCGGTTCCCATCATGCGGTTGGCTACAATCCCGCGATCGAGGGAGTGGGCGCGCTTTGGCAACCGGAATTGCACGAAGGCTGGTGGGAAGCAATGATTGGCCCGGGCAAAGCCATCGATACTGACAAATATTTCGTTATCTGTGCAAACTATCTGGGTGGATGTTATGGTAGCACCGGACCGGCTTCGATCAATCCGGGCACGGGAAAGCCCTGGGGCTCCGAATTCCCGGCAGTCACCGCGGCGGATCAGGTGGAGGTCTTCACCCATTTACTGGATCATTTCAAGATCGATGCCCTTCATGCGGTTGTCGGACCGTCCGTCGGCGGTTTGGTCGCTTTGACATTTGCGACAAGATTCGCAGATCGCGTTAGAAACGTCATCATCATCGCCTCCGGTTATAAGACGACGGTTCTCAACCGCCTGATACTTTTCGAACAAATCCTGGCGATTGAAAATGATCCCTATTTCAACGGCGGTGATTATTATGAAAGCGATCCGCCACTGTATGGATTGGCACTCGCGCGGATGATCTCCCACAAAACCTTCGTTCACCTCGATACCTTCGAGCGCCGGGCGCGGCAGGATGTGGTCCAGGCGGATGACGTGTTGGCATGGTACCGGGTGCGTGACCAATTCCAAAGCTACATGCTCCATCAGGGGAAAAAATTCGTGAAGCGCTTCGACGCAAATACCTATCTCCGCATCATCGATCTCTGGTCCCGCTACGATGCCACTCAGGAAGGCGACGCGGAAGCGCCTGCCGATCTATTCGAACGCGCGCGTCTGGCAGGCCAGAAGTGGTTGGTTTTCTCAATCGACTCCGATTTCTGTTTCTATCCGGAAGAACAGTCCGAACTGGTCAAACATCTCGAACAGGCTCAGGTTGATGTCATGCACATCATCGTGCATTCGGACAAAGGGCACGACTCGTTTCTGGTCGAGCCTGACTTGTATACCCCGCATGTGTCGTGGGTGTTAGGTAAATAGGTGATGGCGAAAGTCACGAATCTGGAAGTTTATGATTTTTCGATAAGGTATTTCGAATGCCTCCATCGTGACGAAGGTGTGTCAAAAACTCACAAATTTACACGCCCGGAAACATTGCTCAGTCCGAGCGAATCGAGTTCGGCGTAGGTTTTTCGCAACCAGACTTTCACGCGCTGGCGGTCAAGCAGTCCGAGGAGCTGATTGCCGTCTTCCGCTGCGTGGATCGCCGCCCAGAAGCTGGAATTCGAGTGGTCCACCTGACGCATCGAGCCTTCATGGAGTTTCGGCAGCTCGATGATTTTCGCGCCGAGTTCCATGGCGCGGGTCTTCTGTGGCGATGCATGGAAAGCATCAAAACGGGCACCGCGGCCGTGGTTGAGCACGACGACATAGCGGGCTTCGGTTTTGAATTCCTCCAGCAGCCTGCCTAACATGGCCAGCGAGTCGCGGCCGTCGTCGAGGATGTGCCAGCAGTTTACCATCACACCGGCATCACGAAAAAGTTCCAGCACACCGGTGTCGTCCATCCAGCCACGTAGCGAGGTGCTGCTCTGCGCTGCGAGATCCACCAGGACTTGAACGCCACTACCTTGAAGCGCGGCTTCCGCGAGGCGGTCTAGACTTTGAAAATCCTCCAGCCCCACATGTTCGGTGAAAGCCTGGTAAAAGCGCATGAACGAACCGTGCGACCGGTCTGAATCAAACCCCTGGAATGGGATATTCCGGTCGATGCAATACTGGGCAAACACCCGGGACATTACCGACTTGCCCACTCCGCCCTTTTCTCCGCCAATCAAATGCACTTGGTTCATCGGCGGCGGAAGTAACAGTTTCGGCCCGCATGGCAAAGCGCGATTTCAGCGATCAATAATTTGCCACCGGGCTATTGGCGTGATCTGTCTGGTTTTCAGGGACTTCCGCAGCCAAAATGGCGAGAGAGTCGCAGGTTTGCTGCCATTTTTTCCCAGACCAGACCAGCGGAGGATGCAGTTTACGGCGGAAGCGCTCCACCCGGTCGCGCGCTTCCTCGGTCATCCAATGGGGCAGTTCGGCAACTGCGGTGGCGGCGATTTCCGCCGTGTCGCTGCGGTGACAGATCAGCGCGAGGTCATTTCCGGCTTCAATGGCGAGCTTCACGTCTTGGCCGCGACCGTAGCGGCTGGTGATCGCGCCCATGTCGAGATCGTCAGTTAGGACGAGGTGGCGGTCGAAGCCGAGCTGGTCACGGAGGAAACGCCGGATGATGCGGGGCGAGAGCGATGCCGGGAAATCCGGATCGATGTTAGGAAACTCGACGTGCGCGAGCATGATCGCATCCAGCTCCGGCATTAGCGCGGTGTAGGGAATGACATCCTCGCGCAGCAGCTCCTCAAGCGTCGCCGGAGACGAGGGCAGATCGTGATGCGGGTCGGATTGCGCGCGGCCACAGGCAGGGAAATGTTTGGCGCAGCCCGCGATGGAGCGTTTCCGCATCCAGCGGTTCCAATGTCCGGCGTAATCAATCACACGCTGCGGGTCTCGCCCCCAGCAGCGGCCGCGCAGGGCGTTCTGCGCTTCGGGGAAATGATCGAGATCCAAGACAGGGGCGAAGTTTAAATTGAAACCCAGCATCCGGAGCAGGTCGCCTGTTAGGGCTCCGGCGTCCGCGATTTTACCCATATCCCCCAATGCCGCAAGCGCGGGCGCGGAGGGTGCCACCGGGGCGATTTCCTTGGTCCGCGTGACCCGGCCGCCTTCCTGATCGATGGCGATGATCGGCAGCTGCGAGGAGAGATCGCGGAGGTCATCGGTGAGTTTTCGGGTTTGTTGGGCGGTTACGATGTTTCGCGTGAAAAGGATGTAGCCAGCCGGTTGCAGCTTGCGAAACAGCGCAGCCTCATCCGGGCCGAGTTCCGGCCCGGCGATCCCGAGCACGAGTAGTGAGCCATCCATCATGGGTGCGATAGAAGCAGGTCGCGCCCCATTTGTCGACTACAGGAGCGACTTAAATCATGCACGAATCAAAGAAAGCTTCGGATAAATCGCGCCGAGGATCGGTTTCATCGACGGGGCTTTGAGCCAATCGTCTAACACCGTTCCGTAAACACTGCGGAAATCCACCGTATGCTTGATGTCGCCTTCCGAAAGATCGGTAAGGCTGGGGTGGGTGCTGTGGAGCCCGCCTTTGATCGAAGGGCCGGCGACGAAGAGGCAGGAGGCCTTTCCATGGTCAGTGCCAGCGCTGGCGTTTTCGGAAACGCGGCGGCCGAACTCGGAAAAGGTCATGAGCACGACGCGCTTGTCGTTTCTCTGGTCCTTGAGATCGGCGAAAAAGGATTTTAAAGCACTGTCCATCTGGGCGAGTAGGCGGTCGTGGGAATTAACCTGCTGGTTGTGGGTATCGAAGCCGCCGTGGCTCACATAGTAAACGCGGGTAGGCATTCCGCCTGCGATCATGCGGGCGACGAGGTTCAAATTTCGCGCTAGAGGTGTGCCTTCATATTGCACGGATGTGCGGTGCTTTGAGGCGAGTTCGAGGATGGTTTTCGAACTCACGCGGGCATCGAGCGCGACGCGTTCGAGGAAAGCCAGATTTCCCTCGCCGCTGATGCCGCCGACTTTTCCACCAGCGGGCATGGCGATGGAGCCACCATTGTTAGGCTCATCGTGATCGTCGTCGTCCGGCTTGTTGAGATCGGCGAAAAATTCCTCGGCTTGGGCTTTTTCTCCGCCGCCATAGATCCAGCGATAGAGTTCGGGCGAGCTGAGGCAAACACCGGGATTTTTCTCCGCACCGAAGGCTTCGGGCTGGGTCTTGTTGAAACTGATGCCGACGGTGGGATCCGCTCCCGGGCAGGCGTTGTCGAAGTAGCGGCCGAGCCAGCCGGTGGCACTGTGATTGGTGGTATCCGCAGTTTCCCAGATGGAGGTGGAAACGAAGTGCGAGCGGTTAGGATTCGGATAACCGACGCCTTGGACGATGCCGAGATTACCTTCCTTGAACATGGAGCCGAGGAAGGGCATGGAACTGTTCAGTCCGACGTGGTCGCTGAGCCTGATGATTTCTTTCTCCTTCTTTGCGAGACGCGGGCGGGCTTGGTGATAGGCATCATCACCGAAGGGGACGAGCGTGTTGAGCCCGTCATTGCCGCCGGCGAGCTGTAGAACGACGAGGATCGTATTATCCTTTCCCGTGATAGGCTGGACGGCGAGATCGCGCGCGCCTTCGTGGAGTTGGCCAAAGGTGCGCTCGATGAACATCGGCACCGTCCAAGTGGCGGAAGCACCGAGCACGGTGGAACGGAGGAAATCGCGACGGGTTTTCATGATAAGTTTATGTTAGCTGATAATAGGGCGTGCTGAGCATGAGGTGGCAAAGTTCGCCGACCTCCTTGTTGGTGAAAACGACGCCCTTTTTCGAGATGGCGTATTCAATGAAGGAATTGCGGGCCTTTTCCGGCAGGGGATTCTGGAAGAAGCGGAAGATCAGGGAATCGACGAGGTCACTGGGATTTTCGCGCAGCGGACGTGGGGCGATTTTTTCGTAGTCAGGTCCTTTCCAGCCGAAGCCCATGTTCCTTGGACCCATCGCCATGCCGGGTGTTTTCACGCGCTCGTCGGACATCGGCATTTGGGCCTCGCCCGCTCCTTTAGTTAGGAATCCGGCGAGGTTGTAGCGGGTGAGGAGGGTGTTGGTGTTGATCCACGCCTGGCCCCAGTCCCAACCGGCGACGTTGGGCGGCATGAAGAGCACCTGGCCGAGCTGTTGTTCCGCGGTGATGGGGAATCCGTTGGGCGGATT
>JBDTNJ010000314.1:0-7719 GCA_039933825.1 Luteolibacter sp.
AGATTGTGGCTCAACGCCGCCGGAGCCGCAGAAAACGCCGACGCCGCCGTCGAGAACCTTGAGGGAACGGTAAACTTCGATGGTGAAGTCCACGTGGCCGGGAGTGTCGATGATGTTGAACTGGTGACCTTTCCAGAAGCAGGTGGTGGCGGCGGACTGGATGGTGATGCCGCGTTCGGCTTCCTGGTCCATGAAGTCCATGGTGGATGCGCCATCGTGGACCTCTCCGATTTTGTGGATCTTGCCGGTGAGCTTGAGAATACGTTCAGTGGTGGTCGTTTTGCCCGCATCGACGTGGGCGAAAATGCCGATGTTGCGGTATTTGGTGAGGTCCTTCATATCGGATAATGGCTTCTTATTTTCGGGCACGGATTCGCGCCGGGGGCAGATTCCTAGTCGAGGATCGCGGTTTGGCAATCATAGAGTCGGTTTCGCGGGATTTTTCGTGGTTCCTGCTTGCTTCGGCGTGGCGGGAGGCATTGGTTCTTGGCGCGATGGAGGAATTCCTGGTGCGATCCGTGACGACGCCGACAAGACTCGATGGATTGACCCCCGTGGAGGTGGCCGGACGGTTGCGGCATTTGGACGGACTGGTGTTTTTCGACACGGCGGGAAATTTCCCATCAAGCGGCTCGCGCCCGGTTTCGGTGATGTCCGCCCGCCCCGAGCGACTGTTGACGGGCAGCATTTTTTCTCCGACTGCCCGGGAAACCCTCCGGGCGGCCCTCGCCAACGGGCCGAAACTGGCCGGCGACCGCGGATTTCCGCTCGGAGGGCTCTGTGGCTGGGTGGACTACGAGGGAGAGTTCGTTTTCGGTGACTACCGGGAAATGCTCATCTATTGCCACGACGATCACACCTGGTGGGAAACCGGCCGACTTTCCGAATGCCTGCGTGAAACGCCCGAGGCCCCGGCTGAGATCTCCCCATTCACGGCCACCACCCTCCGCGAAAATTTTATCAGGAATGTCCAACGCGCCAAAGACTGGATCGCCGCCGGTGACATTTATCAGGTGAATCTCTCCCAAGCCTTTGAAGCCAGCGTCTCCGGCGGCCCGCTTTTCGGCCTTTACGAAACCCTCCGCGAAGCCTCGCCTGCGCCGATGGCCAGCTATCTCGCGCTCGACGGCCGCGAAGTCCTCAGCTCCTCGCCCGAGACGTTTTTGAAATTCTCCGGACGCGGTATCGAGACCCGGCCGATCAAAGGGACCCGCCCGCGTTTTGCCGATCCGGATGAAGACCGCCGCTCCGCCTACGAGCTCCAGACCTCCACCAAGGAAATTTCCGAACTCGTCATGATCACCGACCTCCTGCGCAACGATCTCGGCCAAGTCTGCGATTTCGGCAGCGTCGCCGTCGCGGAAATGCTTCAGCTCGAAACGCTCGCCCAAGTCCACCACCTCGTCTCCACCGTTACCGGCACCCTTCGCCGGGAAATCGACACCCCGGCAGCCTTGGCTGCCTGTTTCCCCGGCGGCAGCATCACCGGTGCGCCGAAAAAACGTGCCATGGAAATCATCCATCAGTTGGAACGCTCCCCACGCGGAATCTATTGCGGCTCTATTGGCTGGCTCGGATACAATGGTGAGTCCTCGCTGAATATTGCCATCCGCACCCTCGTCCGCAGCGGCGACCGGCTAGTCTATCAGGTCGGTGCCGGCATCGTCGCTGACTCGGATCCCGAGAAAGAATACGAGGAAACGCTCCACAAAGCTGCGGGCATTCGTCTAGCAGTGGAGCGGTGGCAATCACGAACTGTGCCACTGGCGACAACTTCCCAATCCAACCACCAACTCTGAATGGACATTCTACTGGTAGAAGACGAAGCCCAATTGGCAGCGCTGGTGAACCGCGCCCTGGTCCGCGCGGGACACTCGGTCAGCATGACGGGTGATGGAAACACCGCTCTGAAAATGGTCACCGCCGGTCACTTTGACCTGGTACTGCTGGATGTGAATCTACCAGGAATCGATGGCTTTGAAATCCTGCATAAAATCCGCAACGCCAGCCTGCCCGTGCGGGTGCTCATGCTCACCGCGCGCTCGGAAATCGGCGATCGCGTGGCAGGACTGAAGGCCGGCGCGGATGACTACCTGACAAAACCGTTCGCGATGGAAGAGCTGTTAGCTCGGGTAGATGTGTTAGGCCGGCGCGGTGGAGCACCTGAGCCGGAAGCCGTGCTCTGGGTGGGTGACTTGTGCATGGACACGGTCAAGCGCCGGGTCTCACGCCGGGAGGAACGGGTGGATCTTTCTCCTCGCGAGTTCGAGGTCCTGCAGGTTTTCATGAAGGAGCCGGGAAGGACGTTTTCCCGCGATGAGATTTGCGAGCGGATCTGGGAGCGCGAGCACGAATACGACACCCGGACCGTGGAGATTTTCATCATGCGTCTGCGTAAAAAACTCGATAAACCCGGCGGAGAATCGGTCATCGGCACCGTCCGCGGTGTCGGCTACGTCATGCATCCACCCCGATGAAAACCTGGTCCCTCAAAACTAAAGTCGGAGCGTATGCCGCATTGCTAACCGTAATCTCGCTGGCGGCGGGAATCTCCATTGTGATGGGGATTCTCTACTACAATCAACTTAGTGAACTCGACGAGGATCTAGGCGGCGAGGTAAAAGAGCTTTTTTGGGATTTCCAACACTTGAGCAATGCCCCTCTGGATCCCAATCAGACACTCAGCGATGAAATGATTCCGATGACATTAAGGAATCACTATCTGATGATCCGCGGACCGCTGGATCAGTTGATCTATCGCTCCGCAAATCTGAAAGGAATATCACCCGCAGGAGACGTGGGTAGGTATTATACGACACGGATCGGCAGAAAGAACTGCCGGATCGGAGTGTTCAAGCAGGAAGGCTATCAGGTCACGATCGGCACCTCATTGGCACCGATCGAGCGTTTTCAAAAGGATCTCCTGAGGAGCCTCCTGATTGCGCTGCCGGTGATCGGGCTGATGGTTTTCACCGGCGGACGACTGTTAGGAAGACGGGCGGTGGCCACCGTCACGGGTTTGACGCTGGCGGCCGAGCGCATCAGCGCGACATCCCCGGAGGAACGCCTGCCGTTGCCGGAATCCGATGACGAAATCGCGCGCCTGACCGAGGTTCTGAACCGCAGTTTTGACCGCCTGCAAACCTCCTACGATGCCGCGATACGCTTTTCCGCCGACGCTTCCCATCAGTTGAAAACCCCGGTAACAATCCTGAGAGCCGGACTCGATCAGTTGTCCTCTGAAAAGGATCTCACCGCCGCGCAATCCGCCGAGGTCGCTGTACTGCGCCAGCAAACCCGGCGACTAACAGCCTTAATTGAGGATCTGCTCCTGCTCGCCCAAGCGGATGCGGGGCGCCTGCAACTGGAGTTCAGGGAAATGGATCTCAAACCGATGATCGATGCGGCGCTGGATGATTTACAAACCCTCGTTTTAGAGCAGAAGATCACGGTGGAAAAGGAATTGCCCACTGACTTGCCGACCCTCGGTGATCGCAGTCGGGTGCGGCTGGTATTGCAGAATCTCATCGAAAACGCCGCGAAATACACCGACGCAGGGGGGCGTGTGAAAGTGCGTGCGTTTCAAGAACGCGATTGGGCCGTCGTAAGGATCGGGAACTCCGGGGGAACCATTCCCCACGAAGACCGGGAGCGGATCTTCGAACGTTTCCGTAGGGGGGCCGCAGTGGGTGAAAATGTGCGCGGCCATGGGCTCGGCCTGAATATCGCCCGGGAAATCGTCCGCGCTCACGGGGGCGAGTTGAAATTATTCGCTGCGGAAGAAGGTTGGACCGAGTTTGAGTTCCGCCTGCCCGCAGTGCCTTTCGTTCCTTCAATCTGAGATCGTAAGGACGATGTTTTGCTAGGCGCGGGCGCTGGGATCATTACACTCGCCGCAGACAATGAACCGCCTCCTCGCGCATACACTGGCTCCTTTGAAGTGGCTTGCCATCCTCATCCCGCTGGCTGCATTGATCGGTTCAGCGTCCGCATTTTTCCTGTGGGCCTTGGATGCGGTCACGTATTTCCGGTTTTCAAACCCGTGGCTGCTGTGGCTCCTGCCGCTGGGCGGACTCGCGGTTGGTCTGCTCTATCATCATTATGGGAAATCCGCGAATGGCGGAAACAACCTGCTCATCGATGAAATCCACCAACCCGCCGCCGGTGTGCCAAGGCGGCTGGCCCCGCTAATTTTGTTAGGAACACTCGTCACCCACCTCTTCGGGGGCTCGGCCGGACGCGAGGGCACCGCCGTGCAAATGGGCGGAGGCATCGCGGCCGCCTTTGCGCGCGTGCTGAAGCTTGATGCCGCCAGCGTGCGCCTCCTGCTGATGGCGGGCGTGGCGGCGGGTTTCGGCTCGATTTTCGGCACGCCCATTGCTGGCGCGGTTTTTGCTTTAGAGGTGTTAGTCATCGGCCGGATGCAATATGATGCACTGGTCCCATGTTTCATCGCCTCCGTCGTCGCAGACTGGATCTGCCATTCCTGGGGAGTCGGGCATACGCAATATCATGTAGCAGTCACCTCCGCCGGCTTTCACCTAGAACCTTGGCTGATGGGAAAAGTCATTCTAGCGGCAGTGGCATTTGGCTTGGCGAGTTTGTTATTTTCCGAGTCATCGCACCGATTGGGTGCGGCTTTCAAGCGCTTCATCCCGCGTGCGGAACTCCGCCCGGTGGCAGGTGGATTGCTCGTGATCGGTTTGTTTTTCCTGGCAGGCACGCCGGACTACCTCGGCCTCGGTGTGATCGGAAACCGGCCGGATGCGATCACCCTGCCCGCGATGTTCAGCTCCACGCAGATCCCGGCCTCGGCTTGGTTGTGGAAACTCGTCTTCACGGTGGTCACGCTGAGCGCCGGTTTCAAAGGCGGCGAAGTGACGCCCCTGTTTTTCATCGGAGCCGCTTTGGGAAATGCCCTGGCTCTGGCACTCGGTGCGCCGATCGATCTTTTCGCCGCCATTGGATTCGTCGCCATCTTTGCAGGGGCCACCAACACCCCTCTCGCCTCGACGATTCTCGGCATGGAACTCTTCGGCGCGGGCAATGCAATCTACATCGCCACCGCCTGCATTGTCGCCTACCGTTTCAGCGGTCACTCAGGGATCTACTCGGCCCAGCGCCTGGCCATTCCGAAATTCCGCGTCTTCGGCCATGACAAGTGACTTGCCTCCCGCCTCCCGGGCCGTTATTCACTGCGTCCGCCCGCATGGCCCCAAAGGCCCCCGTAGTTCAATGGATAGAACAATGGTTTCCTAAACTGTAGATTCAAGTTCGATTCTTGACGGGGGCACTTTCTTAAGACGCTTAAAATAAGCAATTTGAGACAAACTGAGAAGTTGTCGGAGTCCGGGGCATCTACCTGATAGTGCGCAAACTACCAGATGTTCCTCTCCGAACTCTGCGGCATCATCGGAGTTCCCCGCCCGGACCCCACCTCGCCAGATCCCACGAAAACTCTCCATGTCTTCGACCGCGCCATCACCCGCGTGAACCCCGACGGTTCTTCCGTCACCAGCTACATCGACCTCTACAAGTCCCGTCACTTCGTCCTCGAAACCAAACAAGGCACCAGCGACTGTAGCGTCGGTCTGCGACCGTCGATAGCGAATGAAGAAGCGCCTTCGCTCTCCGCCAATGGCATCGACGCTCACAGTGCGCCACTACTAGACACCTCATCGGCTTCTTCCAATTTCAGCATTTCAGCTTCTCAGGATTTCAGCATTTACCAAGACGCCCTCCTCACCCCCCTCGTCGCCCTCAACCACGAGTGCGCCGCCGAATTAAAGCGCGGCCTCATCCGCTACCTCCGCCCGAACTATCAGAATCCAACCTCCGCCAAAGCCCCCACCGAAGTACAACCCTCCATCGTCGGTAATGAAACCCCTTCTTCCCTGAAAACTTAACACTCAAAACTCCGGCATGACCCGACCGCCTGCCCGATCAAGTCGCCATCCTCCGCAAACTCATCGGCAGTTACGACAAGAGTGTCGTAACTCCTAACGCCGAATCGCTCTCCGCCCACTTCGGCCGCAAAACCATAAAGCGCACCGAGCAAATCATCGGCATCCTCGCCATCCTAAAGGCACTTGGCCACATCGCCTGAAGTTTACCGACATTTCCCGCGAATTGCCAGAAACCTCCGATTCGAACCATCGACACGCCAATAACACAGAAAGAGGCTGATGCCACCGCTCACTTCATTGAAGCAGTCAGAAACTCGGAGAAACTACGGAGATCACGCTGAGCGCCGCCTGACCACAAGCATCCCAACAGTGACCAGGGAAATCATTAACGCCGATGGCTCCGGGACCACGTCATACGTCACTGATAGAGTCGGGAAATTCCCGGGGCTTGCGGCGAGGTTGCTAAATCCGAGGGAGTTTCTGAAAGTGGTGGAAGCCGGACTGTCGGTGTTCATCCTGAAAAACACAAAATCGTTCGAAGTCGTCGGATTGCCATTCCCGGGCCGGGTGTTGAGTCCGGCAACAAGGCCAGCGCTAGCGAGAGTTTTTGACTGGCCGACCGTTGACCAATCGAACCAATTATCCGCCAGCCTCACTCCATCGCCCGTTGGCTGGTCGATATCGTCATTTTTGAAAATGGCTTCTGACGGATAAACAGAGGACGAACTGCCGAACCCCACCAAATACAAATCGACCCTCAGGCTACCCGCTGGCTCGGTGCCGAAATCGTTCGAGTGCCTCATGGTGAGCTGGGCACTTGTGATGAACTGAGCGTCCGGGATGGCGGAGATATCGAAGACGAAGATCCCGTTAAATAGGGCCGGAGTGACCACTGCCGAGTTGTTCCCAGCTACCAATATTCCTGAGCCGACGTCTCTTTTGACGTTCAGGCTATCAATGTGAGCTCCCTGTAAGGAGATATTGGAGGCGGAAATAGTAGTCGCCGCGTGAAGAGAGGATAGAAAAGCGATCCACAGGATTAGAGCTTTCATTGCTAAATCAAGGCTCCAAAGGTCCGCGCGCGTCAAGAAAAAACACCCCTTTTCCCAGCCCTCGAAGCAGGCGAACTCAAGCAACGAATCCGAATGCCGTATTGGAAGCGTATGGGGGGCAGGATTGTAGCGGCGATCACCGGTCGCCCAGCCCGCCGGAGGCGTAGCTTTTTCATGCGGTTTTCACTGTCTGTCACGGCCCCCGAGCAGACGCAGCGAATTTAAAATTACCAGCAAGGTGGCACCTGTATCCGCTAGAATCGCCATCCAAAGCCCGGCGTAACCCATGAAGGCAAGGGTAAGCACGACGGCCTTGATGCTGAGGGCGAAGACGACGTTAAAACGGATGATCGCGAGCGTGCGGCGCCCAAGAACAACTGTTTCCGCCACTCTCGTTAGATCGTCCTGCATCAACGCGATGTCGGCAGTCTCAATGGCGGTGTCGCTGCCGATGGCTCCCATGGCGAAGCCGACGGTAGCGACGGCAAGGGCGGGCGCATCGTTCACGCCATCGCCGATCATGCCGACATGGGTGTATTGGCTGACGAGCTTGCGGACATGTGCGAGCTTTTCTTCGGGCATGAGATCGCCGATGGCTTGGTCAATGCCGGCTTGTTTCGCAATGGCGCTGGCAGTGCGTTGATTATCGCCGCTGAGCATGATGACTTTTTCAATGCCCGCTGCGTGGATCAGGCGGAGCGCTTCGGTCACTTCCGGGCGAAGCGTGTCGGCGATGGCGATGATGCCGAGAATTTCCCCGG
>JBDTNJ010000315.1:0-2094 GCA_039933825.1 Luteolibacter sp.
AAGTCCACGACGGCGGCACCTATCTCTGCATGAACGGCCCGGCCTTTTCTACCCGGGCTGAAGCGAATTTCCACCGCCTCATCGGCGCGGACATCATCGGCATGACCAATGGCCCGGAAGCCCGGCTCGCCCGCGAGGCGGAAATCGCCGCCGCCGCCCTCGCCCTCGTGACCGACTACGATTGTTGGAAAGAAGACGAAGCCGCCGTCGAGGTGGATGCCGTCATTGAAAATCTCCACGCGAACAGCGCCCTCGCGAAAACCATCATTCGCGACGTCGTCTCCCGCATCCCGGAAACGCCCGACGGCCCCTGCCACCGCGTGCTCGATACCGCCCTCTTCACCGACCGCAAGATCTGGCCACAGCAGACCGCCGAGAACCTCGCTCCGATCCTCGCTCGCTACCTCTCCGAGTCCTGAGAATCGCGAACGGAGTGCCTTACCCCCGCCGTCCTCGCCGCCCACATCACCCGGCTCAATGATCTCACCGGCACCTCCGGCGCGCAGGACCAAGCCCAGGGGGATGCCATCGAAGACACCTCCGTCCGCGATGCCGCCTACGATGCCCTTCGCACCTACATGAAGGAGCTCAAAGGCGTAGCCAAAGGTGCTCTGCGGCGCAAACACAGCCTGCTTTCCAAGCTGGGCTTCTGAAAAACCCCGCAATCCACAACGGCTCCAGCCCCAGCGGCTGGAGCCGTCTTTTCGTGCTCTCAACCCCGTTGACGCCTCCTCGCTATTTCCCATGCTCCCACATGATTCCCACAACGTCTCCTTTGCGGACTTCGCGGCATCGCGATTCCCTTTCTTCCAATCCCCAATCCCCTATCCCAGCCCTCCTTCCACCGGCTTGATATCTGCTAGGTCGTTTTCCCCGCCTCCCCCCATCCAGAATCCGCCTGATATACGCACGTTCCTTGAGGAAATTCTTGCCAGATCAAGGATTCATGGCACATCCTCCCATCAGAATGACCTTGGATATCACTCCCTGACATCCTACGAACACCACTGTTCGGCAGAAACTGGAAATTGGGAAATCTATTACAATGACAAGCACGAAGAACACTCTACTCCCTAGCGTAGTAGCCTTGGCGATTTTGACCGCTGGCATCACGTGGTATGTGCACTTCCAATATGATCCCTCAGCCCTCGCAAAGATAGATTCTATGCCAGTATCGGAGTATTTGGAGCATGAACGGCATCTCCACAGTCACTCGTATTTCTTCGGATTCGTAAGCCACTTTATTGTATGTGGATTATTTATTAGCGCTTTCAGCTTCATTACTAGGGCGTTGCGAGCCATCACGTGCAGGAAATTACAAGCCGAACAAGACGATCCATCCAACGGCGGGTAACGCTCTTGTTTAAATTCGGGCTTCCATTCCGACCGCGGATGAGCTAGACGTTCGGCAGAAACAAAGATCAAGATGCAATCGGCTACAAGGAAGCGAACTCTATTCCTAATAGGGATTGGTACGATAATCGCAATTTATTTCGTTGTGTTGAAGTTTGGATCCGTGTTCCGGCGAGATGCGGATATTCTCCGGGTTTTTAGTCAGCTTGAGAAGGGACAATTGCCAAGCGCTCGTAGTGGATCGGACATAATCGACCTGTTGGGAAACCCAAGTAGCAAGAGCGACTTTAGGGGTGACGGAATTTGGGCGTATGGACCGAGCCTAAGCGCATTGAGAGACAGTAAAAAGGGTGACATTATTGGGATCAATATCTATGTCGACAAGCGGGGCGGCGTCACCCGTTGTCTAGGGATTCGGAAAGATCAATGACCTAGCCAATGAACTCGCCGAACAATTCGAGGATGACAACCGCTCATAAGCTCCTCAATCTCATTTCAAGGTCATCTCCTTCTTGGGGTTGTCATCACTTTTGACGTTCGCCAAGAAAAACTAAATCCTATGTCGAGACTCACTAGTATGCAATTTGCCTCTTCGGTTCTGGTCGCTATTGTCCTTGCCTGCTTTACCGGTCAAGCGCACGCAACTGCCAACTATCAGTATGGTGCGGATGAATATGTCACGATCACCAAGGGACTTTCACCAGACGGACGATTCGCGATTACAGCACACGGTGTGGGAGA
>JBDTNJ010000316.1:0-12106 GCA_039933825.1 Luteolibacter sp.
CCGGAATCCGCATGGAAGGCGCGCTCAGCCTGCCGGAAGCCCGCTCGGAACACGAAGCACTCGCGTGGCTGAAATCGATCATGGGGAAAAACCAGGTGCTCAAGTCGTTCATCGGCCAAGGCTACTCCGGCACCCACACGCCCGGTGTCATCCAGCGGAACATTTTGGAAAATCCCGGCTGGTACACCGCCTACACACCCTATCAGGCGGAGATCGCGCAGGGCCGCTTGGAGGCGCTACTGAATTTCCAAACGATGATCACGGACCTTACCGGTCTGGATGTTTCCAATGCCTCACTGCTCGACGAAGGAACCGCCGCCGCGGAAGCGATGAGCCTCGCGCTCGCAGGCAAACCGAAGGGCAAGGCGATCTTCGTTTCCGACCGCTGCCATCCGCAGACGATCGACGTGGTGGTGACCCGCGCGGAGCCGCTCGGGATCGAGGTGGTGATCGGGGATTGGGATAAATTCGAGCCGGTCTCGTGCGAGGGATTGTTTGCCGTGCTGGTTCAGTATCCGGACACCCGCGGCCGCATCGATGACTTCGCGGAGTTTTTCACCAAAGCAAAATCAACGGGCGCGGTGACCATTGTGGCGGCCGACATTCTTGCGCTAACGGTTCTGAAGGCGCCCGGTGAATTTGGCGCGGACATCTGTGTCGGTTCGTCACAACGTTTTGGCGTGCCGCTCGGTTTCGGCGGACCTCACGCAGGCTTCATGGCATGCGCCGATGCCTTGAAACGCAAGATGCCCGGCCGCTTGATCGGTGTCTCCGTGGATTCACGCGGCAAGCCCGGCTACCGCCTTTCCCTGCAAACCCGCGAGCAACACATCCGCCGTGACAAGGCGACTTCCAATATCTGCACCGCGCAAGTGCTGCTCGCCGTGATGGCCTCGATGTATGCGGTCTATCATGGCCCGGAAGGACTGGAGCGCATCGCCAACCGCACCCACGCGCTGACTTGTGATCTGAAGGCAATCCTCGTCGCCAGCGGCCTCGAGATCGAGGACGGTGAGTTTTTCGATACCATCGTCGCGAAAGTGCCGCGCAAGGCTGCTGACATACTATCTAAAGCCGCCTCAGCCGGAATCAACTTGCGCCTGATCAATGCCGATCATCTGGGAATTTCCTTCGATGAAACTACGACCGATGCGGACGTCATCAGCATCGCGAAATGCTTTGATGCGGATCTCGATGCCACACGCGATGATGCGGTGGACTGGCCTGCTGGGGTTTCCCGTTGCTCGCCGTTTCTCGCACAGAAAGTCTTCAACAGCTATCACTCGGAGACGGACATGCTGCGCTATTTGAAACGTTTGGAGTCGAAGGATCTCGCGCTCAACGAATCGATGATCGCGCTCGGCTCCTGTACCATGAAACTGAACGCGACTTCCGAAATGATGCCTCTGAGCTGGCCGGAAGTTTCCTCGCTGCATCCGTTCGTTCCCGCCGATCAGAGCCAGGGCTACCGCGAAATGCTGGCCACGCTCGAAGGCTGGCTGGCGGAGGTCACTGGCTTCGCTGGAGTTTCATTGCAACCGAACGCGGGGTCGCAAGGTGAATACGCAGGCTTGTTAGCCATCCGCCGCTATCACCTCGCGCGTGGTGATTCGGGCCGGAATATCTGTCTCATTCCCGTTTCCGCCCACGGCACCAATCCTGCCTCGGCGGTGATGGTGGGCATGAACGTGATCGGCGTGAAATGCGATGCGGATGGAAACATCGACGTCGCCGATCTCACCGCCCGTGCGGAGGAACACCGCGATAGTCTCGCCGCTCTGATGGTCACCTATCCATCGACGCACGGAGTTTTCGAGGAAACCATTCGCGCGATCTGCAATATCATTCATGACGCAGGCGGTCAGGTTTACATGGACGGCGCTAACATGAATGCCCAAGTCGGACTCACATCGCCCGGCCTCATCGGTGCGGATGTGTGTCATTTGAATTTACACAAGACCTTCTGCATCCCGCACGGCGGCGGCGGACCGGGTGTGGGACCGATCGGTGTGGCAAAACAACTTCTTCCCTATCTCCCTGGCCACAGCGAACTCGATTCCAAAATAGGCGCGGTCTGTTCCGCGCCGTGGGGAAGTGCTTCGATCAATACCATCTCATGGATGTATATCGCGATGATGGGCCCTGAGGGACTCACAGAAGCCACCGAAGTCGCCATTCTCAATGCGAACTACATCGCGAAGAAACTCTCGCCGTTTTTCCCGATTCTGTACACCGGCCACGGCGGCCTCGTCGCCCACGAGTGCATCATCGACGTCCGCCCTCTATCTGATGCCAGCGGCATCACCGTGGAGGACGTGGCGAAGCGTCTGATGGACTATGGTTTCCACGCGCCGACGATGAGCTGGCCCGTCGGCGGCACGCTGATGATCGAACCCACCGAATCCGAATCCAAGGGCGAGCTCGACCGTTTTTGCGATGCGATGATCTCTATCCACGGAGAAATTTCCTCCGTCATCAGTGGCGAGCTGGATGCGAATGACAACCCGCTCAAACACGCGCCGCATCCCTGCGAGACCGTTTGCGGTAACGATTGGCCGCACGCTTACACCCGCGAGCAGGCGGCGTTCCCCCTGCCCTATCTGCGCCAGCACAAGTTCTGGCCGTCTGTCGGCCGGATCGACAACGTGCATGGCGACCGCAATCTCGTCTGCACCTGCGACAGCGTGGAAGCCTACGCCGCCGCCGAAGCCTAACATTCATGCAAGTCCCCTCACCCATCGACTGGAGCTCCTGGCAGGGGGAAATCCTCGCCACGCTAATGTTCATCATCAAGGATGGACAGATTCTCCTCATCGAGAAAAAACGCGGGCTGGGTGCTGGGAAAATCAACGGCCCGGGCGGCAAGATCGATCCCGGCGAAACGCCGCTGGAAGCCATTATTCGCGAGACGCAGGAGGAGCTGTGCATCACTCCGCACGCACCGAGGAAACTGGGCGAGCTATGGTTTTCCATGTCGGACTACGCGGACATTCTCTGTCATGTCTATCGCTCCGATGATTTCACCGGCACCCCGACTGAGACGGATGAGGCGGCACCTGTCTGGACCGCGCTCGATGCGATTCCCTATCAGCGAATGTGGGAGGACGACCGGCATTGGTTACCGCACGTGCTCGCGGAGCAACCATTTCTTGGACGCTTCGTCTTCGATGGAGAGACAATGCTGTGGAAGGAAATGATCATCGACATTTCCTGGTAACGAAAAAGCCGCCTTCCTTTCGGGAGACGGCTTTTGTGAATTGATTTAAAGTTGAATCAGAGCGAGCCTAGAAGCTTCGAGAACTTGGCCTTGAGTGATGCGATTCCGGCTTCTGACTTTTCGATCTGGCGGTTAAGTTCGACCAATGACTTAAGCTTGGTCTCGTAGCCGGCATTCTTCGCTGCTACGGGAGCCTTGGATGCTTTGACGGCTTTGACGGCTTTGACCTTTTTACCGGCTTTGGGTGCACCGGAATTTTTTAGCCATGCCATCACGGTGAGTGGTGAGACACCGAACTTGGCGGCTGCCTTGCTTTGCCCACCACGACCATTGGCGGAGTTATAGCTGGCAACAAAACCCACAACCTCCTGTTTTTCAGCCGGGGTGTAACGGGTGCCCACTGTCCCCTTGCCCTTTGCCTTAACTTTGGCCTTGGTTGCCTTGGGAGCTTTGGGAGCTTTCGATGCCTTGGCGACCTTCGCTGCTTTCGGAGCTTTTGGTGCCTTGGCGGCTTTAACATTTTTGCCAGCCTGTGATGCGCCGGACCCCTTGAGCCATGCCCTTACGGTGAGCGGTGAAACACCGAATTTAGCAGCAGCCTTGCTCTGACCGCCGCGGCCGTTGGCAGCATTGAAAGTTGTTACAAAGTTCACGACTTCCTTCTTTTGTGCGTCGGTATAGCGGACGCCTCTCACTGATTTCTTCTTAGCAGTAGTACTCATGACGAACGGACCGTAGGTTGACATGACCTGCTAGCAAGCTAAATTTATACTCCCGCTCTATAGATCGAAATCCAATCGGAACTTCAGTTATGCTTTTCCGGAGATAGCGGTCATCACACCACTGCGGTCATTCATATCCACAAGCCAGAAATCACAGCCCTGCTGAACCTTGGGTCGTACGACGACGCCACCGAATCCAATAAAGTGATCCACATCTGGTTTCGTTTCCAGATCGGAAACACCATCGCCTATCATGACCACCCGCTCGGGCAGCAGGGCCTCGCTCCACTCCCGGATAACTTCGTTTTTACCAAGATTCCGCGTGGTGGGATAGTCCCTGCCATAGTCGATATAGTTACCGCTTTCATCAAAGTACAACGGCACAGCTTCTACATGATCAATGCCGAGCAATCGGGCGAGAGGCATGATGAGCGGAGCGAATCCCCCCGAGAGTATCACCGGAAGCCAGCCTTCGTTTTTCAAATCCCTGATGAACTCATCCACACCGGGAACCATGGTTTCCACATAGAGTGCGGCGACCCGATCACATAACGCACGGTCAGGACGGATCATCTCCATCCGGCGCGGAAAGACCTCATGGATCGGAACCTCGCCATTCATCGCCGCATCGGTGAGTGCGACGACCTGGGCGAACACGTCGGCGCCCTTGGCCCTAGCGAGTTCATCGATTCCCTCGATCGTCGAAAGCGTGGAATCACAATCGATGAACAACAGTTTCCCGTGCCGCCGGGTGGCGGGGTGGATTTTCATTTCAGTTCCCACATTCACCCTATCATATAGTTCGATCATTTCGGCATTGCCCATGCGGATGCATCCCATGCTAGCGGGCTGACCGATCCTGTCCTCGCGGTTGGTTCCATGTATATAAATATTCCGTTCCAGCGTGTTCGCGTTTTCAGGATCCAACCCCTCCAGGCGAATAACCCGGGTAAGCACCAGATCCTTTCCCATTTCATCACCGGAGGACCAATGCGCTACAGGCACACGCATTTTGAAAATGGTCCCGCACGCCTCACCATCGCCAATTTTTTCATGAATCCGGAAACGCCCGGTGGGAGTACGATAAGAGTCTTTCACAAAACCCATGCCTTTGGCAGCGGTGGATATATTGAATTCCCGCACGCATTGATCCCCTTCGATCAACTTGAGTGTCTGGTCATCGATGGAAACTTCAATACGTTGTAATGGATTCATGATCGTGTTAAAACAAGCAATGCGTTGTGGCCTCCCATGCCGTGGGAGAGTTTGTAAACAGGCCCGGCAGCATCGAGAGTCTGATCGGGAAGCGAGAAGCCCGCCGGCTGATAGAGACTGGAAAGATTCGGCGGAAGTTTCCCATCCCTGAGAAAACGCGTGATGATGACACTTTCCAACATACCGCTGGCTCCGATGGTGTGACCTGTGAACGGCTTCAGCAGATGCAGTGTTGGCAGATCACTCGAGAAAGCCCGTGAAAGCGAGGCAGGATCGGCCACGGCTTGCACTGCGGTGCCTGTCGCATGAGGACAGACAGCGGCAGGGCGGCCAACGAGTCGAACGGCCTTTTCCAATAGCTCCGGAGTGCGGCCCCCGTCGGCGGGAATGCCCACTGGATCGCAGGCATCCGAATTACACGCGTAATGGATGAGTCTCGGAAAGTCACCATCCGTCATTTCAATTGCCATCGCCGCCGCGCCTTCCGCCGGGATGAAGCCGGAAGTTTCCGGGTGATAGGGATCGAGCCTGAAGTGTTTCGAAAGGATCCCTGACGAAGCGTAGTTATCCAACAAAATGGGGACCAAGGGCAGATCCACCGCCACCGCCAGCGCACGGGTGGCCATGCCAGAACGCACCAGCATCATGGCCACTCCGATGGCGTCCAATCCCGCCGCGCAACCGCTGGCGAGCACGTGGTTCGGGCCGGTGATGCCGAACTCGATGGTGATGGCGGAGGCGGGCTCGCTGTGAATCGTGTTGCTTGCAGCCATTAGCTTGAACGGCCGGCGCCCCGGCCACGGACCCAGCCACCCAGCCGCGTTTCCACGGCTGGTGCCGACGACGAGAGCTGCATCCTTAAGATCTTCCGCCGTCCATCCAGCCTCGGCGATCGCCTGCCTCGCGACATTCAGGGCAGCCATTGTCGCCGGGCTCCATTTGCGATGGGTCAATAGCGCACGCGGTTCGATCCATGCGCCGGGCCGTGCTGCATGCGGGCTGCCCTCTCCCAACAGTTTGCCGAGTTTCTCAAACGGCACTCGCCGAGCCAGAACCGCCTCATGGTGCGATGAGACATCGCTGCCGAGGGCTGACAAGGCACCGAGACCCGTGATGGAAAGTGCGGAATGAATGGCCACGGGATATCAAGCAGGGAGGCTCCCGCAATGCTAAATTTAAAGGGTAAGCTGTGCGCCCAACTCCACGACGCGCCCCGGTGGGAGCTGGAAATACGCTGTGGCCGGAGAAGCGTTGCGGGCCATGATAGCGAAAAGCGAGAGGCGGACCTTGTCGATGACAGTGGCGTGTTTGCCGACTCCGTAAGTTTCCCGACCCAGGAAAAAAGTCGCTTTCCCAGGTTGGAAACGGAACTCCGCTGGCATGCGCTCTTTCAATGCGGCGGGCACATCTGGAGTTTCGGCAAATCCGAAACGCAGCGTCACCCGCTGCACACCATCTCCGAGGTCAACGCAATCGAGGATCTCCTTTTCCGCCGCACGCGGTTGGTCCAAGGTTTCCACGTGGAGCAGGATCACCTGCTGGTGGAGTACTTGGTTGTGCTTCAGGTTGTGCAGCAGTGCGGTGGGGACTTGCAGGCCTTTTCCGCTCATGTAGATAGCCGTGCCGGAAACCCGGTGGATCTTGCCTTTATGCAGATCCTTCAGCAGCATCTCGATTGGAAACGAATCCTTTAAAATCCGTGCGTAGAGAAGCCTACGTCCCCAGATCCAAATTAGCATCACCGACATCACCACCACCGCCACTAACAGCGGCAGCCAGCCGGATGGAAAAATTTTCAGGGAGTTCGCAGCGAGGAACGCACCATCGAACAACAGGAAAGTCCCGGTCAGCAAGGCAGCCTTGAATTTCGACCAACCCCAAACCGCACGGGCGGCAGAGAAGAACAGGACGGAGGTGATCGTCATTGTGAGTGAGATTGCGATTCCGTATGCTCCAGCCAGAGCGGACGACGTTTGAAAAACTACCACCAGCAGGATGCAAGCTACGGCCAAAATGTGATTCACCGCTGGAACATAGACCTGCCCCACCGAGTGCTCTGATGTGTAGAGGACCCGCATCCGGCACATGCAGCCAAGCTGCACCGCCTGAGTCGTTAGGGAAAACGCACCTGAAATGAGAGCCTGACTGGCAATGATCGCCGCGCCCGTTGCGAGGATAGTGAGCGGAAGCTGTAGCGCTTGGGGTGCGAGTAGGAAAAACGGGCTGCGAATCGCCGTGGGATCTGCCGTTAGCAGGGCGGCTTGGCCGAGGTAATTGAGCACCAGAGCCGGCAACACCACCGCAAACCAACCGACACGGATCGGCCTTGTGCCGAAGTGCCCCAAGTCCGCATACAGCGCTTCACCACCGGTCACCGCCAGGAACACGGCGGCCAACAGCGGGAAGGCATGTTTCCACTCACGGATAAGAAACGATAGCCCCTCATGCGGGCTCAAAGCATGAATCACTTCCGGATGGATCAACAACTGCCGCCCCCCCAGCAACGCCAGCGTCCCAAACCACACAAGCACTACCGGCCCGAAAAGCTTACCCACTTGCCCAGTCCCGAAGCGCTGGATCGAAAACAAACCTATCAAAATCAAGACTGACGCAGGCACGGTCCAGTTCGCCAGCCCGGGACTGCTGACCGCCAGACCCTCCACCGCGCTCAGCACCGAAATCGCCGGAGTCAGCATGCCATCAGCATAAATCAACGCCGCGCCTGCTAGCCCGAACATCAGCACCTTCCGTGGGTCCGCACCGCCCAAACGTCTGACCGCGCTGCGGATCAGGGTGGAAAGCGCCAAAATCCCACCTTCACCCCGGTTATCCAGCTTCAGAATGATAAAGAGATATTTCACGGAAACCACCAGGACGAGCGACCAGACGATCAATGACGCCGCTCCCACCAGATTCGCCGGATTGATAGGGGCCCCATGATGCCCTGAGAAACATTCACGGAACGCATAAAGCGGACTCGTTCCAATGTCGCCAAAAACGATACCTAAGGCAGCCAGAGTGGTCACCGCCAACGGGGGATTGTGGCCGGAGTGGCCAGCAGTTGAGTCGTTCATCGTAACGAGCAGGTCGCTCGCGGGGCTTTCAAAACATTTCCCAAGGCCGCTGGCCAGCGGAAATGCGGGGCGGCATCGGGTGCCCCGCATGGTTGCGCCTTCCCGAAAACGACCCTAACCCGGTCCCCGGTGCGCCCAACGGACTTACTTTTGGTCCAGATTCGCCCGCATTTCCTCGTCACCCGGGGTCTTGGAGCTGACGCCGCTTACCGGAACTTCCATATTGGCAATCCAGACGATGGAATTCAGAATGAGGCGGCGCTGGCTATCGATCTGCCAATTCTTATGGAAATGCCCACCTGTGAAACCAAACGAACGCCCGACACCTGATGCAGCTGGCCGCTGATAGACCCACATCACATGTTGGGGCTCCTTGCGTTCCAGAACCGCCGCCCGGACTTCCGGGTTGCCCTCATGCGGGCCATCCTTTCGGGTCAGACTCTCCGGCGGAGGTAGATCGGTTAGGATTGGGGTGACGCCTTCCATGTTGCCGCGAAAACGTATGTGATAATACCATTCGTCAGTCGTGTCGAAATCGCTGATGCCACGGGTGACTGCGTGTTCCGGCAGCTTGAAAGTGGCGTGCCAGTGGGGATTGACGGACCAATCACTCTCGAAGTAGCCGCCGATGAGATCAAGGAAAGTATTGCCGGCCTCACCCTTGGGAATTTCCACGGCATAGTGAATGCAGCCGATGCCCACACCTGCTTTGGCGAGAGACTTCAGCTTTTCGAGATGACTGTTAGCCGGGTGTCCGCCACCGCCATCGGCGTAGATCACAACGGCAGCGGCGTCATCGAAAACGGATTCATCGGCGGGCCAGCCATTGGTGACGACGGTGGTTTCAACCGGCAGACCGCTTTGATTGAGCTGATCCGCCAGTAACAGACATCCTGCGCGGTGTTCGTGTTCGCCTGGCCCGTGGCTGGGACGTCCCGCGATGAAGACGATTTTTTTCTTTGCATTCGGAGTGTTGGCCTGTGGCCCGGCACAAGCAGCCCCAGCTCCGAGGATGCAAGCGATAGGAATGAGTAGGGCGCGTTGAATATTCATGGGGAAAACCGCTACGGGGATTCGATCCTTTTACTTTCAGAAACGCAGCGGAGGTGCTACTCCAGCTTTCATATTCGCAAGACAATTTCGAAATCCGTCGAGTCAATAGCCGTTGGCGAGGCGGGAAACGAGCGCTTCGCCGGCACGTTCAAGGGCCTCGGGCAGGGCGTTGTTTCGTGCGGTCTGAAGATTGGCTCCGGCAAAAAGCTGGCTGGAGCCGTTTGAAGTGCCGGAAGCGAGCACTTTGGTCGGGTTCCTTGAGTCCCGCAGTCTCCATGCGATCACAACGGTATTCCGGAGTTCTTCAGGTAACAAGGTATCGAGACGAGTACCGCGAATAACGGAATATTTGATGGTGCGCAGATCCCCCTCCAAGATGGCATCCGCATGGCCCACATCTCCGATTCGATAGGTGCCGTCCTGGACAAAGGCGCTGGCCACAGCAGAGGTGGCAAGAGCTTCGGCCCGGGGATGCAGGGTGGAGTTGGAAAACATCGGCACAGCGATGATCTTCACCTGCTGCATGGAGGCCGGCTTGCTACCGCCGAGCTGATAGCCGGCGCAGGATACCAGCAGGAATGCAGGAGCAAACAGGGTGAGCAATCTCATGGTCCGTTGGGGTTCGATCACTCACCGAGTTCCTTCAAGCGGGCACGGGCATCGTCGTGAAGTTTGCCGGAGCCGGTTCGTTTGACCACGTCGCGGTAATAAACTTTCGCCGATTCGGGTTTACCAGTTTTTAGATAGAATTCAGCAATGTCGTAGGAGCGTTGGAGATCGCGCCCACCTAGCCCGGCGATGAGCTTGTGGGCTTCGGCATTGCGGGAGTGATTGGGATATTGGATCAGATAGTCGTTGAACGCCTCGCGGGAGAGATCGAGGTTTGCTTGGTTCTGATTTCCGCGATCGGCTTCCTGCATCATAATCAAGCCGACGCGGAACAGCGCTTCAGGGGCCTCCGGGCTGGCAGGCTGATCACGCACGAGCTGGCGATAGGCTGCAATGGATTCCTTGGCTTTTCCTTTCGCCTGATAGAGCTCACCGATGGTGAACTGCGCCTTCGATGCGGTGCGGGACTTCGGCGCGTTGTCGCGGACTTTACCGAGCATTTCGACCGTCTTTTCAAGGGATAGCTTGGATTTCATGCCGAGAAAACTGCTTTTCACATCGCCTTCAGCGGCCGACTGGGCCATGGTCGCTTGGCGATTGAGAGCGGTGGCATAAAGACCGGTGCTAGGGAAACGGGTGAGGAATTGATCGTAGGCTTTGAATGCCTCCTGGATATCACCTTTTTGCTCAAGCAGCTCGGCCTGGCGGAAGCGGGCTTGAGGAGCGGACGGGGCAAACGGGTATTTCGTAGCCGTTTGGTCATAGAGCTTGATTGCGCGGCCGGAATTTCCGGCATCATCGGCCTGTTTGGCCTTTTGATAGAACGCCTCGCCCTCACCGGCCGCTGTCTGGGTATTGCCCGCCATGATTGGTAAATCGTCATCCGAACTGCATGAGTAGGATAAAAGTGCGGTAGCCGATATCAATGTGAAGGCAATCAACCGATTGGTCATGCCGCAAAGCATAGGAGGACAATCCGTGTGGGGAAGTCCAAAATCGAAGCCCCCACTCACTTGCCAAGTTCGGTCGCACGGCGAACGGCGGCTCCTACAGCCTCGATCAATGCAGAGCGGAGGCCAAGGCGTTCGAGCTCGGCCAAACCCGCGATGGTGGTGCCGCCCGGTGAGGTGACCATGTCCTTGAGAACTGCAGGGTGATCGCCCGTTTCCAGGACCATCGCGGCTGCTCCGAAAACCGTTTGTGCTGCAAGTTTGACCGCATCGGCGCGGGGGATTCCCGCACGTACCCCACCATCAGCGAGGGCATCGATAACGACGTAAATGTATGCAGGTCCGCTGCCGGAAAGGCCGGTGACGGCATCCATCAGCTTTTCTGGAACCTGCACGGCGAGGCCAACGGCACCGAGAAGCGACTGCGCACTGAGCGCGTCTTCGGCAGTCGCATGGGTGCCGAGGCAGAATCCGGCCGCACCTTTGCCAACAAGCGCCGGTGTGTTAGGCATCGCACGGATGATCCGGAAATTTTCCGGAACGGCGGACTCCAGCGCGGAAAGTGTGATTCCGGCTGCGATTGAAATTACGAGTTTCCCATTTCCGGCTGCGGCTCTTGCGATATCGCTGAGGGCGACCAGAGCATCCTGCGGCTTGGTACAAAGGAGGATTACCTCGCTGGCACCAGCGGTTTCCGCAACGTCGGTGGTCCCTTTCGCGCCAGTGGCCTGTGAAAAAGCATCGCGCGATGCGGCATAGGGATCGCAACCGATCACGTCCGCGGATTTCACGACGCCGGACCGAATCGCACCCTGCACGAGCGCTGTGCCCATTTTCCCGCAACCAATGACTCCAAGCTTCATGGCCGGAGACTAATAGGATTGCGGCGGAGCATGCCAGCGTCATTTTGCTTGGACGCAGCGCAGGGCAAGGGCATCTTCTGCAGATGAAAATTCAGCTGATTGCTGCGCTCCTGATCACTTATACCTGCGCAGCTGACCAGAACCCTCCGGCGATCGAAAAATTTCCGCCGGTGGAGAGAGCCGTGGCCCCCGAGGAAATGCCAAAATAGTAGGAGACGTACAACCCGATCAGGCCCGACGATGCGCCGATGACCGCCGAGGCCGCAATCATTGGACCGAGGCGCTCCGTGAGCAGTCTCGCTGCGGCAGCTGGCGTTACCAGCATCGCCAGGACAAGGACGTTGCCGACAGTCTGCAAGGAAATGACGATCGTCAGGGACAGGAGCAACAAGAAGAGCTGGTC
>JBDTNJ010000317.1:0-6393 GCA_039933825.1 Luteolibacter sp.
GCCCGGTTGGAATCTGCGGAACGGAAATACGCCGGAAAAGTGCTCCCGACGGAGGAGATCATCGATGCCTTTGTGAGGCCAATCGTCGGCCAGGCACGCAAGACGGAACTGCCTGAAGGATTGTTTTATCAACTGCTGGGCCGCATTTTCGCGGCGAACGGAGATGGCCTGTCTGAAACGTTTGAAGAGAATTTCCGTCAGATTTCCGATCGTTTCATGCGGGCGTTGGGTAAGGCGCTGCCATCCGCCGCCCCCGATGACCTTGCGGCCAGATTTCATTTCATGAGTGGCGGACTGATCCACCTTCTGACGCATCAGGAACTGCTGGGGAAGAGGGCGGGTTCGCTGGCTACGATGGAGGCGAGTCTGGGGCGCTTTATCCGTTTCGCCGCCGCCGGCTTGCGCGACGGACTGGATGCGGATGCCCCGGTGAAAAAGGGGCCGCAGGCAACGTTTGATTTCTGAACAGGACAGGGCATGGGGAGTCGCCGTGTCTGGAAGAATTTTTCCGATTTCGGAGTGTTCAAACCGGGCGGCCTGTCTAGGTTCCTGCCCCTATGTCCGCCAAGATTCGTTTCACCTCCGCCACGGCCACCGGTCTTGTGCTCGCCAAAGTCGGCCATCCACAGCGCAATGAGCCGCTCCAGACCTCGAAGGAAGTCTTTAAAATCGCCGAGGAGGACCAGGAAACGCTCTCCGCAATCTTCCTCAAGCCTTTCAAAAACCTGACTGCCCACCGCTTCAGCCATCATTCTTCGCTCGATCAACATGAAATGAACGCCTACTCGGCCGCAATTTTCGCGTCTGACGAAGGTTTGTTGGAAAAGGGCTGCGACATCGCAAAACGCCTTTATGCCAAATCAAACCATCCGAACATCAAGTCCGGCGATCTCTGTATTTCCCTGATCAAAAACATCGATATTGACGGTGAGCTGACTCAAGGACTGTGCATTTTGAAGTCTGAGAGCGTGGTGCCATTCCTCAGTATCTCCACCCGGGATGGCGATCTGGAACTGCACACCGAGCAGGGGATCAATCCGGAAAAAATCGACAAAGGCTGCCTCGTACTCAATCACCTTGCGAGTAAGGGTTACTACGTTCTGACCTTCGACCGCACCGGTTCCGACTCACGCTTCTGGGTGCGTGATTTCCTCGGAGTTGTCCCGATCACGGATAGTCCGTTCCTGACTAACAAATATGCGAATATGGCAGTCGCCTTCCTCGAGAAGGAGAAAAAGGAATCACCGAAAAAGGCACCTACCGACGACGATGCACCGCCATGGGACGCCTCCAGCGCAGCACGGGATGCGATCACCTACTTCGAGGAAAAAGAAAATTTCAGCCTGCAGGAATTTGAGGAACAGGTCCTGAAAAGCCCCGAGGCCGCAGCCAAATTTGCCGCACATCGTTCCAAGATCGAGGAAGAACAGGGGCACCGGCTGGACGATAGCTTTGAGATTTCTAAAAAGGATGTGTCGAAGGCGAAGAAGAAAATTCCCTCGGTCATGAAACTCGACACTGGGGTGGAAATCCGTTTGAAACCCGCCGTTGCAGCCGAGCCTGATAGGTTCCTGGAACACGGCTTCGACGAGGCCCGGAAAATGAAGTTCATCAAGGTCTTCTATCGGGAAGATCTGGCGGATTGAAAGGTAAAGGGAGCGCGGGTCGCTGATTTGTGAAATTCAGAAAAGCGCTCCCTGCGAATCATCGCTGACCTTCCCTCTCGAAGGTCCTGCTAGAATCGCATCGATCCGTGTGAGAAGATCCAGAGAGGGGACTTCATCACCCTCCAACAGAACGCGCAGTTGGCTTCTCCATTCGTCCACGGTTCCGCCTTCTTCGGTAGCGAGCACCATCGCAGTCTGAGTCAGACGTCCGCTTACCGCAAACTGCTTGCTGGTCCGACGGAGCCAAGCTTCAAAATACGGGCGATCCTTTTTCCCTGCGAACACGCCACAAGCGGTGGCTCAATCTTGTCGAGCGGTCAAGAACACACTCAGCGTTTCCGACCGCCTCCTTTTTTCGCGCTCGGATACTTGGTTGGAACGCGGGTGTGCTCTCCAGTCGTGCTTTTCAGAGTGATAATCTGATCGCGGAGATGTCCTGCGAGCTCGAATTCCAACCGTGATGAGGCGTCGCGCATCTCGGCTTCCAACTCGGCGATGACCCGGGCCTTGTCGTAGGTTTCCGGGTCCTCGGCGACGCTTGAAGTGCCGGTCTTTTCGCTGTTTTCATGGGTGTGCAGGCTGGTTTGCAACGCCCGTTTCACACTCAGTGGCGTGATCCCGTGTTCCTCATTATGTGCCTGCTGGCGCTCACGGCGATAGGCGGTGATATCAATCAGCGCCTGGATAGAGTCCGTGATTTTATCGCAAAATAGCACACACTCGCCCCCGATGTGGCGTGCAGCGCGGCCTGCTGTCTGGATCATCGACGTTTCATTACGTAAAAATCCCTCCTTGTCCGCATCCAGAATACAGACCAGCGAAACTTCGGGTAGATCCAATCCCTCGCGCAGCAAATTGATCCCGACGAGAATATCAAATGCACCGGCCCTTAACTGCCGGAGGATCTCCACGCGCTCCACCGTATCGATATCCGCGTGGAGATAACGCACTTTGAGCCCGGTGCCTTGAAGGTATTCGCTCAGGTCTTCTGCTGTTTTCTTTGTCAGCGTGGTGACTAACACCCGCTCCTGGCGCTCGACGCGTTGGCGGCAGAGCTCGATGGTCTCATCGATCTGGCCCTTCAGCGGACGCAGGATTAAAATCGGATCCAATAGCCCGGTGGGCCGGATGATCTGCTCCACCACGAGCGGGGTGCCGCGTTTTGTCGGATCAAAATCCTCCACCCGTTCGGCATTTCCGCTCGGCTTAATGCGCGCCTTTTTCATGTCAAAAAGCGCGATGCTCTTGCCATTGGAATCCTTTGATTTCACTGGAATGTAGCTCTTGTTTTCGGGGCGCGAGTTGACGAGCTCAAACGGACCCGGCGTGGCCGAAACATAGACCCGCTGGTGGGTCATCTGCATGAATTCCTCGAAGCGAAGCGGACGGTTGTCCAGTGCGCTCGGCAGCCGGAATCCATGATCCACCAGCACGGTCTTGCGGCTCTTGTCACCCTCATACATCCCGCCGACCTGTGGAATCGTCGCGTGGCTTTCATCGACTAACAATAGGAAGTCCCGCGGCAGGAAATCCAACAGCGTGTAGGGTCTCGCACCCGGTTCGCGACCAGTGATGTGGCGCGAGTAGTTTTCGATTCCTTGGCAGAATCCCATTTCCGCCATCATTTCAAGATCGTAATCCGTGCGCATCCGCAGGCGCTGGGCCTCGATCAGCTTGCCTTCTTTTTCAAACTTCGTCACCTGCTCGCCCGCTTCTTTCCTAATCGCGATGGCCGCCCTTTTCATCTTATCGCCGGAGGTAACGAATTGCTTTGCCGGGAAAAACGTATGGTTCTCCAATCGTTCGATCACATGTCCTGTTAGCGTGTGAATACTGGTGATGCGCTCCACCTCGTCATCGAAGAATTCAATGCGGATCGCCGTTTCATCAAGATACGCCGGATGGACTTCCACCACGTCTCCGCGCACCCGGAATTTTCCACGCCCAAAGGCGATGTCATTGCGCTCGAAAAGCATGCCTACCAGCGAGCTCAGAAATTCCTCGCGCGTGAGCTGCTGGCCGGTCCACACCGGCACCATCATGTTTTCGTAATCCTCTGGCGAGCCGAGGCCGTAGATGCATGAAACCGAGGCGACGACGATCGTGTCCTGCCGCGTCAATAGCGAGCCCATCGTGCTCAGGCGCAGCCGCTCGATCTCGTCATTGATCGCCGAGTCCTTCTCAATGTAGGTGTCACTCCGCGGGATGTAGGCCTCAGGCTGATAGTAATCGAAATACGACACGAAATACTCGACCGCGTTGTGTGGAAAAAAGTTTTTGAACTCCGAGTATAGCTGCGCTGCCAGAGTCTTGTTATGGCTCATGATCAGCGTCGGCTTGCCGTGATTCCTGATCAGATTCGCCATCGTGAACGTCTTCCCAGAACCGGTCACACCGAGCAGCGTCTGGTGCATGTTTCCCGCCGCGAGCGATTTCGTCAGCTTCGCAATCGCCTGTGCCTGGTCACCCTCAGGCTGGTAGTCACTTTGAAGTCGGAACGGCATCTGCGCTCTTCATAATCCAGATCTCCCGGACCGCGAAATTTATTTCGCCTGTTCCCGCGCCCACCATTCGCTTTTCAGCAAACCCCAGTCACTCAGCACCCGATGCTGCCGCGAAAAGCCTACTTGGGCCAGGGCCGCGTCCGGCGGGTGCAATTTTGTCGCCTCCAAGCCACAGACCGCCCGGAAGAACGCATACAATAGGCCTAGGATCACCTTGCTCCGCAAACTCGCCACCCGTCCTTCGGCGACTTGGAAATCCGCCAGCAGCCAATCCGCCTGCGGTGCGGCCATCTTTGCCAGATTGGAAACAACGAGCGCTAGCTGATCCTCTGCAAAACAATCGAGAAAAAAGTTGGTCACAATCAAATCAAAGTCCCCGCGCCGCCCTTCCCACGTCAATAAATCCGCGAGCACAAAATCCACCCTCGCCCCGGCAGGGACATTGCCCCGCGCCACTTTCAACATCCCTGCGCTGGAATCCACCACTACGATTTCGGCATCCGGAAATTTTTCCAACACCGCCCGCAAAGTCCGCCCGTGGCCTTCACCAGCTAACAAAATTTTTCCCGGCACCGGGATTTTCCCCAACAACACCGTCCGGCAGCGCTGCAATTTCCCACCTGCTGTGAAAAACTCCATCGCCCGATAGAACGGTGCCAGCCGATCAAAACTCATCCGCGGGTGGAAATCAACGGGTGCCCTCGTAAATGGTGACGACGCCACATGTGATAGGAGTGGCATCGGTTTTTTCAAATCCGCAGGTCTCTAGCAAATCGGTCATATTCTTGCCGGATGGAAACGCTTCGATGGAGCCGCCGAGGTATTCATAGGCATCTTTTTGACCGGTGAGCCAGCCGGCCATGTGAGGCAGGACATGGTGAAGATACCAACGGTAAGGACCGCGCAGGATACCGCCAGGGAGGGAGAAATCGAGGATGAGCAGGCGCCCGCCGGGCCTGAGCACACGGTACATTTCCCGCAGTGCAGTAGGGTAGTCCGCCATGTTCCGTAGGCCGAAGGCGACAGTGACCACGTCGAACTCGCCGTCCATGAACGGAAGCCTGAGCGCATCGGCGACGACCGTTTTAGCGATTCCGCGGCTGGCGGCGTGAGCGAGCATTTCCGCACAGAAATCGGAAGCGATCACTTCGCACTGCGGGCATTGGTCCTGAACTTCCAAAGCCAGATCACCGGTGCCGCTAGCGACATCCAGCAATCGCGATGGATTCCATTTGCGGATGCGGGCGGTGACGATTTTTCGCCAAAGGATGTCCATGCCACAGCTCAGCACATGATTGGTAAGCACGTAACGATCAGCGATCCGCGCAAAGGCATCATGGACATAAACGGCGTCAGGCATGCCGCATGGGTAAACCGGATGAAATTTCCGACAAGTGCGAATTACGCCCCGATCGGATGCCAGGTGGTTTTCGCTTCGAGGTGATCGCGGATTTCGTAGAGCCCTTGGGCTTTTGAAGCGAACCAGTCGGTGGCGTCTTCCGAGGGGATCAGCTTGAGGCGCTTCACGCTATCGGCCGCGCCGGTTTGGAGGGTTTTGCGTTCTTCCAGATTGGCAACGGCGGCAAGCCCGCGAAGGTGGGCGTGGGTGGCGAAGGTGGGGATGAGTTCATCGCGCTGGCCGGTGAGCAGATTGACGACTCCTCCAGGAAGATCGCTGGTAGCCAGCATTTCGCCCAGCAGGATCGCCGGATAGGGTTGAGTGGTGGAGGCGAGAGCGACGACGGTATTGCCGCTGGTGATGGCAGGCATGACGAGGGATAGCAGACCCAGCAAGGGCGCCTCGTCAGGCGCGATGATGCCGATAATGCCCATCGGCTCGGTGACGGTGAAATTGAAATGCGAGGATGCGACCGGGTTGACACTGCCGAGAAGCGCTTGGTATTTATCCGTCCAGCCAGCGTAGTGCACGATACGCTCGATACTGACTGCGACTTCGCGTTCGGCTTGGGCGCGGGTGCCTCCACCGAGGAGGATAGCATTGCTCATTTCCGGAGCACGCGCCTCCAACATTTCCGCGAGACGGTAGAGGATTTGTCCTCGGTTGTATGCATTACGGGCGGACCAACCGGGACCTGCCTTGGCTGCTGCCTCCACCGCATTCCGCAGATCCTTGCGGGTGCAGAGAGGGATATTAGCGAAAAATGTGCCCGCCGCATCATTTAAAGCAGCGACGCGACCGCTCTCTGAACGGATGAAACTGC
>JBDTNJ010000318.1:0-3709 GCA_039933825.1 Luteolibacter sp.
TTCGGGATGCTGCAAAATGCGTTTGCTCATATTAGACTGCGGAAATGATGGAATTGGGAAAAACGGGCGAAAGGATCAATGGTGGCAGGTGGCGCAAGTCGTCTTGGGCTTGACCATGAATTCCTCTTTCAACTTGAGGCCGAGCGCTTCGGTCGTCTTCACGCCGAGCTCCGGATGATTGGAGATGTAGGTCTCGGCGTTGTAATTGAGATTATAGACTTCCTCCAGCGGACGGAGGTTTGCCTCAGGAGCACGGTGACAGGTGAGGCACCAGCCCATCGAGTGGCTCTCAGCCTGATAGATCACCTCCATCTTGTTCACGTTGCCGTGGCAGCTTTGGCAGGAAATCCCGCGGTTCACGTGAGCCGAGTGATTGAAATAAACGTAATCAGGTGCCTTGTGCACCCGCACCCACTCGATCGGCTTGCCATCGTAGCCGGGGTAATTCACGTCTATCGACTTGTGGAGTGGCACGAGTTTCGGGCTTTCGCGTTGCACGTGTTGGTGACAGTTCCAACAAGTGCTGCCGGTCGGCACGTTAGAATGGCCGGCCACATCGACGAATGAGTGGCAATAGCGGCAATCCAGACCGATCTGATCCACGTGGATCTTGTGGGAAAATGGAATCGGCTGACTCGGCTGATATCCTACCGTCAGAGTCTTCGGGGTCGCGTAGTAGGAAAACGCGAGAGCAACGCCTGCTGCTGCGGTTCCAGCGCAGACAGCGATTTTGAGAGGCAGGAGATTGGACCAGCGGGGAAAAATATTTGCCATGGCAGGGGCGTTGCGATGCGGGAAGGTGGAGCTTGTGAAATTTTTCACAAGGTTGTTTCCGAAAAGTTTTAAGGCAGCTCGGGACGGGCGGAGGATGCAAACGAAAGCCCAGCTGGCAATGCGAAAAAAGAATTTTTGACAGAAATTGTAATGAGCTGCTGGACCTTCATTTGATTTTCCCCAGTGTGAAAGGAATCCGAGCCAACAATGCACATTTCGTGCCGTCATTCCGAGTGTTGGAAAATTAGGCTCAGTGGCTCGTTTTCAGAAGCTTGGAGGCACGAAATCAGAAAAATGCGTGCTTTCAAATCCCCGGTTGTCAGATGCAAACGGGCGATTAGTCTCCGACCACGGCGATGACAGCACCTGAAATCCTCTCCCTTCTCTTCGCCGCCACCGCCGCCGGAGCGATCAACGCCGTGGCGGGCGGCGGCACGATTCTCACCTTCCCCACCCTACTCGCCATTGGCACGCCTCCGATCGTGGCCAACGCGACCAGCACCATCGCCCTCGTTTTCGGCACCAGCGGCTCGGTCTATGGCTTCCGCAGACACATCCTCTCGATCCGCGGGTGGCTTTGGCGCTTCGTGCCGGTGAGCTTGCTCGGCGGGCTGATCGGGAGCTGGTTGCTAACGATTACCAGCAACGACTTTTTCGGCCGATTGGTTCCGTTTCTCATCCTCTTCGCCACTCTACTTTTTCTCGCCCAAGGCCTCGTCGCCCGCTCGATCCGCCGCTCGGCCGAGGAACCAAGGCCCACGCCACTTATCTGGCCAGCCATCTTGTTTCAGTTTTTCGTGTCCATCTACGGTGGTTTTTTCGGCGCGGGCATCGGCATTATGATGCTCGCCACCCTCGGGTTCATCGGCCTTACCGACATCCATCAGATGAATGCCTTGAAAAACATCCTCGGCTCGCTGATCAACGTCGTCGCCTCTATCATGTTCGTCTGCCGTGGCCTTGTCGATTGGCCGAAGGTGGGTGTCATGACACTTGGAGCCATCGCCGGATATTACTTGGGCTCCCATTATTCGCAAAAAATCCCGCAGATCTGGGTCCGCCGGATCGTGCTGGCGATTGGCTTCGCGATTTCCGCCATCACATTCTATCGGCAGTTTCGCTGAAAATTTCAGGAGTTCGACCAGTTCATCCCCTTCTCACGTCGCCACTGCCGGTATGCGGCGAATTGCTCACCCTTGGTCATTTCGCGACGTTCGGGCTCCTCGCTGAGAAATGCCTCAAATGCTCCGCCCGGGGAGGTTTCCGCCAGGTAGATCTCACTTTCCATAACATGCGCATCTCCATTGCCCAGACTCGCGGATTTTTCGATCCGCCTCAGGCGTCCGGAGATTCGAAAACTCATGATCAACAGCCAGAGCAGCATTCCCAAACAAACGGACAGCAGGATCTCGACCGTGAGAACGTAGGATGGCACTTCAGGTTCTGGCATGCCCCAGTCTTGAGAAACCGGTTCGCTTTGAGAAGTCCCAAGTGAAACTCACACCGCCACCCGCAGTGCCCCATCCATTTCAATCATCTTGTCGGGGCGCAACTATGACCGTCGCACTCTCCTCTTTCCCGGACGATGCCCAGCGCCGCTCCGCCACAGATTCCTCGCCCAAAGGTCTTTAGAAAGTGACCCGAATTCTTTCGTGCGATTCCTCTCTTGACGAAATATACTAAAAAGTATCTATTTTTATTGTGCAAGCGAAGCTATTCAAAAACGGCCAGAGCCAGGCGGTGAGGCTGCCAAAGCAATTCCGATTTGAGGGGACCGCCGTGTCGATTCAGAAAATCGGCGATTCGGTGGTGTTGAGTCCCCTCCAAGAGGGCTGGGACTCGTTCTTCGAGGCGGCTGCGGATTTTTCCCCTGACTTCATGGCGGAGCGGGAACAGGGTGGGCAATTGGATCGGGAAGGGCTTTAAAATTTTCTGATCTACGAATGAAGATCCTGCTCGATACGAACATGTGCATTTATATCATGAACCGTCGCCCGGTGCATGTGGTGGAGCGCTTCAAGCAATACAAACCGGGCGATATCGGGGTGACATCAATCACGGTCGCGGAACTCTATTTCGGCGTTGCCAAAAGCAGCCAGATCGAGCGCAACCGCAGTGCCCTCATCCGCTTTCTTGCACCGCTTGAGATCTTGCCTTTTACCAGCAAAGCGGCGGAAACCTACGGCCAGATCAAGGCGCACCTCCGTTCGCTGGGCATGATGATCGGCGAACTCGACTGCCTGATCGCAGCGCAAGCACTCTCTCTGAAACTTCCGCTGGTCACCAACAACACTTCGGAGTTCAAGCGGGTTCCGAAGTTGACACTTGAGAACTGGGCGGAGCCTTCGTGATTGCAGTTGCCTCCTCATCGCTTTCACCCAGCCTCCGACGGGAAGAAACGACAGTAAGGTCGTTGCTCCTTATCTCAGCGCCAACACATGCGCCACCGCTGCGGATGCCAATCCCGCCGGATTGTAGCCGCCTTCGAGCACGGAGATGATCCGGCCTTGGCAGAATTTATCTGCTAGAACCACGCTGCGGCGGGTCATTTCGGCGAAGGTTTCGTCGTCCCAGCGCAGGCCGCCGATGGGGTCTTCTTTGCGGGCGTCGAAGCCGGCGGAGATTAACAGGAACTCGGGAGCGAAGGCTTCGATGGCGGGTTCCAATTGGTTTTTCCACTCGGCCAGAGCCACTTCCCCATTGGTGTTTCCTGGGAGGGGGATGTTCAGAGTGGTCCCCTTGCCCGCGCCTTGGCCGTGTTCGGTGGCGAGGCCAGTGTAGGGATAGATGTTTTTCTCGTGCAGGGAAATGTAGAGCACGCTGGGGTCTTCGAGGAAAACGGCTTCGGTGCCGTTGCCATGGTGCACGTCCCAATCGATGATGGCGATTTTCCCGAGGCCGTGATTCGACTGGAGGAAGCGGGCGGCGATGGCGA
>JBDTNJ010000319.1:0-9564 GCA_039933825.1 Luteolibacter sp.
CCGGACCTTCAACTCACCCATGTCGAACAGGAGGGAAAGTCGCTTACCCTCCTAGGGTTCGCACTCGATCCTGATGATCCCGAAGCTGGCAATGGTGAAATATTGCGCCGACTGATCGTTAGCACGGAGCGCTGCGAGGATATTTTTCAGGTCGTCGAAACCTTGGGAGGCCGCTGGGTTCTAATCGTTCACGACGGAGAGCAAACCATCGTGCTGCATGATGCCACCGCCCAGCGCCAAGTCTATTTCACCCGTCCCGGAACCGGGGGAGGGATGATCTGTGCTTCCAAACCCGGCGTGATGGCTGAGCGCCTCGGCTTCACCATGGATGCCAGTGCGGTCGATTTCATTCAATCGCGTAAATTGAATGACTATGAAATCTACTGGATGCCTGGAGATACCTCCTTGTATGCGGAGATTGCCGCTCTGTTACCGAATCACTTCCTTTCCCTATCAGACGGAAGCTGCCATCGGTTCTGGCCGGCTCAGGCCCTCCCGCCGATGTCATATCCGCAGGTTCTTGCGGAGTGTGTTCGCTTGCTTCGTGGCCAAATCGACAGTGCGCAGCGGCGCTATCCCCTTGCAATCTCAATGACGGCTGGCTGGGATAGCCGCCTGGTGCTGGCCTTGCACCGGCAATACACGGAAGGTCTTTATGCTTTCACCCTGGTCTATCCCCATCTGCCATGCGAATCGAGAGATGTGTGTGTGCCGAAACGTTTGTTAGGAAAGCTCGGCATCGAGCACCATCTGGTTCCCTATCCGGATACCATCGACGGCGCATTCAAGGAGATCTTCCGGCGTAATAACATATCCGCCAACTCCGCCTACTGCGCGGATACCCAGTCCTTATATGCCATCTATCCGGGCGATCGGGTCTGTGTCACCGGGGATGTCGCTGAAATCGTCAAGTGTTATTACGGGCGCCGGCGGCCCAAAGCGGAACCCGTTTCTGCGTTGGAGCTGGCAGAGCTCGGCGGACTGGGCAAGCACCCGTTCGCGCTTGAGGCGTTCGGCAGGTGGCTGGAGCATTCCGGTGGTCCGCCGATTGATCTGCTGGATCTTTTCTGTTGGGAGCAAATGGCCGGGCGCTGGCAGGCAAGGGTCCGTGCCGAATACGACATGGCTCAGGAAAGTTTCGCACCGCTCAACAACCGGCGTTTGTTGCGAGTTATGCTGACGGTCGATGCCGGGATGCGCTGCGGGCCGGACTTCAGGTTGTTTGGCGACCTGATCGAAGCGCTGTGGCCGGATGTTCTATCGGAGCCGATCAATCCGCCTGAAAGTGTCAGCCGCGCGCGCCGGGTGCTCAATATTTTGAAAAAAACCGGTCTGCCGCAGATGGTTCCCGAGGGCGCGAAGGCGAAGATCAAGGGGGTTTTTCGCTCATAGAATTCAACCGTAGATGCCGCAACATTGACGAAGCAACTGATACCTGCACCTTGGAAGTTTGATCCGCCTGGCAATCTGCGGATCATCGATGTCAGGTCCGCCCGGGATCTTGCGCCACATGCGGCCGCGTGGGCGGAGCTGCTTTTGCAATCGCCCGCTGCCTCGCCAATGCTTTCCTATCCGCAGGTCAGCGCGTTTTTCGAGACACAAATTCCGGCGTCGGAGACCTGGCTTTGCCTGTTTGCTTATGAGGGGGAACGCTTGGCCGGGGTATTCCCCTTGATTGCTGTTAGGTCTTTTGGCGTGCTGGGATTTTCCATCCTTTGCTTCAAGACGCCTTATGACAACCTGCACACAAGTGGGGTGGACTGCCTGACCCTTCACGGGCGGGAGGAAATCGTGGACGTGTTTGTGGATTACGTTTCCCGCATTCCGAGGACATGGCCTCTCATCCGGCTGCGGGAACTACCGGAACATTCACCCTCGATGGTTTATGTGAACCAAGCCGGGAGCCGGCTGAGTGCCGTTCGGAATCTCTCCGCTGCTGAGAACCATATCCGGGTTTCGGCGGATTATGAAAAATACCATGCGGGGCTTTCTTCCAACTTCAGGCGGCAGTTGAAACGGGGAAGCAAGAAGTTGCAGGAACTCGAAGGAGTCGTGTTTCATTGCCGCGAGGAGACACGCGCTTTGGCCGGAAACATGAGACGTTTCGAGGAAGTCGAAGACGCCGGATGGAAGGGTGCGGAGAATACGTCGATCAAAGCCGTGGATGGGAATTCGCGTTTTTATACGATCGCCGCCGAACGTTTTCGGGATGATGGTTGGATGGAATGGAATTTTTTAGAGACAGGGGAGAAGACGATTGGCGCGCACTACGCGGTCCGTATCAAGCGCACTCTATTCCTTTTGAAAATTGGCTACGATGAGGCTTACTCGGCTTGTTCACCGGGAAATTTATTATTAGCGAAAGTGATCGAGCACGCCAGCAGAGCGGGGGATGTGGACGAGATCAACTGCGTGGCGGAATGTGCCTGGCACAAGAACTGGGGTATGCAACAGCGCCTGTTGTATGATTTGGTCATCCTGCCGAAGATTCCTGTAGTTTCCCGGTTGTTGAGCCGAATCTTCCAGTCGGAGCTTTTCAAGCAGGTCCGTGCACGCTGGAAAAACAAGAAGGGACTTGCCGGCGAATGAAAGCTACTTCCACAGGCCAATCACCTCGCTGTCAGACCTACATGCACGATTTGACTGCGTGGTTGCCAAGCCCATGCTTTTCTTTCTTAATGGTCGCTAACAAACCTATATCCCTGAGCCTACGATACGTGAATGTCTGATCTTCAACCAATCCGCCCCATTTCTCCCCTGCAAGCCGCGATGTTGCGCGACTCACTGGCGGAATGTTCGGGCAGAAACGTGGAGCAAGTGGAAGTCGACTTCAGTGGAGACTTATCCATGAGCCGGGTAATTCCGGCATGGCTTGCGACTGTGGAGAGGACGGCCGCCCTCGCATCCGGATTCCTGGTGCGTGATGGTGAACCGTGTGGGATACAATCGCTAGCGGTCGCAACGCCAGTCCGGACCGAAACGGAAACACCTTCTTCCTGGGGGGCTTGGCTCGCTGCGGATCGGATGGCCCTTTTCCCTTTGATTGGTGGATTGCCATGGCGGGTGGTGGTATGGCCCGATGCGCGAAAACTCATTTGGACCTTTCATCACGCGTTGCTCGACGGTGGTTCCATCGCAAAAATTCTCCGGGCATTTCATGCGCGGCTGATTGACGCGGACGATCCTGGGGACATGGAGCTTGCCCTGTTGGCTCCGCCCGGCCCGGAGGAAATCCAGCAGGCGACGGAGTTCCATCGCCGCGCTTTCGCCGGAGTCGATGCATTTCAGCTAGAATTCCCAGGCGAGGAAAATGCGCCTGCGAGCGTGAGCCGCTGTCTCGGCCATGAAACCGTGACGCAAATCGAGGCCGTCGCCCTCAGCATGGAGATCACCGTGCCTACCATGATCACATGGGCATGGGGGCAGGCCGTTGCCCGCACGGCTGGGGCGGAAATGGTCGCTGTCGGACAAGTGCGCTCCGGACCACCCTTGCATGGGCAGGCTGGTTTTTCCATGAATACGGTGCCGCTGGTGATTCCACGGGCAGCGTCAGGACCCGCGATCCCGGTGTTGCGGGATTTCCGCCAGCGTCTGTTGGACATGCGTTCGATCGAAACCGTGTCCCCGCAGGAATTGCCTCCCGGAATTTTCCAAGAGACCGGCGGGCCGTGGCCTGGCGGAGTGATTATGGTGCAACGCGGGACACTTCACGATCAGGTGGGGAAAACGCAAGCCATCGAGTCGATCACTCTGCATGAGGTGGGCAGCGAGCCCTTGTTGGCCTGCGCTTGGATCCGTCCCGAGTTGCGTCTCGAGGTCGAGGTGAATGGGAGTCTCTATGGTGCTCGCGTGGCGGAATCCCTGCTTGATCAATGGGCTGCCATCGTAACCGGCATCGCGGAAGAAGCTTCCACGGATGCAGTGACTTTAACTGATATTCCCGTTCCGATGTTGGATTCCCTTGCAAAATGGGAATCCGGCGGCGATCCGGCAGCGCACTTCCATCTTGCGATGGCTTGGCGGGATTCTGCGGAAAAATTCGCCACGCGGAACGCCATCTGGACCACTGACGGGGCGATCGGTTATTCCGAGCTCGCCGCGCAGGTGGAGCACTTGGCTGCCTGTTTACAGGAGGCTGGATTGGGCCCAGGGCATACGGTCGCGAGCATGCTTTGGAATCGGAGAAATCTGGCGCTCGTGTTGTTAGCCGTCGCCCGGGTTGGGGCAATCAATGTGCCGCTGGATCCGACATTGCCGCAGAACCGTCTGCGCGCAATCATCGACGATGCGGGTCCACTGCTGATTCTCAGCGATGACCGAGCTGCTTGCGCGGAGTTTTCACTGCCCTGCACCGAGGTGGATGGCATGACCGGAAAGACCTGTGCCACCGAGTTGTCCTGCGATCCCCGCGCAACGCTGGCTATTCTCTATACCTCGGGCTCCACCGGCCGACCGAAAGGAGTGATGATGGTCCACGGCGGCGTGACCAATGAAGCGCTCGGTATGGCGGGGCTGGCTGGCATCCAGCCCGGTGACCGGGTGCTGCAGTTCGCATCGCCCGGATTTGATGCTTCGCTCGAGGAACTATTGGCAACTTTGCTCAGCGGCGCGACGCTCGTCCCGCGCCCGGAAAATCTAGCAGCAGATCTGGATGAATTTCATCAATACATTCGCAGCGCGGGAATTACCGTGCTCGATCTATCCACTGCACACTGGGCGGCGTGGTGCGCTTGGATGGTTTCGGAAAAGGAAACTATTCCCGAGCAGGTGCGGACGACCATCATCGGCGGTGAAAGGGCCTCGGCCGCAGCCGTCAAGGACTGGTTCGAAGCAGGTGGCAGGCAGCACCTCCTGATCAATACCTATGGCCCCACCGAGGCCTCGATCGTCGGCACCGCGGAGTTGATTCGTGGTGATTGGAACGAGTCGGGCGATCCCGCCATCGGCCGTCCGCTGCCAGGAGTTTTCGCACGGGTCGGCGATGCCTCAGGGCGCAGCTTGCCACCCGGGGCCGCAGGTGAACTTTGGCTGGGAGGCATTTGCGTGGGCGATGGCTATTGGCAGCGGCCGGATCTCACCGCAGACGCCTTTCATTTCATGGATGGACGCTGGTGGTATCGCACCGGTGACCGCGTTTACCGTGATGACACCGGCGATCTCCGTTTCCTCGGGCGACAGGATGACCAGCTGAAAATCCGCGGCAACCGCGTGGAACCCAACGAGGTGATCCGTGTGCTTGAGTTGTTTCCGGGGGTCTCGGCCGCTCATGCCGGGCCTGTGTCCGGCCCGGGCGGGTCTAACTTACTCGCCGCTTGGGTCCGATGGAGCCACGCACCCGAAGATGGCTGGCCGGGGCAACTCGCCGTGCATGCCGCCGCCCACCTGCCAACCGCGGCCATTCCCACCCGCTGGGCTGTTGTGGAAGAGTTCATTCTCACCGAGCGGGGTAAGCTTGACCGCCGTAAACTGCCGGCCCCGTGTCTCACCGCGAGCAAACACGCTTCGTCCGATCCACCGGCCACCCCCACGGAGATCCGGTTGGCCGAAATGTGGTCCACCTTGCTGGGCATCGGGACAATCGGCCGCGATGAATCATTTTTCGAACTCGGTGGGCACTCGCTCGCGGCCCTTCAGCTTTTCGCACAAATCGCACGGGAGTGGAAAATACGGATCCCGATGGCCATTCTGATCCAAGCTCCCACTCCACGTTTGTTAGGGCAAGTGATTGATAGAAAAAACATCGACGGTAGCCCTGTGAAGCTTCCTCAGTCCGTCGTTGTGCCCGTGAGGCCGGATGGCCACCTGCCTCCGTTGTTCTGTATCCACGGGGGTGACGGCGGGGTCTTCTTTTACCAGGATCTTGCCAAACACCTTCCATCCGGGCGTCCCCTGTTAGCGATCGAGTCGCCGGCTCTCGCCGCCGACGAGGAGGTGCGACCGGTCCCGGTGGAGGAAACCGCCGCAACATACCTTGCCGCACTGCGCGAGCACCAAGCGCAGGGACCATTTCATCTCGCGGGATATTCCTACGGCGGACTTCTCGTCTATGAAATGGCCCGCCAGCTCATCGCCGAAGGGGAAACCGTCGCGTTTGCCGGGCTTTTCGATACGGTCAATCCTGCGGCTTCGATCAGGCAATACACTCTTTTGGAGCGAGCTGAGGTTTTCTGGGGATCACAGGCTCAGCCGAATTGGTTCAAAAGACTGGGCCACTTGCTCACACGCACGCGTGAGGGTTTTTCCACTCATTTCCGGGTCAAGGGTGAAATCCGGGCGGCGAGTAGCACCGGTGCCACCGAACCCTACAGCGAAATCCGGATGCTTAAAGTCCGCGAAGCTCATTGGAAATCGATGGAAAAATATCAGCCGGGCCCTCTTGCCTGCCATATCACCCTTTTCAAGTCCGAAGCCACCGACGATAAGTTTGATATTCCAGAGGATTACGGCTGGGGAGAACTGGTGAAATCCATGGAGATCGTAGAGGTGCCGGGAAAACACCTCACCATGTTCGCACCCCGCTACGTGGGGGCTTTGGCAGGGCAAATCAGCAAGAGAATGTGAGCCCCGTGTGCGGTCCGGTGCGATGATGGTCGCTTCCGGAGGGCTGAGCGACGTTGCGATGGCCCGAGTGTACCCGCGAGGCGGACGAGGCCCTCGTCTCGCTTGGGGCCGATGCAGGTTTGGTGAGGCTCTCGATGTGCGATGAAATGCCTCACCATTTAGCTTGCCACCTATCCGACGATGGCGCACAAAAGCGCCCCGTTCATGCCGGGGGCTGCGTTATCTCATTTCTGCGCCCGGTTTGGCGGCCCAACCCTCAATCGAGCTCAAATGGACAGCATTTCATCCCGTATATCCAAGGTTTCCCCGTCACTCACTCTGGCCGTGACCGCACAGGCCAAAGCCATGATCGCCAAAGGCGAAGAAGTTTACGCCCTCGCCGGTGGTGAGCCCGAAGTGGACACCCCGCAGTTCATCAAGGACGCCGCCATCGAAGCCCTTCAGGCTGGCAAAACCAAATACACCCCGGCTGGTGGCATTCCTGAGCTGCGCGAGGCTCTTTCCGCGAAGTTCGCCGCCGACAACAACCTCAAATACGCCGCTAACCAAATCTGCGTCACCGGCGGCGCGAAAATGGCTTGTTACAACGCCATCCTCGCAGTGATCGAAGAAGGCGATGAAGTCATCATTCCATCGCCATTCTGGGTTTCCTATCCGGAAATGGTTCGTCTTGCAGGCGGCATCCCGGTCATCGTCGAAACCAAGGAATCCACCGGTTGGAAAATGACTCCCGAGCAGTTCGAGGATGCCATGACCCCGGCCACCAAGATGGTAATCATCAACACTCCGGGCAATCCGACCGGTGCCATTTACACCAAAGACGAGCTCCTCGCCCTTGGTGAAATCGCCCTCACGGAAGATATCGTCATCCTTTCCGACGAAATTTACGAAAAGCTCGTTTATGGCGAGGCCAAGCACGTTTCCATCGCCTCGCTCAGCCAAGAACTCTACGACCTCACCATCACCGTAAACGGCTTCTCGAAGGCCTACTCGATGACCGGCTGGCGCCTCGGCTACACCGCAGCCCCCAAGGCGCTCGCGGAAGCGATCGAAAAGATCCAGAACCACACCACTTCTAACGCCAACAGCTTCTCGCAATATGGCGCGCTGGCCGCTCTCACCGGCGATCAATCGTTCATCGAAGACCTCCGCGGTGAATACGACGTGAAGCGCCAATTCATGTTCGCCCGCCTCAAAGCGATTCCGAACATCCGAGTCGTTGAGCCACAGGGAGCGTTCTATTTCTTCGTTTTCACCGGCAACACCGGCCTGAAGTCGATGAACCTCTGTGATAAACTTCTTTCCCGCTACAAGGTGGCTGCCGTTCCAGGCATTGCCTTCGGCTATGATGAAGGTATCCGCCTCAGCTATTGCACCACGCTGGACATCCTCAACGAAGGGCTTACCCGCTTCGAGCAATTCTGTCGCGAGCATTGATTCCACGGACCGCGAAATTCATTTCGCCCTTCTCACAAAAAGCCATGGGACATCAAGTCTCATGGCCTTTTTGTGGTCCGTGTTTAAAGTCATCCGCGAGTCTTGCGATTCGTGACGGGCTTGCCTAGTGTCCCGCATGGCGATTGAGGCATTTGCTGGCATTTCACCGACGATCTCCCAGAGCGCGTTTGTCGCGGCGAGCGCTGACGTGATCGGGCGGGTGACTCTGGGTGAGGAAACGAGCGTTTGGTACAACACCACGTTGCGCGGGGACATCAATGAAATCGTGATCGGCCCGCGCTCGAATGTACAGGACAACGCGGTGATCCATCTAGCAGACGATTACGGCTGTTATGTCGGCGAGCTGGTGACCGTCGGGCACTCGGCGATCCTCCATGCCTGCACGGTGAAGAACGAGGTTCTCATCGGAATGGGGGCGATCGTGCTGGATGGCGCCGTGATCGGCGAGCGTTCCATCATCGGGGCCGGGGCCTTAGTAACCGGTGGCACAATCATCCCGCCGGGCTCGCTGGTGTTAGGTTCTCCGGCGAAAGTAGTTCGCACGCTTTCGCTAGAGGAACAGGCGAAAGTGAAAAGCTGGGCGGAAAAGTATGTGCGCGGCTCGCGGGAATACCTCGCGCGGAAAATGGGCTGAGCCTGGAAAATCGCCCCTATCTAATAGGCTTTATCATGCAACCGGGGAGCCGCCCTGCGACTCGCATTCGCTCGACAAAGCCTCTTCCCCCGGTGCATGGTCTTTTTCGTTCTGGCAAAAAAATAATATTGTTGTGCGACCAAAGTAACTACTACAAGAAGCCCCGATAATAACGGTTCTGAGCCCATACGTGGTGAGTGTAACCGCAACTCAAGGTCAGAAGTTTGATTGGATCTACACGTTTGATTACATGTCGATGCCCAATATTGATAATACCAAGTGTCGCTATCGTCTTGAGATTCTCCCGTGAACAAAAAGACGAGACACAGCAACCGCCATTGTACGTGCCATTTTACGTTGCCAAAAAATTCAGAATCTGCCATTGACGCACTACGCCATTGGGGTATTCTTTGTGGGTGAATCTTCAGTTCATCGAGTCGTCGGTCTATTCCGTCCAGATCGACGGCTTGATGAGCGAAGAGGATCATCGCCAGTTGCAGATTCACCTGCTTGAACAACCGGACCGAGGTGATGTCATCAAAGGCTCCGGTGGTTTGAGGAAGTTGCGTTGGGCGGGATCTGGGAGAGGCAAGAGAGGGGGTATTCGTGTCATCTACTATCTGTGGCGCGGGGACACCGCATTCCTGCTTTTCGCATATCCGAAGAATTAACAAGAGGATCTGACACCGGCGCAGGCCAAGCTGTTGAAGAATCTAATCGAATTATACACTCATGAATGACAAGGACTTCCAGAAGCTCGTTGAGAGCGTCAAGCAGATGGGATCAATCATGCAAGGCGAGAATATCCCGCACCGTCGAACCGTGTTGGGCAAGGTGGACGTCAAAGGTTTGCGAGAGCGGCTTGGTCTCACCCAGAGCCAGTTTGCCGGGATGATTGACGTGAGTATCAA
>JBDTNJ010000320.1:0-4326 GCA_039933825.1 Luteolibacter sp.
CGAAAAGGCATACCCGGGTTTGGGCGAGGCGATCATCGTCACACTGTCACCAGTTAGGTAATTAGCGCCACCGCTAACTGTTCCCCGGGTGGTGGAACTCGAAGTCACGGTGATGGTTTTGGATATCCCCGCGAGGACGAAGTTCGCCACCAGATTTTTCGCGGAGGTGACGACAAACGTATAGGTGGAGGACTCGCTCACCTGATTGGATCCCGAGGTCCAGTTTTTGAAAACGTAGCCTTGAGCCGGTGTGGCGGTGAGCGTGGCGCTCGCTCCGCTGAAGTAGTTGCCACCTCCCGAGGTAGTTCCGCCGAGCGAAGGGCTGGAACTCGTGCCGACCACGTAGGACGGCAGTGCGATGAAATTCGCCACCAGCGCGCGATTGGTGGAGATCGTGAAAGTATAACTCGCGGTGGTGCTGACCTGCACTCCGTTTTCCGTCCAATTGCTGAAACTGTATCCGGCGGCGGGTGTCGCCACGACCGTGGCCTGGCTTCCTTCATCCAGAAATCCGCCGCCAGCAGTCGATCCGCCCGCCAGCGGGCTGGAGTTGGTCGCGATGGTCCAGCGTGGAAGGTCCAGTGTGAAATGCGCGACCAGCGAGTGATTGACGTCGATGTTGAAAGTATAGTTGACAAAGCGGTAACCGGGCTCGGCGCTTGCCTCGACCATCACGGGAGAGCCGGGAGCATAGGCCCCGTCGCCGGTCGTCGTTCCTGTTCCGACGGGCGATGAGGTGGTGTCCGCGAGGCTGGTGGGCGGCAGTTCGGCGCCTTCCTCCGCGATCAGGAGGGTGTAGTTTTTGGAAACATCCGGGTTGATAGTGTCGGTGGCGGTGATCCGGAAATTGAACTCGCCGCTTTCCGACGGGTTGCCTGATAGAATTCCGGTGAACTCGTCATACTGCATTCCGGCAGGCAGCGCTCCTTCGATCATGCTTTCAAAAGGAAACGCTCCCTCGATCACCAGTTTCCGCGCCGTGTAGTCCGAGTTCACCCGTCCCTCGCTGACATGGTCGATCAGGTCCACCGCCGCTTCGACGTCCACCGCGGCCATTTGTGCGCCGGTATAATCGCCTACCACTTCCACGGTGGAGAGATCGGTTTCCACACCATTGACGATGCCGGTTCCCGTTCCGTGGAGATTGTCCGGCCCTACCTTGTCACCCATGGCTTCGCCGCTGAAGTTGTCGAGTGGACCGACATATTTGTAGAATTCGTAACGCCGGGTGACGACCTCGTCTCCATCGGGTAGATCTTCGGCCGCGGCGGCTTTCTTACCGTTGCCTCCTCCGTCGAAGGCTCCGTTTTCCTTCTGGAGCAGTTGCCACTCGGTCTCGACCTCGTCCGCTTCGCCGTTCTTCCAGTTCTTTTCGTCGCCGCGGGCGGGGTCATCGGAAACCAGATCGCGCAGCCTGACCTTTTCGTTGCTGTGACTGGTCGTGCGGATTTCCTTCATCCAGATCGCCTTGCCGAATTCCTCCACTTCGGGAACCTCCACCTCAGGAGGCTGGATCTCCGCCTGCACTTGTCCCACCCCGCCCGCGACCGGCGGATAGTAGGTGAATGTCGGTGTCGAAACCTGAACCGCGCCGCCCGAAATCAGATTGCCGGCACCATCGTCGATCAGCCAGTTGTAGCGCACCGCTCCCACCGCCACGTAGTAGCCGACGCCGAAATGCTCGCCTCCGAAATTCACGCTCGGGTTGGTGAACATGTGCCCGTTAGTTGGATCGACTGGCCCGCTTGGAATCGCGGTGTAGGATGCCCAGCTGCCGTCCGGATTTTTTTTGCTTTCCCAACGGATCAGACACTTCGGATGACCGGGAATGCTGTCGTCCTGCGTGATGTGCGACGTACCATAGTGGTTGTAGTCATAGGTGTAGGAAATGTCGGTGCTATGGCAGTCCTCGATTTCGATCTCGAAGCCATGGCATTCATGACCGGTGTCGTTCACCGTGTCGAAGTTGTTGATGCTGCCGTAAGCGATGCTCGCCCGCACGGGTTGGGCGAGGAATGCCGCAGCAGCAAGGGTGGCGATGGCGAGCCTGCGCAAGGGGCGATGGAGTTTCATAGGTGGTAGTTAGAATGTTATGCCTGAGCGAGTGCGGAGGTTCCGCGGATGAACGATTGAGCCGTATTCGTTCCCACCCGCTCCTTCAAAGTGTTTACTGTAACAGAACTGTGGGAAACGGTCATCCTGCTTGCTGCCGCAGGTCTGAGCCTGACGCTTGTCCAACGTAGCGCCGCCCTGCCGACTATTGAAAAGTCCGGGGTCAGCCAAAAGTTTCCGCATCGTCCACCCCCTCGTCCGGCACGCACGCGCAGGAACAACTTTCTGAGCCACCTGATGACGGTCGAAATCATCGGCGAGTTCTACGTCCTAGCCAAATAGCCCCGCAATACACCACCAGGGTCAAGCAGCTGACGGAAAATTTACGCGGCCTGAAACCCGATGTGAATCATCACTACATGGGCAGCGTCCCCTCCAAAAACCCGCTCCGCGTCAACCTGTCATCGAAAAACGGGCCGATATCCGCGAGACCGGATTTTACCCAGACGGCAGCACGAGGCTCATCACCCAAAACCGTCCCGACGGCTCGAAAACCGTGCTGCTGCCCAAAGTCGAAATGATTGATGCCACCGGCCGCCCCTATCGGGAAAACCGCTGAGCGCGTCCATGCGAAAAACGCGTGAGGTGACGGATGACCCCGTAAGTCACATTCCGCGAAAAAGACCGGATTAACTGATTCTGGGGACTTGCAGCCCACCGGATGACCTCTTAGCTTTTGGACACCGTGCGGGGCGACTTTGGCCTCCCACTTGAAATTTTTTCAACCATGAGCGCAAAAAAATCCGATTCAAGTCACCCCGCAGACGTGGTTCACAAGCCGTCCAAGGAGTTCTCCGCCAAAGCACGCATCGGATCGATGGCGGCCTACAAAAAGCTCTATAAGGAATCCATCGACCGTCCCGACAAGTTCTGGGCGGGCGAGGCGAAGGAGCTGACTTGGCAAAAAAAGTGGGACAAGGTACTCGATTGGAAAGAGCCATTCGCAAAATGGTTCGACGGCGGAAAACTCAATGTCTGTGAAAATTGTGTGGACCGTCACGCCGTGGGAGCCCGCAAGAACAAAGCCGCGATTATCTGGGAGGGCGAGCCCGGCGACAAACGCATCATCACCTACGGCCAACTTCAAAAGGACGTTTGCCGTTTCGCCAACGTGTTGCTGAAACACGGTGTCAAACCCAAGGACCGAGTGCTTATTTACATGCCGATGGTTCCGGAAGCAGCCATTGCGATGCTCGCCTGTGCGCGGATCGGCGCGGTTCACAACGTCGTTTTCGGCGGATTCGCCTCGGAAGCGATCGTCGATCGCCTCGAAGATTCCGGCGCGACCACCGTCATCACCGCAGACGGCGGATGGCGGCGCGGGAAAGTCGTCCCTTTGAAACCGGTCGTCGATGAAGCGCTGGCAAAATACACCCACGTCACCAGCGTGATCGTTCTGAACCGCTGCGGAAATGAAATCGCCATGGACGCCACCCGCGACAAGTGGTGGCACGACGAAGTTTCCACCGCCTCTTCGAAACACGTTGCGAAAGGCTTCGATTCCGAGCACCCGTTGTTCGTGCTCTACACCTCCGGCTCAACCGGAAAACCGAAAGGAATCCTCCACACCTCCGGCGGTTACCTCACCGGCACCTACTCGACCTGCAAATACATTTTCGACATGCGCGACGAGGACGTTTATTGGTGCACCGCCGATGTCGGTTGGATCACCGGTCACTCTTACATCGTTTACGGACCGCTGGCTAACGGAGTTACCCAGGTGATGTATGAAGGCGCTCCGAATGCTCCGGATTTCGGGCGATTCTGGAAAATGATCGAAGAATACGGCGTCACGATTTTCTACACCGCGCCCACCGCCATCCGGGCCTTCATCAAGGCGGGCGACCATTTCCCCGCCGCCCACGATCTTTCATCCCTGCGCCTGCTAGGTTCTGTTGGAGAGCCGATCAATCCGGAAGCCTGGAACTGGTATCACAAACACATCGGCGGCGGAAAATGCCCGATTGTCGATACGTGGTGGCAGACGGAAACCGGTGCGATTCTGATTTCCCCGATGCCTGGAGCCACTCCTTGCAAACCGGGCACAGCGACCATGCCGTTTTTCGGGATCGATGCCGCGATCCTCGACGATGCCGGCAACGAGTGCAAAGCCGGCCAGGACGGGCGTCTCGTCATCCGCAAGCCATGGCCATCCATGGTGCGCACGATTTATGGAGATAAGGACCGCTACAAAAAAACCTACTGGTCTGATTA
>JBDTNJ010000321.1:0-3035 GCA_039933825.1 Luteolibacter sp.
GGAGAAGATCGAAAACGTGGAGTCTTGGGTCTTAAAAATTCGCAAGATTCGCCTGATTCGCGGTGCCTAATCCTTCATTTTAAACCGACATCCGGTCCCACGCGGCCCAGAAAGCGGTGGTTTGTCCGGCGTCGGGGATGATTTCCATGAGCAGGGTTTTCGGACCTGTCTCGAACTTGTCGAAGTCGTCCACGGTCTTCACGCGCAGGTGGTCCATGCCCCAGAGCGTCGCAAGCCCGGAGAGATCGGCGCTTTGAGGGTTGGTCATCCACTCGATGGTGCGTGGGCTCATCGACTGCAGGCGCGGGAGGCGCTCAAATATTTTCCCGCCGCCGTTGTTGATCACTGCGAGCACGCGGCCTTCGGTGTTGATTTGCTCCAGCACGAAAGGCCCGGCAAGATCATAGAGAGCGGTTAGATCACCGACAAGCGCCCACGTTTCACTCACATCCGCCGACCACCCGAGCCAGGTACTCACCTGGCCATCGATGCCGTTCGCCCCACGATTCGCGCGGATCGATTGAATTGGATGATGCCATTGGGCGAAGAGATTCCACTCACGGATCGGCATGCTGTTGCCGAGAAACAAGCCGCCACCGATGGAGGCGTAGTGGGAAAGCGTGCGGAGCAGCGCGGGTTCGCTATCCGGATAGGCTTCGAGCAGTTCGTCGATTTTCACCGAACGGCTGCCAGAACCGGTTAGATAATCCATCGCGTCATCCGCCAGTTCGATTTCGCCGATCGCCGGCAGCACCCGCTCCAACGGTCCGCGCACCACCTTGGAATCACGCGCCAAACCCGGCAGGCCATTGCGGCACACCGACCACACGGAAACGTCCGGCAGCGTTTCTAAATCGCGCCAAAACCGCCCGCTTGGCACCTCCCCCAGCCGGAGGATTCTGCTAGGCGGCGCGGATTTCAAAACCCGGTCGCCATCGTGGATTGCCAGCGATTGCAACGCTTCACGCAACCCACTCGTCGCCTCCGCGATGAGCGGCGCTCCGAGGTCTTGGCAAAAATGAAACACCTCCTCGCGTTCGTCCGGCTCCAAGCCACCCACGAGCACGACGATGCCCTTGTGATCATCCTCACGCAGCCACTTCGCCAGCGCCGCGACATTCAGACGCTCGAGGGCAGGAACAAACACTCCCACCGTCTCGTTAGAAAAATCTTCCCCACCCGCTTCGAACGTTTCCTCAAACTCCACATTGAGATGCAGCGGTTGTTTCCCATCCCAATCCGCGAAACTTCCCTGCCAAGCGTAGGTTCCGAAAATCCCCGGTTGTTCGATCGACTGCGGAGCCCCCGTCCCGCGAAACTCGGCCGGACGGTCTGCGGTGATCGCGACCAAGGGCCGTGCCTGATAGTGTGCCTCGATGATCGATGGCAAAAGCTCCGCCGCCGCCGTGCCGCTGGTCGTGATCACCGCGCAGGGTTGGCTGGTTTCCATGGTCCGACCGAGTGCGAAAAACCCTGCGCTGCGCTCTTCGAAATGTCGCCAAACCCGGACCAATCCCGCCGCTTCTGCCCGCGCCAGCGCTTCGAGCAAGGCCGCATTGCGCGCCCCAGCACAGACGACGAACTCGCGCACGCCCGCCTTGAGACAAGCTTTCACCACTTCCAGAGCTGGATACCATGCGTTCACGGCGTTTTTCTATCTTAGCGGGTCAGGAATGTCCAAGCGTGTTGTTTTCACAAAAAACGACAGGGAGTCACTGGCGCACCGCAGCATTTCGGGATAAAAATTCCTATCCCCTTCCCGATTCGGCTTGGATTGTGCTTAAAAGGCCGCACGCATGACTGAGACTCCCGTAAACCCGATTCGTGAACAGCTCCGGCTAGAAGGATTTGATCTGATTGATGAGCGCCTGCAATATTTGCTGGGCTGCCTGGAAGAGGCTTTGAAGAGCACCGGAGAAACGGAATTGCTGCCGTATCTGCCGTGGTCCGGGCGCGAACCGGAAGCAGGCGTAGCACCCGAGGGGCTGCCGCAGCTCTATTCAATTGGCTTTCAGTTGCTCAACATGGTCGAAGAGCGGGTGGCTGCCGAAATCCGCCGCGAGCGTGAGAAGGCGCTGGGCGCGGAATCCATCCGAGGCTTGTGGCCTCAGGCGCTGCGGGATTTGAGGGCGATGAAACTTTCCCCCGAGGAAATTCTGGCAGTGCTCAAGGACGTTCTCGTCGAGCCCGTTCTCACCGCCCATCCGACCGAGGCAAAGCGTTCGAGTATCCGTGAGCGGCATCGGGCGCTCTATGACGAAATGGTCCGCAATGAGTTTCCAAAATATACCGAGCGCGAACGCCGTCGCATCCGCGAACGGGTGGTAACAACGCTGGAAATCCTCTGGCGTACGGCGGAAATCCACCTCGTCCGCCCGGATATCTCCAGTGAGCTGCGAAATGCCACGCACTATCTGCGCGATCTTTTTCCATCAGCGATCAATCGCTTGGACCTGCATTTCACCGAGGCCTGGCGGGATGCCGGGCTGCCGCTGGAATTGCTGCGCTCCGCCGGAAATATTCCTCGTTTGCAATTCGGCACGTGGATCGGCGGCGACCGCGATGGGCACCCGTTGGTGACGCCGGAAGTGACGGAAATCACTCTCCAAACGCTGCGCCATTCTGCCTTCGATCTACTTCAACGCGAACTCCACGAACTGGCATCACAACTCACACTTTCCCGCTACCTCACACCGGTGCCGCCGGAACTCCAGGCGCGGATCGATCAACTCGTCACGCTGGTGAAATTTGATGAAGGAGTGGCGGAAATCATGGATCGCCACGAAGAGGAGCCCTGGCGGCAGATGGCGGACTTGATGGCGCTACGGTTGCGCGAACAAACCAAGGGGAAACCGGGCTACACAAATCCGGCATGTCTCGTAGACGATTTGAACCTGCTATCACGCACTCTGGCTGCGGCGGGCTGCCACCTGCTAGAAGAAGACGTGATCCGCCCGTTGCGTCACAAGCTGGAGATTTTCGGGTTCCATCTAGCGACTCTCGATGTTCGCCAGAACTCAGAATTCCACGATAAG
>JBDTNJ010000322.1:0-2325 GCA_039933825.1 Luteolibacter sp.
GCATGCGGAATTCCGCAGTTGGACGAACTCGGAGGGTGTGAAAATTGACGCCGAACTCGTCAAGTCCGAGGGCGACAACGTCACCCTCCGCCTCCGCAGCGGCAAGCTCGCCACCGTCCCCCAAGCGAAGCTTTCTGAGGCCGACCGCGAATTCGTCAAGACCAGTAATGCCGCAGCCCCGGCAGCCGCTGCGGCTGTTTTGGATGCCAACCGCAAGGCGAAGTGGCTTGAAAAAATGGACAAAGCCCAGGAGCAAGCCACGCAAACCGGCCTGCCGATCCTTGTGCTCTTCACCGGCACCAGTTGGTGTCCCTACTGCATCAAGCTGGAAAAAGACGTCTTTTCGGAAAAGGCGTTCCAATCCTTCGCGAACCAAAACCTGGTCCTCCTGAAGCTCGATTTCGGACCCGGCGGTGAGACGAGAAACAAAAAGGATAAGGCGCTTCAGGAGGAATACGCAGTCAAAGGCTTCCCTACCTATTTCCTGATCGACGCCTCCGGCAAACGCTTGGCCCAGGGAGGCTTTCACGACGGAATCAATCCCAAGGTTTTCGAAGATTGGGTGAAAGCCGCACAGAAAAAGTGATCACTGTTTGATCTGGGGTTTCAAATCTTCGCGGTTGATCACGTCCACCACCTTAACGATCCACTCGTCCAACTCCGCATCGTCCTCAGGCAGCAGCGAATCAGCCTCCAACATCGCCGCATGGCAGTAGTTGGACGTCTGGATGATCTCTAGGATTCTGGGATGTATGGGTTTTTTGAATAGGTTGTTGGTCAAACTGATGGAGAAATAATGATCGGAAGGGTTGGTCTCACAATGATTCCGCAAGAGCACGCTTCATTGGCAATAATATCTGTGGGTGGGCATCGGCATGGAACACATAAATATAATACCCATTCACTTCGGACGCTTCCAGCGCTCCTTGCGCAGCGGATCAATGATATCCTTGAATTTCATACCCGCAGCGTCCTTCCTTGGGGTCTTAAAATGACCTTGTAGCCTGCGTCGCTTGATTTCATCCCATGGCACTTCTAATTCACCGTATTGGGCGATGAACAAATCCCTTTCCCGGGGCGCCAGCTTCTCAAGAGCTTTCTCCATTTTGACCGCGCCAGGGACTTCACCCGCCGTGAAGAAAGCATTGCCGTAGGCAGCGGTGAGGCCGTTGACCGCCACAGCCCATGCCACCGGATCATCAAATCCATTCTTTAGATAGATCTTGTTGTTCCACTCGTCGAAATAGACTGCCGTATCCGGGATGGGTTCACCGCCATGCCAACGCTCTCCCATGCCAACGTTTCCACTTCGCAATTTTGCCGAGTAGATACAAGAAAATCCCCGTCTCAATCCGTTAGGGATATCCTTATCCAGATCGAGCACGATTCTTCCGCTGGCATCGCTAAACCGGCAATTCATTCCGCTCTTGTCATAGTTGGGCAAACCATAGTTGCAGGCGATCACCACGCCCTCAAGCGGATGGCCAAGGGCATCATAGCAATACCATGTCTCTTTCTCGGGCCGCTCGCACCCGGTGATCCCGGTAAGAAGAGCGAGAGCTAGCAGATGGAGGGCGGATGAAGCCCAGGGTTTTCGTTGAGTTGGAGTCATCGATTAGTAATGTGTCACTCTTGAATTGTTCGGACGGTCATCGGGTTGGTGGGATGGGCTGAGGCGAACTGGAAGCTCACCGCAGCAACTCTATAAACCTTTCCGGCGTCATTCCGGCGGAGCGGAGGAGGCCGCGCATGGTGCCTTTGGCGAGTTCCTTGTGATCGGGAATCGAGAGGCTGGCGATGTGGCCGGGTTTGATGAGGATCATGTGGCTGCCTCGCTGGCGGGCGAAGCTCCATCCGTCCTTTTGAAAGGCGGCCAAGGCCTGACGTCCGTTGATGGTAGGTAGCGCGGCCATCCGGAATTCAGGCGACGGCGACTTCGACCAGGCGGGTTTCCACGGTGAGGGGCATTCCCTGTTCGGCGCGGACTTCTAGGCATCCGAGAATGGCTTCGCGGACGTTTTCCACGGCTTCTTCCTTGCTGACTCCTTGGCTGATACAACCGGGGATGGCGGGGCACTCTGCGATCCAAACGCCGTCTTCGTCGCGCTCGAGGGTGATGACAAATTTCATGTGGGCAGTCTCGCATGTTGCGACCCCACCGGAAAGTTTATTTCTGGCGGGGTCAGGAGTGACTCACATCCCCAGCGGCCTTGTTAGCGGGAGGCTGCGGGCCGGAATGCGGGAATCGGGCGGAATGAATTGCCTAGGGGCCAGCCGGTCAGGGCTTCGCCATGTTCAGAAGGCCTGCTAGCGCAGGCTCTGGAT
>JBDTNJ010000323.1:0-9171 GCA_039933825.1 Luteolibacter sp.
GAACAGATGCTATCTGGTGCCTTGCCCAAGTGACAATGGGGTGTCCGCCCCGTGTCCTCTGCAATTTGGCCTGCGAGCGGCTGCGTTTTTCTGTTGGTGGATGGGAGTCGTCCATGGGGTGAAACCCTTCCTTCGCACTGCTTTCCGAACCGGCCGAGTGGTAGGGATACACCCCATGGCGTGGCCAGTGCGGTAGAGTATAACTGGTGCGTCACCGCGATCACGGGACGAAACCATCAACGGTCGGTCGTGAAATTCGACCCGGCTGTGGCGGTTGCAGAGGAAAATCCGATGGAACCGTCACAGCCACTTTGTTCCTCGTCCTGTGGGAGGGAAACCAGCGAAGTGTAGGGGTACACTCACACGAAGTAGCTCCGGGACATCCCGCAGGGGGTAATCTCGAAGGCGGAGCGTAAACCGGAGCAGAGTCATGCGAGGATACCGGTAATCACCTTCGTTCCGGGCTTGGTGATGTTCGTGAGCCGCTGGGGCGCACCTTGGGATGCGTATGTCAGCTTCTCGTGATCGAACCCTAACAGCCTCATCATCGTGGCATGATGATCGTGAAGGGAAACCTTGTCGGTCATCGCCTCGTAGCCGATCGGGTCCGTCTCGCCGTAGGAAATGCCGGGCTTCACGCCGCCACCAGCCATCCAGATAGTGAAGCCGCCGGGGTTATGATCGCGGCCGATGAAGGCCATTTCTGCACCACCGCGGTTTTCCTGCATTGGCGTTCGGCCGAACTCGCCACCCCACACGACGAGCGTGTCCTCTAGCAGACCACGCTGTTTAAGATCCTTCAGCAGAGCAGTCATCGGCTGATCCACTTCCTTGCAGCGATCGCTGAAACCCTTGTTGAGCGCTTCCGACGCACTGGAGCCGTGGGAATCCCAGCCCCAGTGGAACAACTGGATGTATCGCACTCCCCGCTCGGCAAGGCGGCGGGCGAGCAGGCAATTATTGGCGAACGATTCCTTGCCCGGCTGCGTGCCATAGAGCTGGTGGGTAGCCTCGGATTCCTGCTTCAAATCGAAGGCGTCCGTTGCGTGCATCTGCATCCGATAGGCCATCTCATACTGTGCGATGCGGGTGACGGTTTCCGCATCGCCGACCTCATCGGCGATTTTTCCGTTCAACCGGTCCAGCGTGTCGAGCGAGCGGCGGCGGAGCGAGCGGGAAATGCCTTGCGGATCGCTCAGATAGAGCACCGGCTCGCCCTCGGAGCGGCATTGCACGCCTTGATAGACGGAAGGCAGGTAACCCGCGCCCCAGACGGATTTTCCAGCATCCGGATTCTTGCCGCCAGAGGTGAGCACGATGAAGCCGGGGAGATTCTGGTTCTCCGAACCGAGCCCGTATGTGGCCCACGCACCGATCGATGGAGCGCCGAGATTCTGTGTGCCGGTGTGGACGAGAAGCTGGGCCGGACCGTGGTTGAACTGATCCGTGTACATCGACTTGATGAAGCACACATCATCCACCACGGAGGTGAAATGAGGCAGACGGTCGGAAATCCACGCACCGGACTGACCGTGCTGCTTGAACTCGAACTGCGGACCTAACATTTTCGGCACGCCTTGGATGAAGGCGAACTGTTTGCCTTCGAGAAACTCCTTCGGACACTCCTTACCATTGAGCTTTTGAAGTTCCGGCTTGTAGTCGAAGAGCTCATGCTGCGAGGGAGCGCCGGCCATGTGCAGATAGATCACACGCTTCGCCTTCGCGGGGAATAGGGGCATCGCTGGAGCTAGCGGATTCGCGGGGTCCTTTTTTAATGCCGCAGAAGACCCCCAAGCCCGGCCCGCCGAGCCAGCGAGCCACATCGCGCCGAGGCCAGTGCTGCATTTCGACAGGAAATGGCGGCGCGTTAGATGCTCCAACTGTGCGTGCTGGAGGCGGGCGAAATGTTCGGGTTTCATCGGGTGAGCGCGGAATCGAGGTTGAGAATCGTGTTCGCAGTAAGGACGAGCGCAGCGGCGGAGGGAGTCTCGCCCAGTTTCGCCGACTCTGCAGGTGACTTTTCGTATTCACCGGCGGACGCGGCGTGGAGCGACGCGAGCTCTCCGATCATTTCGGAAGAGGGGTTTTGCTGAGTGGCGAGCAGGACACCGAAAGCGAGCTGCGCTGAGAGGTCCGGCGAGTGGGCACTCATGCGTTTCGCCAGCCCCTGCGCCGCTTCGATGTGGGCGGGATCGTTCATGGTGACGAGCGCCTGCAACGGTGTATTACTAACAATTCGGCGGGCGGTGCAAAGATCGCGGCTTGGCGCATCGAAGGTCAACTGTCCGGGAAACCCGCTGGTCCTCTTGTTATAAGTATAGATCCCCCGGCGGCAGCGATCCTCGCCCTTGGATTCGACCCATTTTCCGCCGTTGTATACGGTGCGCCAGACACCTTCTGGCTGCGGCGGAAACACCGGAACTCCATACATTTTCGACGACAGCAGTCCGGCGGCTGAGAGCGCCTGATCCCGGATCATTTCCGCGGACAGGCGGTTGCGCGGGCCATGGGCGAGGAGGCGGTTTTCCGGATCCTTTTCCACGAGTTCCTTCGACGCGCGATGAGTCTGTCGGTAAGTGGCAGATAGAACGAACTCGCGCAGCATGGATTTCACGGACCACTTGTAATGGTTTTCAAATCGTAGCGCGAGATGATCCAACAGTTCCGGATTACTCGGCGGTGTGCCGGACGTGCCGAAATCCTCCGCTGTGCGGACGATGCCGGTGCCGAAAAGCTCGCCCCATAGCCGGTTCACCATCACGCGGGCAGTCAGTGGATTTTCCGGACTGGCGATCCAGCGCGCCATATCGAGGCGTGTCATTCCTTCCTGCGCGGCGCTGCCCGCAAGCAATTTCGGCACGCCGGGAGTGACCACGTTTTCCTTGGAGAGTCGATTGCCACGCGCAAACACGCGGGTCTCTCGATCGGGGCGCCGGGCCATCACCGGCACCATCGTGCCCTTGATCTCCTCATATCGCGCCGCGAGTTTGCCACGCGTCTCCCAAACAGAACTGCGCTGTGGATCGTTCACCACCGCAGTCCATTCCAAATTGTTGGAAACCTCCATGGCGAAGTGCCGGACAGGAGTGCCCTGACTGCCAGCGGTTTCGCCATCCTGCTTCATGGAAATCTCTACCCGCGATTCCTCGCTTGGACTCACAGGAACGGACGGGACGAAAACAAACCAGCGCGGGCCTTCGAGTTTCGGGAAGCCCCCGACATTTCCGCGCGGGCTTGGATCCATTGAGTCCCCAAAACGGTCCGCAAAAACCTCCTTCATTTCAACTGACGTGGCCACTCCGGCGGCATCGATTAGAATCACCTTAAAATCCGTGACCAGCGAGCCACGCTCGGGCCACTTTTTCGGATCGTCGCTATCAGGCAGAATTCTCAAGCGTAGCGCGCTGAAGGACGGCGCGGGTCCGGCCACTTTGTGCACGCTGCCTTTCGGCAAGGTGCCGGTGCTGCGGATCGTGCCGTCGCCGGAAACCGCCAGCGTCCCGTGGGAGGGGGCGAGGCTGTCGGGCGTGAAAGGTTTCCAATCGTCGGACTTTTCCGCCAGATCGTGGCCGGCGGCGTTGAGTTGCTCGCGCAGGACTTGGAGGTTGATTTCCAGCGAGGATGCTTCGGCCGTTTTTGCGGGATCTTCCGCAACTTTCATCTTCGGAAAATCACTGTCCAAATCACAATCTTCGGTGCTGTTGAAAAAAGCAATGAACTTATAGAACTCGTCGTGTTCTATCGGGTCGTAGGGATGGGAGTGGCATTGCACGCATCCAAACGTGGTCGCCTGCCAGGTGGTCCAGGTGGTGCTGGCGCGGTCGATCACGGCTGCGACGCGGAACTCCTCATCATCGGTGCCGCCCTCGGTGTTCGTCTGCGTGTTGCGGTGGAAGGCGGTTGCTAGGCGCTGGTCCGCAGTGGCGTTAGGCAGGAGATCGCCAGCGAGTTGCTCGACGGTGAATTGATCATACGGCATGTCCGCGTTGAAGGCGCGGATCACCCAGTCCCGGTAAGGCCAAATGTCGCGGGCGGGGTCCCGCTCAAACCCGTAGGTGTCCGAGTAGCGTGCGAGATCCAACCAAACCGCCGCCCAGCGTTCGCCAAAATGCGGTGATGCCAACAGACGATCCACGACTGCGGCGCGGGCAGCAGCGGGGTCCTTGGCGAGAGCGCTCTGATAGGCGGTGAGTTCCTCCGGCGACGGCGGCAGCCCAGTCAGATCGAAGCTCGCGCGGCGCAGCCACTCGCCGGGACCGGCCTCGGGTGAAGGCTTGAGTTTCTCACGGTCGAGACGCTGGAGGATGAATCGGTCGAGCGGGGCATCAGGCCACGATTCGTCGGAAATTTTCACGACTTCGTTTTCCTTCGGAGCGATGAATGACCAATGATCCTGCCACTCCGCGCCTTGGGAAATCCAACGCTCTATCAGCGCGATCTCGGATTCCGGCAGACGGGGTCCGTGTTTCGGCTTCGGCATGACCTCGTCCGGATCGGTGCTGCGGAGCCGGCGCAACATGTCGGATTTATCGGGGTTTCCGGGAACGATCGGGTGCTCTCCGGACTTGCCCTTGCCCAGCGCCTTTTCCCGATAGATGAACGAGATGTTGCCCGCCTCCTTCACACCGCCGTGGCAGCTTGTGCAATTTTTCGTGAGGATCGGCTGGATGTCGCGGTTGAATTCCACGCGCTCCTCGCCCACCGCGATGGATGGCAAGACAAGAAATGGAATGAGATGGAGCGGACGAAGCATGAACCGGGAAAGCAACTTTACGCAATCCCAGCGCGGACGCTATCACCCAAACGAGGGGGCTCAGGGAATCAGAAAATCGCGGATGACGGCCATGTGCTGCATGTTTTTAACGCCGCTGTCGTTCTTTTGCACGGGGGGGACTTTGTCCAAGGGCTCGAAGACGCGGCTATCGAAGACGAGGCCATGGGGGAATTCCTGATCGGCGAGCTTGAGGGGGACGGCGGTTTTGTCGAGCGGACTGCTGGCGAGGACCCAATCGTAAGGGTGGTTGCGCGGGGCGTTGGTGTTAGTGATTCCGTTTTTGTCGGCAGGCGGGTGCTCGGGGATGATGACGACGGTGGCGAGGTTTTTGAGAACCGGCTCTTGATCCGAGTGGGCGTTGAGATCGCCACCGATGACGATCAGCGAGTCCTTGGGGATTTTTTCCCCGATGAATTTGACGAGGGCGGCGGCTTCGGTGGCGCGGGAGGCATCGCCCTTGGAATGGAGATGAAGACTGATGGCCCAGAGGTAGTTTTTTCCCGGCAGCCGAATTTTCGCCCAAGCGAACTCGCGGTTGGTGAGCTCCGGATCGTCCCACGAGCCGGACTCGGCAATGGGGAAACGGCTGATGATTCCGTTAGGTATCTGCATGCCCTTTTCCTGCATGAAATCATAGCCCTTCCCGAAAGTTTGATTCACCCACTGGCGGGTGGGGCTGGAGGTGTTGAACTCCTGGATCATGACGACATCCGGTTTGAGGGCTTTCAGGATGCGCGCGCCGGCGCCCTCGGGGTTAGAGTGATTGCCGTTGTCCGGAGAGTAGGATTGTTTGTTGTCCGACGTCAGATTCGCAGCGACGATTCTGAGCGGCAGTGGCTCGGCCCGGGCGATGCCGAGCAGGATGAGAAAACAGGCGGGAAATGATTTCATGTGTGTAAGCTGGCGGTTGAAACGCAGCCAGCGAGCCAATTTCCGCAAAACTTCCTGAATCCGCTGTTGGCGATTACCGGAGACGGCATTAGACTATCCACGTGGCTGACGAATCATCACCGCCCGATCTACCGATCCAGCTTCAGGGGCAACTCCTGCTGGCAGACCCGTCGTTACGCGATGGCACGTTCAACCGCTCGGTGATCTTGCTGGCGGAGCACCAATTGGAGCAGGGCGCAATGGGATTGATCCTGAATCACCCGACGGGAAAAGTGGTGGGCGATTTTCTGCCCGCGAGCGAGTTTGCCTCATTGGGCAAGCTGGCCGTTCACGATGGCGGTCCGGTTTCCCGCGACCAACTGACGTTCTCCTCGTTCTGGTGGAGCAAAAAAACCGGCCTTCGCTGGGCCTTGCGCCTTTCGGTCGAAGATGCCGCCGAGCACACCCGCAAGCCGGGCCGGATCGTGCGGGCCTTCGTCGGCTACTCGGGGTGGACGCCCGGGCAGCTGGAAAATGAATTGCTCCGGAGGTCGTGGATTCCGGCCCGCCCACAAAAGGATTTGCTCGGGCATGAGCACGACCGCAGGCTGTGGTCGGAATTGCTAAGGCAGCTTTCGCCTCTCCACCGGATCTTGGCGGAAGCACCGGATGATCCGTTTTTAAACTAAGAAATGGGGGTTGAAGATCGTGAGGGGATCGATCCTAATTCAAAACGTTCACCGACCTCCGTCTACTCCATGTCCGCCAATCCTCTCATTTTCAGTCCGATCAACGAAATCATCGCGGAAATCGCCGCCGGGCGGCTGGTGATCGTGGCCGATGATCCGGATCGCGAAAACGAAGCGGATCTGGTGGGCGCTGCATCACTTTGCACGTCCGAGATGGTCAATTTCATGGCGGTCCATGCGCGTGGCCTGATTTGTGCGCCGATCACAGCGGACCGTGCCGAGGAAATCGACCTCCCACAGATGGCCAGCCGGAACCGCGAAGGAATGAAAACGGCATTTACCGTGAGTGTGGACGCGGCGGAAGGCATCACCACAGGGATTTCCTCCGCTGACCGGGCTCTGACGATTCGCCTTCTCGCTGACCCGTCGATCGGCCCGGACGCATTTGTGAAACCCGGCCATGTTTTTCCGCTTCAGGGCATGCCCGATGGTGTGCTCCGCCGCGCCGGACATACCGAGGCGGCACTCGATCTAGCGGACCTCGCCGGACTGACACGCGCGGCGGTGATTTGTGAAATCATGAACGACGATGGGACGATGGCCCGCGTCGGACAGCTCGGAAACTATCAGGAAAAGCACCAGCTCAAGGCCTGCACCATCACACAGTTGATCGAATACCGCAGGCGCTCGGAGAAATTGGTGATCCGCGAGCAAACCATCCTGATGCCCACGGATTACGGCGATTTCGACTGTCATCTCTATCGTATTTCCACCGATGCCAGCCATCACTTGGCGCTCAGCCATGGTGAGATCGACCCGGAAAAACCGACTCTCGTCCGCGTCCACTCTGAGTGCCTAACTGGCGATGTTTTCCATTCCAAACGCTGCGATTGTGGTGGCCAGCTGGCAGCCGCGATGGAGCACATCGCGACGGAAGGCGGCGTGCTGCTTTACCTGCGCCAAGAGGGCCGGGGCATCGGGCTACCGGCGAAAATCCACGCCTACAAGCTCCAGGAACAGGGCATGGACACCATCGAGGCGAATGAGAAACTCGGCTTCGGCTCCGATCTCCGCGACTATGGAATGGGCGCGCAGATTCTTTATGATCTGGGCGTTAGAAAGATGCGGCTGCTGACGAACAACCCGAAAAAAGTCATCGGGCTGGAAGGCTACGGCCTGGAAATCGTCGAGCAACTGCCGATCAGCCTGCCCTCGAATCCTCACAACGAAAAGTATCTCGAAACGAAGCGCCTGCGCATGGGTCACACGCTTTGAGTGATTTTTGACCGAAGTCTTTATTGCACTTTCCCAAAGCATCCGCAAACTCCGCCTATGGAACTCGACCTTATCGACGTTCAATTTGACCTTCGAAACATTAAACCCCGTGAGCTTGAGGAAGCTTTCGAGGATCCCTTTTCCGTCCGGTTCCTGCCGGATAACGAACGCTCGGATGGCGCCTCCCGCTACTATGCGCTCGGCCGCACCATCGCGGACCGTTACCTTTTCCTGTCGTTTTGGACCGATGGAAAAATCACGCGCGTCGTTGCGGCCCGCGAGATGTCCGAAGCCGAACAGAAGTTTTACGATCGCAAATACGCGGAATTCCGCTGAGCCACCTCATTTCCCAACGCCATGAACGCCGTCACCCGCTGGTCTGAAATCCCCGAATTCGCCGATGAGGCCGAGGAAGCCCGTTTTTGGGAAACCCACGAACTCGATGGCCGCCTGATGGCCACCTCCGTTCACGAGGCAGACTCCCGCGAGTCCACCACCATCACCCTGCGCTTCGATCCGCGGATGCTTTCTCGTATTAAACGCATCGCCCGCTCGCGTTTCCTCAATTATCAATCAATGATGAAACAATGGTTGGCGGAGCGGCTTGAGGATGAAATGCGCAAGCTCTGAGCATGCCACGGGTTCCACGCCGCCCTACATTCTGGCTGATCGCATTGCTCGTTTGGTTTGGGGTGTTGTGGGTGCTTTCTTCGGACACCCATCCTGACATGCCGGTAATACCGATCGACGACTTTGATAAGGTCGAACATTTCGGTTACTTTTTCGGCGGGGCGGGTTTGCTATCAGCGTATTTGGTCTCCATGCGTCCCAGCGCCACACAATGGCGCTTCATCATTCCGTGCACCATCATTTTGATTGGTCTCATCGGGCGCTTGGATGAATACCACCAGGGCTTCGTGCCCGGCCGCAGCGGAAATGACAACTTCGACTGGCTTGCCGATTGCCTTGGTGCCACCGCCGGAGCCTTCGTTTTCAAAGCAATTCATCGTCGTTTGAAATGGGATTCATGAGTTAGACCCTGCCGTGCGGCTTTTCATCTTCCCAAGCGAGTGCTGGCGGAATAAACCATTCAGACCATGAGCATGACCCAACTTGATCAACTGAAGCAATTCACCACCGTCGTTGCCGATACCGGCGATTTCGAGTCGATGAAGACCTACAAGCCCCAAGACGCTACTACCAATCCATCGCTGATCCTCCAGGCAGCCGCGAAACCAGAGTATCGCCACCTCGTCGAGCAAGCCGTCTCCGAAGTCAAAAAAACCGGAGCCACCGGCCCGGCGCTCATGGAAGCGATCCTCGACCGCATCCTGATCCTCTTCGGTCTGGAAATTTTGAAAATCGTCCCCGGCCGTGTTTCAACCGAAGTGGACGCCCGCCTTTCCTTCGACACCGCCGCCACCATCGCCAAAGCGCACCAGCTCATTGCTGCGTATGAGGCGGAAGGGCATTCCCGCAACCGCATCCTGATCAAAATCGCCTCCACTTGGGAAGGCATCAAGGCCGCCGAAGCACTTGAAAAGGACGGCATCCATTGCAATC
>JBDTNJ010000324.1:0-4749 GCA_039933825.1 Luteolibacter sp.
TCCCCTTCCCAGCGACTGATCACCACCGTGGCAACGCCGTTGCCGATCAGGTTGGTCATGGCGCGGCACTCGCTCATGAACCGATCAATTCCGACCAACAGGGCAAGCGACTCAATCGGGATGCCGGGCACCGCTTGAAGCGTCGCGGCGAGCGTGACGAAACCTGCTCCGGTCACGCCGCTGGCTCCCTTCGATGTGATCATCGCCACTAACAACAGGCTGATCTGATGGGGCAGGTCCAGTGGGGTATTCGTCGCTTGAGCAAGAAACACTGCCGCCATCGCCATGTAGATGTTCGTGCCGTCCAGATTGAAACTGTAGCCGGTGGGAATCACCAAGCCCACAGTGGACTTGTTACATCCCAGCCGCTGCATTTTAGAGATCATTCCGGGAAGTGCAGTCTCCGAGGAACTGGTTCCGAGCACCAATAACAGTTCGTCCTTGATGAATCCGAGGAAGCGAAAAATCGAAAAACCACAACACAAGCCAATGCCGCCGAGCACGATGATGACAAACAACCCCGACGTCAGATAGAAACCCGCCATCAACGCCAGCAGCTTGTTGAGCGTTCCGATTCCAAACGCGCCGACTGTAAATCCCATCGCGCCGAACGCGCCGAGCGGCGCCAACTTGACAACTAGGTGCATCACCCCGAAAACCACCTCACCACCGTATTCGATCGCGTGCAGCAAAGGCTTTCCACGTTCACCCATGAATGCAATGGAGAACGCCACAAGCACCGCAACGAGCAGCACCTGCAGGAGATCGCCGCCCACAAAAGCCCCGAGGATCGTGGACGGTATGATATTAAGAATAAACTCTACGGTGCTCAGTCCGTGAGCCTTTTCCGAAAACCCCTGGCTGGTCGTTACCGCTGCGGCGTCGGCGTGAAAAGTGGCACCTGCGGGCGTGATTCCGGCTCCCGGTTGTAGAAGATTCACCACCACTAGCCCGATGACGAGAGCGAGCGTGGAAACGACCTCGAAATACAGAAGTGCCTTGATGCCAACGCGCCCGAGTTTTTTGAGGTCACCCATTGAGGCAATTCCGTGGACAACCGTGCAGAAGATGATCGGCGCGATCATCATTTTCACCAGCTTGATGAAGCCGTCCCCGAGCGGCTTGAGGGACTTGCCAACGCCCGGATAAAAAAAGCCCACCGCGACACCCAATATGACCGCAATGATGACCTGGATATAGAGGACTCGATACCAAGGCTTGCGAGAATCAGCAATGTGCATGAAATGAGCAAAGCCAAAGGTTCTGCCGATGACAATCAGCGATCCCCTCCTTCGACTAAAATCCGACAAGCTGCTGGACAACTGCCACGGCATCCCAGCCAATGAAGTTGTAGCACTACTTGAAGTGCATTTGACGGCTCCGCCTTACCATGGCCAGTCGGATTTGAGTCAGAATCCGCCCTTCACACAAAATTCACACCTTCGTCATTCCCAAATCCGCCATGCCTGCTAACTTTCTGGCAATTCAACCCCATTCATGGAAAACGCCACCGAAACGGAAGTCGCCGATGCCGCCAAACACCTTCGCTCACTCTCCTGCGGACTGAACCAAGTGCTCTTCGGCCAGGAGGAACTCATCGACCTCGTAATCACCGGAGTCCTCGCACGCGGTCATATTTTGCTAGAAGGTCTGCCGGGCCTGGGGAAGACCGAACTGGTCAAGGGACTCTCGAAACTTCTCAAGCTCGGCACCAAACGCGTGCAATTCACGCCGGATCTTTTACCAGGCGACATCACGGGCAATCCGGTGCTCCAGGAAGTGGACGGCCGACGCGAATTTGTTTTCCAGCCAGGTCCCCTTTTTACGAACATTGTGCTAGCAGACGAAATCAACCGGGCATCGCCGAAAACGCAATCCGCTCTGTTGGAAGCGATGCAGGAACGCCGGGTCACGGTTCTGGGAAAAACCCATGATCTACCGGTGCCGTTCTTCGTGCTCGCCACGCAGAACCCGATCGAACTCGAAGGCACCTATCCCCTTCCCGAAGCCCAGCTCGACCGTTTTCTTTTCAAACTGGAAGTCACTCGCAACGATGTGGCCACCCTCCAGCGGATCGTTTCCCACCGGGAAATCGGAACCGAGCCACAAGTCGATCCAGTGATGAGCGCGGAAACTCTCAACTCATTGCTCGAACTGGTCAGGCGCATCTATCTGCCGGATGTAGTGGCGAACTACATCGCCCGCCTCGTCGATGCCAGCCACCCCGGCCAGTCCGCAGCATCTCGTGGCATCCGCTATGGTGCGAGTCCACGAGCGGCGCTCGCGCTGGCTTCGGGAGCAAAGGCCCGCGCACTGATTCAGGAAAGGACGAATGCGAGTTTCGAGGATGTCAAAGCGATCGCTCCCGCCGTACTGCGCCACCGCATCGTACTGGATTACAACGCACGTGTCGAAGGTCATACCACCAACGATCTTGTCCGCGCACTGTTGGAGGAAGTGCCGTTTCAGGCAGCCGCGACGCCCCGGGTCCTAAGCGCGAAAATCTAAACAAAGAGTTTCCCCCATGCGCCGACTTCTCCTTCTCTTTCTGCTAGCAACCCATGTTTCCGCTCAGGAGACGATCATCCGCGAGGTCTATGATACCAAGACAGACACGCATGTCGAAGTGATGGCGCTGTTTTCAAAACCCTCACCCGGCGGCTACCTGCCCGTAAGGGTCAAAGTTGCTAACAATCTTCAAAACGATCGTTCGATCCAGCTCACCTTCGAGAGCGCCACCAACTATTCGCGGGGAAATCACACATCTTCATCATTCGGTTTCACCGCGCCTGCCGGCAAGACCCTCACCCAGGACATCCTGGTACCACTCTCACCCGGCACCGGAACATCTTCCTATGGCGGAAACGTCACTACCCGGCTGAGCGGGTCCTTGGGAGAAGCGAGCAACAGCCTCGCCGATATCCCTGATAGTTCGAAAGCTGCGGTTCTCTTGAGCGAAGCCCTTTTCACACCCAATGCTTCCTCGCTCGATGCGGCGATGGGCACCAGCTCCTATGGCGGACGCAACGAGTTCGCCGCGAAGTTCGACCCAAAACAATTGCCTGATAGCTGGCTGGCATTCTCCGGCTACGATAGCGTAATCATGACTGACACGGATTGGGCGAACACACCCGCCAGCGGGCGAAATGCCATCGTGGCCTGGCTGCGAATGGGCGGTCAGTTAGCGATTTTCACCACCGGCAAGGCTGATGCGAAGACACTTGGGATACCGGACGATGCCAGCTTTGGAAGTGTGGCGTTCAAAACCATTTCCACCGACCTGAAACTTGACGCAAAGGAGACCATCGCACTCGTCAACACCCTTAACCCAACCAGCGCGCGCAGCAAATCCATCTCATCCGGCTTCGATGGAAATTGGCCGCTGCAAAACCATTTCGGCACCCAGACATTCCGTTACGGTCTATTCATCGCGGTTCTCATCCTTTTCGCAATTATGGTCGGCCCGGTGAACTTGTTTATTTTTGCAAAATCCGGGCAACGTCACAAACTTTTCATCACCACACCGCTAATCTCGTTAGTGGCTAGCTTGATCCTCATCGGACTCATTATCATCCAGGACGGCTTCGGCGGCTCCGGCATGCGGCGTTTGCTGATGGAAGTGCGCCCGGATGGCGATCAGAACGCCGCCTATTTGCATCAGGAACAATTCTGCCGGACGGGGGTTCTGACAGGTTCGCGCTTCACCATGAGTGATCCGTGCTTCTTCAGCCCGGTGCCGATCTCATCCAGCCGTTGGGCGCGTTATACCAACAGCGGAAACACCCAATCCAGTCTGAACCTGCAACCCAATGACGGAAAACTGGACGCGTCTGGTGATTGGTTTCAAAGCCGCTCGGAACATGGACATGTCCTATCCGCCGTCGTTTCCACCCGCGGCCGAATCGAACTAACCGACATTCCACACACGTTTCTCTCCACCTTCGAGTTCCCGATCGAAACGCTTTATTACTGCGACAACGACGGCCAATGGTATCGTGCGGAGGCCATCACCACCGGCAAACGATTTAGTCTCACACCAGTCGAATTCTCGATGGTCATGCCAGTGCTACAACAGGAAGCCGGGGCCTTTGCAGACAGAACTAAACAAATGCTGGAACGCACCATGAAACGCAAAGGGTATTACATCGCATTCACCAATCAAGCGCCCGGGATCCCTACCCACCCCGGCATCCGCTGGATGGAAACCCGCACAGTTATTACCGGCCCGGTCCTCGCTCCGTAAAATTTCAAATCACCCAATGTCTGCCCTCAAGATCAACAACCTCTACCGCTACTTTGGCGATCTCCAGGCCGTCAATGGGGTAACCTTCGAGATTCCTCACGGCTCCGTCTGTGGCTTCGTCGGCGCGAACGGCGCTGGAAAAACCACCACCATGCGGATTCTCGCTACCTTGGATTACCCCACACTCGGCAGCGCGGAAGTCTGCGGAATCAATGTGGTCCACCACCCGGCTGAAGTAAGACGCCTCATCGGGTGGATGCCCGATCATTTCGGGAATTACGAGCACATGACCGTGCTCGAGTATCTGGATTTCTACGCCCGCGCCCTCGGTTACAAAGGCAAAGAACGCCGCGAGCGGATACAGGAGGTGATGGAGTTCACCGATCTCATTCCTCTGGCAGAACGGTTTTCCAACAAACTATCCAAGGGCATGACCCAGCGCCTCGGCTTGGGCCGCGCGCTGCTCCACGATCCGCAGGTGCTGATCATGGACGAGCCCGCCGCCG